>JAAYZA010000393.1 GCA_012515055.1 Syntrophomonadaceae bacterium | reverse complement strand
GACTTTTAATCAGGGTGTCCCGCGTTCGAGTCGCGGATGACCCACCATCTAAAAACAAGTACCCTCCGGAGTTCGGAGGGTTTTTTGTTGCCTGTTTCTTGATCATTAAAAAGGAGCCTGTCAAATAAATCCCCCCATCCGTATAAATGCTGAAGCTTTAGATGAAAGGCCCCTTCCCTCATTTTATAATTTTAAATCTGCGCTTCTACCTGTTTTTCCGCCCGACGCCCTCGGCGCCATTGGATCAAATCGTCCAGTAAAGTATAGATGACCGGTACCACCACCAGTGTTAAAAGCGTGGAAGTTATCAAGCCGCCGATCATGGCATGGGCCATGGGAGCCCGCCACTCAGTACCGGCGCCTAGAGACATGGCCACTGGCATCATTCCCAGAATCATAGCCAGAGAGGTCATCATAATAGGCCTCAGCCTGGTAGCCGCTGCCTGGCGGACGGCCTCGTTACGTTCGATACCTCGGGCTCGGGCCTGCTTGATAAAGTCGATTAATAAAATGGCATTTTTGGTTACCAGACCCATCAGCATTATTATTCCTATCATTGACACCAGGCTCAGGTCGCTTCCCATCAGAAACAGCCCCAGGATGGCTCCTACGACAGCTAAAGGCAGGGAAAACATTATGGCGAAAGGATCTATATAGCTCTCGAACTGGGCAGCCAGAATCAGGAATATAAATAGTATTCCCAGTACCAGGGACATGCCCAGGGAATCGAAAGTATCCTCCATTTCTTCAGCATCACCCCCGGCATAGATCCGGTAACCTGCCGGCAGATCCAATTCCTGGGCCAGCCGCTCTTCAAACTCTTTATTAAAAGTCCCCAGGGAAACGCCGCGCAGATTACCTGACAGGGTTATCTCCCGGGAGCGGTCACTGCGTTCAATAACACCGGGGGAAGTGGAAAACACTGGTGTGGTAACTTCACTTAAAGCAACATTTCCTGCCGTTGTGGGCAAACTTATCCGTCCTAAATCCCGGAGATCCTGGCGCTGGTTTTCCGCCAGCTGCAGCCGGACATCAATTCTCTCGTCCTTATCTTTATACTGTGAAGCTATTTTACCGGTTAAAAGGGTATATATGGTATCGCCTACATAGCCAGCACTTATTCCCAGATCTGACGCTCTTTCCCCATTGATCAGCAGCTGCATTTCTGGTGTGCCCGGTTTATAGCTGTTACTTATATCAACTGCACCGGGGGATTCCTCCAGCAGCCGTTGAACTTTTTCTGCATAGTCTGCCAGAACATTTAAATCTTCGCCCTGTATACAATACTCCCAGGCATATTGTTCGGCAATGATGTTATAAAGGAGCATGCTGGCCTTATAGCCGGGCTGATTCCGCAGTTCCTCCCGCAATTGGGCAGCAATATCTTCTATAGAATCTTTGCGCTGGCTTTTATCGCTCAGCTGCACAAAAATCTGAGCCTCATTGGGCGAAGCAGTTACATAGGTTTTTATTACTTCGGGATGCTGTTTGATGATCTCATCCGCCTGGGTTGCTGCCTGGGCAGCGGCGTCCAGAGTAAGACCGGCATCCAAGTCCAGAACCACACTGAGCTCGCCAAAATCACTGTCCGGCACAAAGGATGTGCCCATATAAGGTACAATAGCCAGGCTGAGGACAAATAGCAATGCTGCTATCCCCAGAGTTCTCCAGCGATGGAGCAGTGACACATCCAGCAAACGTGCGTAAAGACCCTTAAACCATTCAAACCCCCGTTCAAAATTATTTAGAATCCAGGCAATTATACCACGATGTTCTTCGTTAATATCAAGATACCTGGAGCTGAGCAGGGGTACCAGAGTAAAGGCTACCAGCAAAGAGATCAGCAAACTGAAAACAACCGTGAGGCCAAATTGTTTCAGAAACTGCCCGGCCAGACCCGTCATCAAAGCAACCGGCATGAAAACTGCCACAACGGTGAAAGTAGTCGCCATTACCGCCAGGCCAATTTCAGCAGTAGCCTCCCGGGCCGCTTGCAAGGGGCTTTTTCCCGCATGCATATGCCTGATAATGTTTTCAATGACCACCACGGCATCATCGATGAGCAGACCGATGGATAAGGACAGGGCGATCAAAGACATCGTATTTAAACTGAAATTCATGGTCTTTATCATCAGAAAGGTAGTGATTATGGAAGTAGGAATAGCCACAGCCCCAATCAGGGTACTCCGCCAGCTGCGCAGAAACAGAAAAATAGT
>JAAYZA010000197.1 GCA_012515055.1 Syntrophomonadaceae bacterium | reverse complement strand
TTTCCTCGTTTATATCCCTCATGCTGACCCCCAGAAAAGGGCGGATTATGTCATTGCCCTGGAGCAGATCATCCAATACCTCCCGTACCGTATCAGCAGGGATGGCAAAGCCGATTCCCTGAGCAGTTACGTTTACAGCCGTATTAATGGCAATTACTTCTCCATTAAGATTTAACAAAGGTCCGCCGGAATTGCCGGGGTTGATGGCGGCATCTGTTTGAATCAGGTTTTTATAGCTGCGATCTTCGATGTTTATCGGCCGGCCTTTGGCAGATATTACTCCGGTCGTCACCGTATGATCCAGGCCATAAGGCTGACCAATGGCAACCACCCATTCACCTACCCGCATAAGGTCAGAATCACCCAGTTTTAATACGGGAAAGCCGCTGCCTTCAATTTTTAAAACCGCCAGGTCCAGATCCCGGTCCTTGCCGATTACCCGGGCCGGCATTTCCTCGGTTTTGCCATTGAGCTGCACAGTGATTGATTCGGCATTCTCGATCACATGCTGGTTGGTCAAAATATAGCCGTCTGCGGTGATTATAAAACCGGTACCTATGCCGGTTTCATACTGCGGACTCAGATCATAATGGTAATTGTCACCAAAAAACTCCCGGAAAAATGGATCATTGAAAAATGGATTATTGACCACAGAATTCACTTTGATTTTAGATTTAATATTTACTACCGCCGGGGTGGCCCTTTCAACCATGTCGGCAATATTCATTGTCCCGGATGGCAGTACCACAGCTGCCGCAGTTGAATTGGAACCATATTCAATGATTGGCCTCGCACCGGGTCCTTCATTAATCGCCGCCCACAGATTGGTACCCTGTCGGTCGGCAATAAATGCTCCCCCCAGCAAAAAAGCGATAATTGCTATGATAATAGCAGTCGCGTATTTTTTCATGGGAAATACCTCCTTTATCCCTGTTCAAATGGATTTTTCCTGAAAATTATAACCCGGCAGGATTAGTTTCAATAATATTTTATACCAATTTATACTCCATTTACAGCATTCCCTTTCACATAATTAATAAATGCTATACTTTAAGAACTATATTATAACTGCAAAAATTACAGTTTAAAGGGAAATATATTACCAACCTTCTTTTAAAGGAGATTAATATGCTGACGGGTATCGCCAGGGAAATAGCCCAAAAGGGTGGGCGAGCTTTTTATACCGGCGGTTATGCGCGGAACCGCGTAAACCATGAAAATGCAGCGTTAACCAACGATGTCGATATCGAAGTATTCCACCTGGGGCTGGCAGAGTTGATCACCTTGCTGGCTCAGTATGGTGAAGTAAAAACTATGGGGAAGATATTCCCCATAATAAAGATAAAAGGTTATCCCCAGTGGGATTTCACCATCGCTCCTGGTGATTCTTATGCAGAAGCCGCCCGGCGCCGGGACTTCACCATAAATTCCCTTATGGTCGATATCCTTTCCGGTAAAATTATGGATTATACCGGGGGCAGAAAGGATCTTGCAGCCCGGCTCATCCGCCACACCAATCCCCAGATTTTTACTGATGACCCCCTGCGCGTCTATCGCGGGGCAGTTTTAGCCGCCCGGCTGGGTTTTTCCATCCATCCGGCCACACTGGAATTGATGAAGAGAACTGATCTGCAAAGTATACCCCCGGAAAGAGTTCAGGCCGAGCTGAACAAATTATTGCTCTTGTCTTCTAAACCATCCATTGGCTTAAGGTATCTTGAAATCAGCGGACTCTTGCTGCAACTTCACCCGGAACTGTACGCACTAATCGCTTGTGAGCAGGAGCCTAAAAACCATCCCGAAGGTAATGTTTGGGAACATACCCTTAAGGTAGTAGATATGGCTGCCCATCTTAAAAGCCTCTCCCGGAATCCTGCTGCATTGATGTGGGCTGCCTTGCTCCATGATATAGGCAAACCAGCCGCCAGTATCTGGCAGGATGGCAAGATCACTACCTACGGCCACGATATTAAAGGCTCCCAACTGGCAGCAGAGTTTTTGCATGATCTGCGTTGCAGCAATGCCCTGATTGAAAATGTAACCCGGCTAATACGGGAACATATGCATCCTGTTCTGCTTTATAAACAGAAAGATTCAGTTACAGACAAAGCCATACGCAAACTGGCTCACCGCATCGATATCAATGAATTGCTGCTCCTTGCTGAAGCTGATTACCGGGGTCGGGGGATGAAGCGGGATT
>JAAYZA010000018.1 GCA_012515055.1 Syntrophomonadaceae bacterium | reverse complement strand
TCAGGCTGCAGATATCATTACTGAGCTCCGGCGGCAGCATGGGCAGTACTTTGTCGATCAAGTACACACTGGTGCCTCTGGCCAGGGCTTCTTTGTCCAGTTTGCTTTTTTCCTTTACATAATGGGAAACATCGGCGATGTGGACACCGAGCCGGTATCCATCAGCTGTCCGGCTTATTGATACGGCATCATCCAGGTCTTTGGCATCGGCACCGTCCATTGTCACCATCCGGACAGCGGTCAGGTCCCGGCGCCGGTTTTTTTCTTCTTCGCTTACGGGTACAGCTGCCTCCCGGGCTTCGTTCAGCACGGATTCAGGGAAAAAGTCTTTTAAGCCATGTTTCCTGATAACGACCTGGACGTCCAGACCCGGTTGGCCTTTACGGCCTAAAACTTCACTTATCCGGCCTTCGGGATATTTGTTCTTATCCGGATAGGTGGTTATGGATACCAACACTTTATCCCCGTTTTTAACTTTCATTTTGCCGCTGACTTTTACATGGATGGGATAGATCTGGCGAGGATCATCGGGAACTACCAGGGCTGCGGAGCGGCTGCGCTCAAAGGTCCCTACCAGTTCTTTGCTGGCCCGGTTAAGGGCCCGGATCACTTCACCTTCCGGCCGCTGTCCGTCAAAAGCCCGGTCCTGCATCCTGACCATTACCCGGTCATGATGCATGGCCCCATTCAGGTTCTTGCCGAAGACAAATATTTCCGGATTGCTGGCATCATCCGGCTTTAAAATGCCGTAACCCCGTTGGTTGATGTTGATCACACCCCTGATCAGGTTCATCATCTCCGGCAGGCCATATTTATTCTTGCGGGTCTTAACGATCTCTCCCTGTTTTTCCAGGCGGCCCAGTTCTTTAGTGAACCTGACCTCCTCTTCCCCGCTTTCTATATTTAAAGCCTGGAGCAGTTCGCCATAGCTCAAGGGCCGATAGCTTTTACCCCGCATATAAGCAAGAATGGTTTCTTTGTTAATGATTTACTCCCCCTTGGTTGGAAAATATAAAAACTTCTTTATTAGCTTAACCAGAATACTTACCCTATAAACCCAATTCTGCCGCTATCTCCTGCATGCTGGCCAGGGAAATGGCCAGGAATTCTTCCAGTTCCAGCCCGATCTCACTGCAAGCTGCCATCTGCTCCCGGCTGGCCCCCCGGGCAAATGCCTTTTCTTTGAAGCGTTTTTTCAGGGATTTGACTGCTACATTGGCCAGCTGTTTGTCCGGCCTCACCAGGGCGGCCGCCGTTATAAAGCCGCTGGCGGGGTCGCAGCAAAACAGGGCTTTGTCCAATGTGCTTTTTCTTTCCAGCCCATGCATCTCGTTATGTACCTTGACGGCATAAACAATTTCAGCAGGGAAACCTTTATCCTCCAGCATTTGCGCCCCTATAAGGGAATGCTTTTCTGGTGCATCGCCGGTAGTGTCATAATCTATGTCATGGAGCAAGCCGGCCAAACCATATTTTTCGACATCTTCCCCCAGACGGACGGCGATCCCCCTCATTATGGCTTCAACAGCCAGGGAATGCTTGATATGATTTTCGTCGCTAAGGTTCTCTTTCAGCCAGTTTAAGGCTTCACTTCTTTGCATTTATTCATCCTCCT
>JAAYZA010000371.1 GCA_012515055.1 Syntrophomonadaceae bacterium | reverse complement strand
GCCTGTGGCCGGAAGACGAAAATGAGATCAAAAGATGTACCGAAATGGGCATCCAGGATATAAACAAGATTTTCACCATTGACGAACTGGTCCAGTCTGATGATGTTATCTTTATTGCTACCGGGATCACCAATTCCTTCTTGCTGAAAGAAGTCAGATATTATAAACGCCGGGCAGTTACTCAAACCCTGGTGATGCGAAGCACATCCGGTACCATACGCCATATCGAAGCCCATCATGATTTAGACCGCAAACCTTTATTTAAAGACCGGCGGATAAAACTAATGTTTGATTAATTTAAAGGTTTAAATTTATAAATAGATTGTTATAATCTAAGTACAACTTATCATGGAATAACTATCAGGGGATTACTCACCCGCGATTGCTTTTCCGAATATTTTTCCCTGCTGACCACCTGCATATATTTTCACGGTATTAAAATGCTTTTAAAACAGGGTTGTTTTATATGACTTGGTCCTGTCAATTTAATCATTACAGCTGTTATTTTAGAAAGGAGAACTATTTTGAAAGTTAATATTTCGGAACTGGAGAACAAAACCATGCTGGAATTGTATCAACTGGCACGGGACGTGAATCTGGGCGGTTATTCCAAATTGCGCAAAAAAGAATTGGTTTTTGAAATAACCAAAGCCCTGACCAAATCAGATGAATTATTACAGGCACAGGGTGTATTGGAGATCATGCCCGATGGATACGGATTCTTGCGGCCTTTTGCTTATATACCCAGCCATGAGGACATTTATGTTTCTCCTTCCCAGATCCGGAAATTTGAGTTGCGCACCGGTGATCGTGTGGGGGGACAAGTACGGTCACCCAAAGATAATGAACGTTTTTTTGCTTTATTGAAAGTTGAAGATGTCAACGGTTTTCCCCCCGAAGAATCAGTAAAAAGAATCCATTTCGATGCCTTGACTCCTATTTATCCCACTTCACGGTTGAATCTGGAAACCAGGTCGGAAGAATTGTCGACCCGGATTATCGATTTTATTTCGCCCATCGGCAAAGGTCAGCGCGGACTTATAGTCTCTCCGCCCAAAGCTGGTAAAACCATATTACTGCAGAAAATAGCCCAGGGTATTTCCGCCAATCATCCCGAAGTAGAATTATTCATATTGCTGGTTGATGAAAGACCGGAGGAAGTTACCGATATGCAGCGCAATACACAGGCGGAAGTGGTTGCTTCAACTTTTGATGAACCCCCGGACAATCATGTTAAAGTCACGGACATGATCCTGGAAAGGGCTAAGAGATTGGTCGAGCACAAAAAAGATGTGGTGATACTTATGGATAGTGTGACCAGACTGGCCCGGGCGCATAATTTAGTGGTTCCCCCCAGTGGGCGTACTCTATCCGGGGGTATTGATCCGGCTTCTTTGGATAAACCGAAACGGTTTTTTGGTGCGGCGCGCAATCTGGAAGAAGGAGGCAGCCTGACCATTATCGCTACAGCTTTGATTGAGACGGGCTCCCGGATGGATGAAGTTATCTTTGAAGAATTCAAGGGCCGGGGCAATATGGAACTGGTTCTGGAGAGGAAAATTGCAGAACGCCGGATATTCCCGGCTATTGATGTGAAACGATCCGGGACCCGCAGGGAGGAACTGCTGTTAAGTGAAGAAGAACTGGAATTGAACTGGAACTTGAGAAACGCATTCAGTGAATATAATCCCGTCGAAACGATGCAGTTGATCAGTGATACCATGAGAAAAACCAAGAGCAATAAGGATTTGCTGCGAGCTGCACCGGTGGTGTTTGGCCGCAATGGGCAGGGCCGGAGATCCTACCAATAATCCCATAAGTATAAAGGACTTTCATTCCGTCAATAATAAAGGTCGTCAGGGCCTTTATTTTTTTGCCCGGACAGAAACGTGAGGTGACAATGGTGATTAGAAAAGTCCTGAGCAGTCTGGTTTTGGTCGTATATCTGCTGAGCGCAGGACTCGCACCGGTTCAGGCTGCCTTGATAGAAGGCAGGTTCATACCCGGCACAGCAAAAAAAGTGACAGTAAGCAGTTTAAGCAGCCGCAGCTATCAAGTCAGGCCCGGTGATACATTATGGGATATATCCCGGTCCTATGATGTGGATATGTTTACTGTCATGGCGATGAATGGCCTGTATCCCGACAGTATCTTAACCATTGGCGCAACCATCAGACTGCCGATGAATAATGCCCGCTGCCATCTGGTGGAAAAGGGAGAAACCATGTGGAGCATTGCTGCTCTGTACAATATGGAAGTTGATGAACTGCATAAGCTGAATAGGGATAAAGACCCCCAAAAGCTAAAGATCGGGGAGCAATTAATTATTCCGGCAGGGACAGTCCGGGCGGCACTGGTTATGGCAGAACCTTCCCGGAGCCTGGAAAAGAACCTTTATGCCTGGCCCCTGCAAGGTGAGATAACATCATATTATGGCTGGAGAAAATCAGGTTTCCATCACGGCCTGGATATTGCAGCATCTATTGGCACACCGGTTAAAGCTGCCGACGATGGCAGGATATTTTTTGTCGGCACCAAAGAAGTATATGGCCAGACGGTTATTATCGAACATGCTGATATGAGGCAGACCCTTTACGCCCATCTGAACGGTTTTAATGTGAAGAAGGGGCAGAAGGTCCTGCGTGGTCAGGTAATCGGTTATGTGGGTGTTACCGGCAGGACTACCGGCCCCCATCTGCATTTTGGGGTCATGAAAAATGGCGAAACCTTTGATCCTTTACAATACCTGCGCCGATAAGCCTTATCTTCCAGCCCCTTTTTAAAGGGGCTATTTTTATGTTCTGCTTTAAGCTAATCTATAAAGAGCAAGATAGATGGAAGAGGTCGTTTATGTATTTCCCATTGTTCACAGATAAAACCGGAGAAATAAAGGAGAACCGACAGCTTAAAATGCTGGGGCAAACCGGATCAAATTGGGTTGAACCGGCGGCCGGGGAGATGATACCTTTACCCCGGGGGGCTTCCCTGGTATTGATGCCGGGTCATATCCCGGTAGGAATGCAAGGGGAGCAGCCGGTGCCCATGGGGGACCAGGGCAGTTATTATGCCATTGCCGCACTGCTGCCCCAGGGTTTTACCCGCACATTGCTTCCCGCTGCGGTGGCTTATGAGGAGCAGGATCTTCCCTTGCTGGGATATACAGCGGTGGGATTAAAGGATGAAAAGATATTTGCGGCGGCGATACAAACCGATGAACACCGCAAATGGCATCCTAAAAACTATAATACGGAAAGACTGCCGGAAAGGATCGCGGCATTTATGAGGAAATACCCCGAAAACCGTATTATAAGGCAGCTGGCCAATTGCTCCCTGGAATACAGTTGTTTTACCGCGCAAAACTTATTCTATCGCCGCTGGGAGGCGGGGATACCTACCAATCCCTCCTGCAATGCCAATTGTATCGGCTGTATTTCGGAGAGTCACACCGGAGCTCTGGCGCCGCAGAACCGTCTGGAATTTTCCCCGGAGGTGGAAGAAATAGCTGAACTGGGGTTGGAACATCTGACAGCAGCCCGGGAGGCCATCATCAGTTTTGGGCAGGGATGTGAAGGTGAACCATCTCTTAATGCGGAAAGGATAAGCAAAGCTATTCGTATTATCAGGCAGCAGACCGATAAAGGGACCATTAACATGAACACCAATGCCGGTTTTACTGCCGGAATAAAAAAATTGTGTCAGGCAGGTCTGGACAGCATGAGAGTAACAATGTTTTCCCCGGTAAAAGAAGATTATCTATATTATCATCGCCCGCGGAGTTATGCTTTTGGTGATGTTTTAAACTCCATTGGTTATGCCGGGGATAAGCAGGTTAAAGTGGCCATAAACCTGTTGATATATCCGGGATTTACTGACCTGCCTGAACAGGTGGAGGCCTTGCTGGAATTGCTGCATAAGACTGAAATCGATATGATCCAGCTGCGCAATTTAAACATTGACCCTAAAGATATGCTGCCATTTAAAACCAGGGATGAGCCCCTGGGCATCCCGCAATTAATACAAATTATCCGGGAGGAAGCACCTGGTGTAACAATTGGGTCTTACAGCAGACCGGTTCGATGAAATAAAGGAGTGGAGAAAAGTTGGAGAGAAAAGGTCCTTTT
>JAAYZA010000353.1 GCA_012515055.1 Syntrophomonadaceae bacterium | reverse complement strand
TTGGGCAAAACACCCTGCAGGGAAAACAAACCCAGATTTATCGGCTTTTTCGGCCAAAACAGCAGCCTGATTGCCACCACATTGGTAATATAACCAATAAAGGCACTGATAACAGGTAATGCCAGTAATTGATAATTCATTTCATCACCTTTTAAAATATACTTAAAAAATATAATAAAGGCAAATCAGCAAATTATCCATAAAAAAAGCCCGGGGGTGACCCGGGCCGGGATAATTATTAAATTATTTATGCCCGCTTTTTTCCGCCTCCATCCGCCTACAGCGTTCACAGCCGTCACAGACAGAGATTTTTTCGTTAAAGACCTTTTTTATCATCTCCACCGACTCACTGGCCGGCAGTTCCCCGATGCGGTGTAAAACGATGCGCCGGGGTGCAATAGTTATCAGTATGCTTATCAGTACATCATCCAGACTGATCTCATCCAGGCACATATCCTCAAAATAATAGTTTAGATAATTCTCCTCTATTTCTACCCCTTCCCCATCCCAGAGATAGAACAATCCCGTATCATACATCATCAAATTGATTTCAAACAGTTTGGGGACCTGGGTGTCGACAAAGTGGCGCAGCAGATTCACAAAATCATTGTATTCCTGCTCATTGCGCAGTTCCTCCCGGGCCAATTCCACCGCAAACCTTATTTCCCGGTTATATTCCTTGATGCAAAAGTTCACAAATCCTTCCACCACCAGATTATTATGGCAGTTGATATGTTCAAACAATCTATGGGCCATGCGGTTTTTGCGGCCGAAATTGATCAGCATGCTCAAACTTTCATTATCATTGCACTTTTTCAAAAAACTATTGGCTTTCAAAAAAACCTTTTCTTTATCTGCCGGACTCAGGGAGCGGCAGTTCCGGTTTATTTCCTTCCACAGCAGCCTGGTCTGCCAGTCATTGACGATATGCTCCGCCAGGGCTTCAGACATCTGATGTTTAAAAATGTGTACTATATCTTCCTGGCGGAATGTACCATCATCTTTTTTCCCCTTGAGTACCAGGGAAACATGATCGATATTGGCCTCCTCATCGCATTCAACCCGGGAAAAAACATTATATCCTTTATCCTTGATCCAGCGCAATCTATCTTCAAAATCACTTAAGAATCCCTTGTCGCCATGTGTCATAGCTATTTTGAATTCATAAATCATCTTCGGCCTCCCATACAAAAAAGTTAATTTATTATATGTCAGGCCGGATTTCATTATTCACTTCCCGCTGCAGAGCCAATTTAACCCTTATTCAAGGAACAGGACATATATTATTTATTTACTCAGTTCAACTTCCCATTCATCTTTGCCATCGCGGATGATTTTTAAAGCAAAACCATTTGATGCCGCCAGTTTGCTCACATTTTCCTTTGACACCTGACTGGTGCCGACAACATTGATTTCTTTACTGCCCTTATCGATCAGTTTTTTAACTCTGATAACCGGCATAGGACAGCTCAAGCCTCTGACATCAACTTTTTCCATTTTTAAAACCTCCTATACCTCTTTATAACTCCAGCCAATCCAGCCCACAAAGATAATGCCCACAACGCAGGCTATTTGACCATATATTCCCACACCGGCACCGGAAGCAGCAAACATAAAGTTATGCGCTATGGCAGCACCGAAAATCATACCAAAAATAACCGCCCCGGCATCCAGATCACCCTCACTGGATAGCACCAGCTGTCTCAAAGGACAGCCCCCCAGCAAAGTAGCAGTCAAGCCCACCAAAAACAACCCCAGGAAGTTCCAGATATGCATGGTATGCGCCACCGGCTGATCAGCAAATCCGGGTTTGAAAAACCCAAAAGCGAAATTCAAGACTAATGCACCGACAAAAATACCTATAAAGCCTAATAATAAATAGTTTTCCCGAATAAGTATAAAATCTCTGATGCCGCCGCTTAAACAAAGTCTGGTCCTTTGCGATAGGAAACCAACAACCAGCCCGGCCAGCAAAGAAATAGCAATTGGTGCCGCCATTGAACCGGGACCTTCCTTACTGAAGAAAATCGGACCGCCCGCATCGGGATTAAACACAGTCCCTTTAAGCAGCAAGAACAGCAGTAAAGCTACCAGCAGCGGGATGATATAGCCGCCCGCATTGGAATGGCTGTATTCTGCCTTCCCCAGGTTAAAGCCGCCCCGGAGAAAATATACCCCTGCCCCTACACCAGCGATAAACCCTATTAACCCCACAATAGCATTGAAGTCCCCGCCGGCTACTCTTAAGATGTCTCTTAATGGGCAGCCCAAAAATACCAGAGCACCAATCATCATAAACATACCCAGAGCAAAACGCACCAGGGTGGAAGAACCGCCCCGGGCTTTAAATTCCCCGGCAAACATAGATGTAATAAGACCACCCAATACGATCCCCAGGATCTCCGGCCGAATGTACTGCACCACCCCGGCGCGGTGCAAACCTAATGCACCGGCAATGTCCCGTTCAAAACAAGCAATACAAAAACCCATGTTAGCAGGATTCCCCAGCTTCACCAGCACCACAGCAATTGCCCCTACCAGCAGACCCGCCCCCAGGACGAACCACTTTCTGTAATCCATCAAACAATAACCTCCTTTAATAATCATTACTCCCCGTTATATATTATATGATTGCATGTTATCATTTAGTATACATTTACCA
>JAAYZA010000386.1 GCA_012515055.1 Syntrophomonadaceae bacterium | reverse complement strand
TAGTTTTCCGTATATAATTGGCCGCCCCGATTGCTTCTCACCTGGCATATCCCGCTGGCGCCGACATCTATCAAGCAATGGTGGGGACATAAACGACATCTGACCCGCTGGTCTTCCCGGGTTTCATAATAAAGTGCTTCTATTAATGACATGGCACTGCCCCCTTTCTGCGCCAGGATCTTCCCGGGGCAATGCCGGCAGTGATAAAACATTTTATCTTCCGGCATTATATCCCGGGTTATAAATTATTTATAGCGGATCACCTTGAATCTTTCTATTTCGTAATTATCCCCGGGATCTATCCCCGCCTTCTGCAGGGCAATACTTAATTGTTCCTCCACGGTATCAACACCTTCCAGATCCGGCAACAGCAAACCGCGCCGGGAGCCCCGGCTGACAATGACTCCATAGTTTAAGGGGTCCAGGTCCTCCTGACTGCAGGGTTCCGCCTCACCCAGTATGTCAACGGAGAAATCCAGGTCATCATACTCCTTCATCGTCACCGGCTGGAAACGAGGGTCCTTTATTCCTGCACTTATGGCATTATAGGCGATCTCAGCCGCCAGATCCTCCCGATAGGGTGAAATGGTCCCTATACAGCCCCGCAGATTGCCCTGTTTTTTCAAGGATACGAAGGCTCCGGCCCTCTGTCTTTTAAGTTCCGCAAATTCTTCCGGCAGGGGCGGAATTTTTCCGGTCAGCAGATAGGATTTTAAAACCTGACGGGCCCATTTCACCGGGAGGCTGTGGTCCTGGTCCTGCTGCGGCCGGGCACTTCCCTGCCATTGCTCCCAAAAACTCAAGCCTGCTTCCCCCGGGGCCAGACCGGCCACCATATAACCTACGCCAAAGGGCCCTTCATGGCTGAATATCCGGCTTTGATACCGATAACCATCCAGACAGCCCAGCATGACCACCAGGGAGCCATAACCGCATTCCCCGGCATTCTCCCTTAAGGCCTCCGGCAGATTCAATAAACCCTGAGTATTCCCGGCGGCCAGCAGACCTTCCACTTCCTGGTCGTAAAGGGGTCCGTCGGGGTGGAAATCATAGGGCCCCTCATCCTTCAAGCGATGGGACATATCCCCGGAAGCGATGACCGCGACCCGGCGTCCCAGCTGTCGGGCACTCTGAGCAATGAACATTCCCAGCTGATAGAGCTGAGCCCGGGGCAATAGCCCCACACTTACAGCCACCAGGGGCAGTGACCCCAATCCGGCTCGGGTAAGAAAATAATGCGGTACTAATATCCCGTGATCCAGGTCGGTCTTGAGGCGATAACGCCGGGCATTATCCTCATCGATCATAAGAAAATTAATATCATTTTCCGCACATTGATAGCCAATGGCTGCCGCCAGTTCCAGATCATTGGGACAGCTCGTCCTGACACTCCCGGCATTAAAACTGGCCATATCCCCATAAAGCTGCCTGCCCCCCAGACAGGAAATGGCATCCCGGAACAAATTGCCATGGGGAGTCAGAAATACCAGTGTTTCCGGTTGGGAAGCGGCTGCCTGCCGGGCCATTTCCTCCATGCCGGCAAAGGTGCTCGCTGCTTCCTGTCCCCGCTTCCCGCCTACCTCCGGTATTATAATAGGCGGGTGGGGTGTGTAAGCCAGATAAGTGATCATTTTAATGACCCCCTTTATATTCTAATAATCATTTTGGCATCATTCCCCGGTTTTAAATAACCTCTTTATTGATCAGCTGCCGGGCTCTCACCGGACCGTACTGCTGCTGCCGCTGCGCCGGAAAAAATTGCGTGGGCCAGCCGGCGCTGATATTCTTCATCGGCCAGCAGCTCAGCCTCCCGGGGGTTGGATAAAAACCCGGTTTCAACCAGGACCGCCGGCATGTCAACATTTTTTAATACATAATAATCCCCGGCGGCTGCCTTACGGTTAGTATTCCCTAAAACCCTGGTCAATTCCTCCTGGATGGTGCGGGCCGTCATCTTACTCTCCTCATCCCCGGGTTTGTAAAAAACCTGGGCACCCGACCAGGCGGACCCCGGTACTGCATTCAGATGGATGCTGATATATAAATGGGCTTTTGCCTGATTGGCTATTGTCACTCGCTGTTTCATATCGGTTTTCTTGTGTTCCCTGATGGTACCGGTAAATTCATCACCGGCCAGATCGCTTTCATTGTCCCGCACCATGATAACAGCGGCACCGCCCCGGCTCAAATAGTATTCCAGTTTTTTAGCGATCTGCAATGCTATGTCATGTTCTGCATAGCTGCCCCGGGTAGCACCCTGATCCAGGCCGCCGTGTCCGGCGTCGATAACAATGATCCGCCCGGCCACACCATAGGAAAAAACCGGTTGTTCCCGGTTAAACTCGGATCCTGTGGCAGCAATGAATAATATGCAGAAAAG
>JAAYZA010000346.1 GCA_012515055.1 Syntrophomonadaceae bacterium | reverse complement strand
GGTTTTGCCTTTGGGATGGGCATCGAAAGGATTGCCATGCTCAAATACGGTATCAATGATCTGCGTCTGTTCTATGAAAATGACAAAAGATTTTTAATGCAGTTTTAAAGGAGGATATGCAGTGGGTGTTTCAATAGCTCAATTAAAAAAATATGTACCAATAGATCAGCCGGCGGAACAACTGGCCCATGAACTGACAATGGCCGGCATTGCCATTGAAGGTATAGAAAAAACCGATGATGGTGACCGGCTTCTGGAACTGGATCTGACACCCAATCGGGCCGATTGCCTGGGCTGGATCAATTTAGCCCGTGAAATATCAGCCCTTTCCGGGGCTCCTCTGGAAATACCGCAGATATTCATCAGGGAAAACGATGAAGTCATCGAAGATTATATAAGTATTGCAATAGATGATCCTGAATTGTGTAAAAGATATGCTGCCCGGGTGATAAAGGGTGTTAAAATCAAAGAATCGCCGCAATGGATGCAGGATGCCCTGGTAAAAGCCGGTATCCGGCCCATCAATAATGTGGTGGATGTAACCAATTATGTGATGCTGGAGACCAATCAGCCCTTGCATGCCTTTGATTACGAATTGCTGGGCGGTTTAAAGCAGATACTGGTGCGCCGGGCCTTAGAGGGTGAGATATTTACCACTCTGGACAGTGTTGAGCGGACACTGGATGGGGAAATGCTGGTCATCACCAATGGGGAAAAGCCCATCGCTCTGGCAGGAATCATGGGAGGCGAGAACACGGAGATCAATGAAGCCACCACCACTGTTTTGCTGGAATCCGCTAATTTTCTGGGTACCAATATTCGCCGGTCATCAAGAAAACTTGGCCTGCGCAGTGATTCATCCATCCGTTTTGAAAAAAACGTGGACCCCAATGGGGTCTTATATGCTGCTGACCGGGCCATTCAGCTGATACATGAGCTGGCCGGCGGTGAGGTGGTTAAAGGTGTCTGCGATGTTTATCCCCAGCCGGTTATGCCCCTGACAATAGGATTAAGACCGTTAAAAGTAAATAATTTGCTGGGCACTGATTTGAATGATGATCAAATCAAACTTTGTCTGGATAGATTGCGCTTTAAAGTTACCGGATCTGAGGAAGGATACCTGGTCGAGGTTCCCACCTACCGGCCGGATATCACTATTGAAGTGGATCTGATCGAGGAAATTGCCCGTCTCCACGGTTATGACCGGATCCCGGCAACATTATCCTGCGGTGTGACCCGGCCAGGGGGACTGGATGATGAACAGCAGTTTCGCAGCCAGATACAGGATCTGCTGGGCAAACATCTCCATGAAGCGGTCAATTATACTTTCATTAATCCGGCGGCCTACGATATGATCGGTTTGGATCCCGATGATGAGCGGAGAAATAGTATTGCCATCGCCAATCCTTTATCAGAAGAACAGTCGGTGATGCGCACACTCTTATTGCCGGGGCTGCTCAAGAATATCCGGGACAATCTGGCCCGTAAAAATGATAATCTGGGCTTTTTTGAAATGGGTACCGTTTTTTATCCTGCTGGCAAGCTGCTGCCCCGGGAAGTTTTAAAAGTGGGGGCTGTAATAGCCGGAAACACTGAAACTCACTGGCGCAAAAAGGAAATGGCACTGGATTATTTCTATTTAAAAGGTCTGGCGGAAGATTTCTTAGCCGGCTTAAATATCAGTGGTGTTTCTTTTACCGCTGCGGTCCGCCCTGGTTTTCATCCCGGCCGGACGGCAATTGTCAGTGCCGGTGAAAAGCAAATTGGGATCATCGGGGAGATCCACCCCGGAGTGACGGACAATTTTAATATCAAGACCAGGACGGCTGCTTTTGAATTCGATGTTGAAGTTTTGTACCAACTTAGCCGGCCGGTGAAGATGGAGCAGGAGATAACCCGGTTCCCGGCAGTTAAAAGGGATATTGCTGTGGTGCTGCCTGAATCAGTAACTTATACCGAGGCCCGGGAATTGATCAAAACCGATAAATCCGGTCTTTTGCATGATGTGAATGTTTTTGATGTTTATACGGGAGGCCAGGTGCCGGAGGGTTATAAGAGTATGGCCTTCAGGCTGTTGTTCAAGTCCAATGAAAAGACCCTGACGGAAAATGAAGTGATCCCTCTTGTGGAGGAAATCCTGCAAAGACTGCAGGAACGCTGGGGAGCTTCCCAGAGATAATGGATGAAAGGACCCGGGGAAATTTCGGGACCTGGCGGGTCTGGTTTTTTCCCGGGAAAGATATATTTACGGTAAATTGTTATAATATTAATAAGAATTGAATCAGGGGAGGATTTTATGAGCAGCATGGAAGAAAAATCTGAAATGATTAACATCGAGCTATTAGATCGAGGCAAAGTAGAAGTTCCCCTGGGAACCAAAGTGGTAGATCTGATCCTGGGGTTTTATACTGAACACCAAATACTTATAGTAGCAGCTCTGGTCAGAAACGAAATGAAGGATTTGAATTATTTGCTTCAAGAAGGGGACACCGTTGAGATGGTGGATCTTTCCGACGAAGATGGGGTGAGAATTTACCGGCGCAGTGCTTTCTTTATATTACAAAAAGCCTGTGACGAACTTTTCCCGGGACGTATACTTATGGCCAGGCATTCCTTGTCAGATGGACTGTTTTGTGAATTTTCCAATCAAGAGATCACTCCCCGTGAGGTTAAACAATTGGAAGAACGTATGCGGGAGATTGTGAAAAGACGATTGCCCATTGAAAGACTTGTCGTTTATATGAAAGAGGCACTGGAGATATTTTCTGCTGCTAATCAGGATGATCTGGTGACACTGCTGCAGCAGAGGAATAAAAATATCATCCATGTTACCAGACTGGAAGGATTTTACGAATATTTCTATGGCTTATTGTTGACCAACACCGAACAGTTGATAAAATTCAATCTGGTATATTATCCTCCCGGACTTATTTTGCAGACTCCCATGACTAAAAGTCCAGCAGCTGTGATGCCCTTTGTTGAACAAAAAAGGCTGGCCAGTATTTACAGTGAAGAAAAAGCCTGGGCGGAAATGCTTAATGCACCTCATGTTCCAGCAGTCAACAAGATTATCGCTGATGGTGGTTTTAAGGATCTTATACGGATTAATGAAGCCCTCCATGAGAAAAAAATCGCGGATATTGCTGACCAGATATGCCAGAACAAGGATATTCGTGTGATTCTGATTGCCGGGCCTTCATCTTCGGGCAAAACAACCTTTGCCCAGCGTTTATACATTCAGCTGAAAGTCAATGGCAAAAACCCCATGGCAATTTCCCTGGATAATTATTTTGTTGACCGCTGTGACACTCCCATTGATGAGTTTGGAGAATATGATTTTGAATCCATCGATGCATTGAAATTGGATTTGTTCAATGAACATCTACAGCAGCTGATAAATGGTGATGAAGTGGAAATGCCCCTTTTTAATTTTGTTAAAGGCACCTGTGAAGACCAGGGGGAGATGATAAGGCTGGGAAGTGATCAACTTCTGATTCTGGAAGGGATACACTGTTTAAATGATGAACTCACCAGCAGTGTTTATTCCAAACAAAAGTTTAAAATTTATATTAGTGCCTTAACCCAGCTTAATATCGATTATTCCAACAATATATCCACAACAGACAGCCGTCTGGTGAGAAGGATCATCAGGGATAACCGCACTCGGGGCAGTAATGCTCTGGATACTATCAAGCGATGGTCTTCTGTTCGTCGGGGTGAGGAAAAGAACATCTTCCCCTTCCAGGAAAACGCTGATGCCATGTTCAATTCTTCCCTGGTATATGAATTATTCATATTGAAACCCTATATAGAAAGCCTGTTGAATCAGGTGCGAACTGATAACCGGGAATATGCTGAAGCCATGCGCCTGCAAAAATTCCTGAGCTATTTTACTCCGGTCATGCTGGAGGAAAGGGATATACCCTATAATTCAATCATCAGGGAATTTATCGGCAACAGCTGTTTTGAATAAGCCGGGTCCGCGGTGGATTGGTCTGGTTGGTGGATTACGGGTTTTTCCGACTGTTTACTGGTTTTATCGGCCATAAAGTATTTAAAGGGAATAAAAGCATAATATAGAATATTGTATTAATGTTTTTTAAGGGGGCGATCAACCTGAATAACATGAAAAATAACATTAACAGGGTTGTAGTTGAGATATTTGGAGAAGAATATACGGTAAAAGGTACCGAAAATCCGGAATATATTGAGATGCTGGCCGCTTATGTGGATAGACGCATGAAGATGATCCAGCAGCGCAATCCCAATTTATCCAACACCAAATTGGCCGTATTGACCGCTCTTAACCTGGCAGATGAATTAAACAAACTGCAGGAGGATTATGATGAAATGATAAAAGCCCTGGAAGAGGAAAAGAAAAACAGAATGGGGTAAGCCATGACCAATCGTGAAGTGGCACAGATCCTGGTTCGGATAGCTGATATACTGGGAATAAAGGACGAAAATCCCTTCAGGATCAGAGCCTATCGCAATGCAGCCGAGGTTATTTATCGGTTGGAAGAAAATATAAATGATCTGCACCGTCTGGACAGAATCGGTGATATTCCCGGCATAGGCAAGGCTATAAAAGCCAGTATAAAAGAAATGATGGATAGGGGCAGCTGCGAATACTATGACCAGCTCCTAAATGAAGTACCCGAAGGGGTACTTCAAATGCTTTCTATTCCAGGTTTAGGCCATAAGACTGTGCGGGTTATCTATGAAAACCTGGGGATAAAAAGCCTGGAAGAACTTCTGAAAGCTGCCCGGGCTAATGAGATTCAGAAATTGCCTGGCCTGGGGGCCAAAACGGAAAATAATATCATCAAAGGAATCGAGATGCTGGCTCAAAACGCCGGGCAGGCAACATTGGGAATCGCCAGCCCGGCGGCAGAAAGATTGAAGAATTATTTACTGGAAGTTGATGCAGTATCCGCTGTAAGTGTCGTGGGGAGCCTAAGAAGGGGTAAGCCCCTGGTAAATGATATCGATATTTTGGTGGAGGCTCGTGATTTTTTAGCAGTTTATGATCATGTGAATAATTATCCGGGGGCGATTTCGGTAAACCGGATCCAGCCGGATTTGATATCGGGCCAGCTAACCTATCAAATCGATTTTGAAATAATCATGGTGGAACCGGAAGACTTTTACCCTTACCTGGTGTGGACTACGGGGGGAAAAGAACACCGGGAAATCATTTTTGAAAATATCGATATTAAAAATTTGCGGGGAATGAATAATGAAGAACAAGTATATGAAAAACTGGGCTATCAGTATATCCCCCCTGAACTGCGGGAAAATACCGGTGAAATAGAAGCGTCACGGACAGGTGAAATGCCGTTTTTAATTGAAAAAAGACATATAAAAGGTGATCTGCATATGCATTCCCCCTGGAGTGATGGGGGGACGGAAATTGAAGAATTACGGGAAGCCGCCCGGGAGATGAAATATGACTACATTGCCATAACCGATCATTCCAAATCACTTACTATCAGCGGCGGATTAAATGAGGAACGGCTGTCTGCTCAGGGTTTGGTCATTGATGCTCTGAACCGGCAGTGCCAGGATTTCACTATTTTTAAAGGCATAGAAGTTGATATACTGAAAGAGGGCCAGCTGGATTTTGCGGATGAAGTTTTAGCCTCACTGGATATCGTGGTGGCTTCCATCCACAGTTATTTTAATCTGGATAGGGAAGAACAGACGGAGCGCATCCTGCGTGCCATCCGGAATAAATATGTCAATATCATCGGGCATTTGACGGGTAGACTGTTAAACCGTCGTCCGGGCTATGAAGTGGATATTGATAGGATCCTGATGGCAGCACATAAACATCAGGTGGCACTGGAGATAAATTCCCACCCTGACCGTCTGGATATCGATGCTGAGCTGGCTAGAAGAGCCAGAGAATATGGTGTGAAAATTGCCATCAACAGTGATGCACACCATAAACAGGACCTGGAATTGATAAAGTATGGGATAATTAATGGTAGAAGAGGCTGGCTGGGTCCCGATGATATCATCAATACCTGGGATAAAGACCGGCTGCTGCAATTTTTAAATAAAAAATGAGCCTGGTAAATAACAAAATCTTCACTGAATGTTAAAGGAAAAATAGATGAAAGTTCTTATGATATTTATCGATGGTTTCGGCCTGGGGAGCAAGACGGAGGACAATCCTTATACCCGAGCCCGGACACCTAATTTGGACAGACTTCTGGGGGGCCATTGTCTGTATAAGGAAACCGGCAGACTCTTGCGGGATAATGCCGTTGTTATCCCCACGGACAGCCGCCTGGGAATTGAGGGGCTCCCTCAGAGTGCCACTGGACAGACTACCATATGGACGGGTTTAAATGCCGCCCAAATCGCTGGTGAACATATCAATGCCTATCCTACCCAGGAACTGCAGGAGATAATATCTGCCAGCAGCATCATGAAGGTTTTGAAGGATAAGGGGAAAAAGGTCACCTTTGCCAATGCCTATCGCAAGGAATACCTGGCCATTGCCCGGGAACAGGGTTTGAAATTGTCCACTTCCACACTGGTGGTTTTAAGTTCCGGCCAGAAACTGCGCACCATCGATGACCTGGAAGTAGATCAGGCTGTATATCAGGATTTTACTAACCGCCTGCTGGTCAGCTGGGGCTATGATATAAAAATATTAACCCCGGGAGAAGCGGGTAAAAACCTGGCAGGAATAGTTCGTGATCATGATTTTACTTTGTACGAGTATTTTATCAGTGACCGGGTCGGACATAAGCAGGAAATGACATTGGCTGTCCAAATATTTGAAGAAATGGATGATTTCATCGGTACCTGTGTGAGAAACATCGATTTAGATGAGACCCTGGTATTAATCGTCAGTGATCATGGCAATATCGAAGATCTGTCGATTGAAACCCATACTTTAAATCCCGTGCCAACTATTATTATTCATAATAATATCAACGCCGTTAGTCATGAGATGATACAGTCTTTAACTGATATAACCCCTTTTATTATGCAGATATTTGGATTGGAGGATGATTAAAATGAAACTGCGCCAGATATATGAATTAGCAGTTGAAATCGGCAAACGCAATGATATGCGCGGTGATTATCTATTGAAAATCCTGGAGGAAAAACAAAGGGAGTTTGAAAAACTTCTGGAGGAGGAAAAAATGTTATTTGACCAGGAAACACTCCATAACCCCTATAGTGATACCAGGATACTGGTTGGTACAGGGGAGGAAGAGGTAAAAACCATTATGTGCGGCATCGATATTGAAACACCGGAAATATTGTTGGCTGACCGGTTGAATCAAAAGGGACAGAAGATTGATGCAGTTTTGTCCCATCATCCGGAAGGGATTGCTTATGCGGCTCTTCATGATGTTATGCATGTACAGGCAGATATGATGGAGGAGGCGGGGGTGCCGATAAATATTGGTGAAGCCCTGATGGCAGAACGGATATCGGAAGTCAGGCGGACAACCATGCCGCAAAATCATCAAAGAGCCGTTGATGCTGCCCGGCTGCTGGATATGCCCTTTATGTGTGTCCATTCCCCCGCCGATAATCTGGTGGACCAGTTCCTCCGCCGGCAGTTTAAAGGGGAAGAACAATTGACACTGGAAGATGTGCTGGAAATACTAAATGAGATCCCCGAATACAAAAAAGCCAGGGAACTGAAGGCTGGCCCCCGGATCATCCTGGGCGACAAAAAGCGACGGGCAGGGAAAATATTTATTAAGATGACAGGGGGCACTTCGGGTTCGGAGAAGGCATATGAAAAAATGGC
>JAAYZA010000201.1 GCA_012515055.1 Syntrophomonadaceae bacterium | reverse complement strand
TCTTGACACTGGCAGGGGGAAGTAGTATCCTTCCATCATTACACTAGATATATGTCATCTGTCGATTATTTTTTACGAGGATAAAATATGGAAATAAGACCAGTTAAAAAGAAACTGCGGCTTTATGGGTTCAATAATCTCACCAAAACATTGAGTTTTAACCTGTATGATATCTGCTATGCCCTGAAGCCGGAACACAGCGCCGAATACATCGAATACATTGATGAAGAATACAATGCCGAACGGCTCACCCAGATACTCACCAATGTAGCCAGCATCATCGGTGCCAATATCCTCAATATCGCCATGCAGGATTATGAGCCCCAGGGGTCAAGTGTCACCATCCTCATCGCCGAAGATGCCATAAACTGCCGCTCCGAAGCCTGCGCCGACAATAATACCGAATCACCCGGCCCGCTGCCGGAAACAATTGTAGGCCATCTGGATAAAAGCCATATAACCGTGCATACTTACCCGGAAAGTCATCCTGACCAAGGAATAAGCACCTTCCGGGCCGATATTGACATATCTACCTGTGGGCAGATTTCACCCCTGAAAGCTTTAAATTATTTAATCAATACTTTTAAACCGGATATCAGCATAATAGATTACCGGGTTCGGGGCTTCACCCGCGACCTGGCAGGCAATAAGTTCTTTATCGATCACAAGATCAATTCCATCCAGAACTTTATTTCGGCCAAAACCCGCAAATTATATCAGATGATCGATGTAAATGTTTATCAGGACAATATTTTTCATACCAAAATGATGTTAAAGGATTTCGATCTGGATAATTATCTGTTCGGCACAGCAACAAAAGATTTAGGCAGTATTGAAAAAAGTAAGATCCGCAAAAAAATCAAACGGGAAATGATGGAAATCTACACCGGACAGAACATAAACTACCTTTGATTGACCCTTGATTTCGGCCTCTCCTAATACCACCAGCAGAAGACCGGGCTTTTCCGGAATACAATGATTGCTCCGGCAACGGAAGGAGCTCGCCGCAGGATAGACCCTATTCGGTTTTCCCCTGCGCTTTGCTGCTCGGCCCGCCACAGGGACGGGCCCCCCTCCGGGGACTACAATGTGCTGTAAACAGCACCATTAAGGCAGCCTTCGTCTCCCCTTCGTCTCCCCTTCGGCTCCTGACAAAGGTTCAGTCCCCAAGGCTCCCGGTTTCCTGACCCCTTACCCCTGACCCCTAGCCCCTAAAACCGCGCGTCAGCGCGGGTTACGCCTCACTCCTCACACCTTACTCCTCACTTTTTCCAACTTTCCACTTTCATCTTTCAACTTTACAACTTTCTACTTCCTCTTTTTCCTTCTGATATTGGGATCATACCATTTGTATTCAATATTATTCTTTTGCCGCTCATGATAACCAAAATAATTAATGCTCTTCTTAAAAACAATCTTTTTGCTTTCCAGATATTCCGCCCCTATCTTGGCATAGGGATCATCAGTATTATGGACACCGGTAAGGTAGTATTCAGCGAAGTCAGCCAGAAGCCGGGAATCCCAATCATGCCCGTCCCCGCAAAATGTTAACACAAAGAGCAGGTTCGGTGTATTTTCCAGCAATGCGATCTTCTTTTCGAATTCCACCGTATAGTCGACCATCAGAGCCCGCGGTCTGTACATGATCCGGCGTTTTTCTTCCTCTTCCGGAGTTTCCTCGATGGGTTCCGGCAGATACTCCTTCTGCATAAAAGCTTTATAGGCTTCCCAGCTATTTTTGGGTTCCGGCTGGATGGTCCTTACATCGCAATATATCATGAAGTCTTTATAGTGGAGGTGGAAATCGATATGCTCTGTTCCCTGGGGCAAAGGCACATCATATTCCATCAATTCACAGCGGGCCCGGGGTTCATCCAGAAGCACATTGGCCACACTGATATGGTTAGCAACTTCCAGCAATGCTTTCAGATCCTGGGGCAGGTTCTTTTCCTGGACCCTTAAATTCTCCCATTTATCGATCAATTCCTGATAACCCGGGAAACGATCCTTTTTGCTTTTTAAAGCTTCGATAAGGGTTTGATCATATTCGTTTTTGAACTGTTTAACAAGTCTCAGCGAATAACTCATACTACAACTCCTTTCGTCGGGAAAAAATAATATCTATTCCTTGTATTCCGTTCTGGCATCATTCCTGATAATGATATCATCAGGGAAACATTTTATATATTGGCATTATTCTTTACTATTCTCTTTAAATCCTTTTTTCCCAGGGCATATTTGCCTCAAAGCCTTGTGTCACCGGTTCGGGATTTATGAAGAAAACTGCCGATAATCTGTAATCCGTTTTAACCAGTGACGCATCAGATTAAAAATATGCCTGGCCTTAAAAACGTTTTTAAATAATTATGCTCTTTTTATTCGGGTGTGCGTCTGTTAATAACGCCAGGCCCCCCTTTTTTCAGAACACAGGAAATGTTACAATTGTATCTAGCAATAAGGAAAGAAGAACGATATGGAGAATAATTTTGAAGCGCTGGGGATAATACCACCGATTTTGCACGCCCTTGAAAAAATGGGTTTTGAAACACCTACCCAGGTGCAGCAACAGGCCATTCCTTGTATCCTTGATCAAAAAGATCTGATCGTAATATCCAAGACCGGCAGCGGTAAAACTGCTGTTTTCGGTGTCTCATTGCTGCAATTGATCGATCCCCAGGCTGCAGGACCCCAGGCCTTGATCCTGACCCCCACAAGAGAATTGGCGGTCCAGGTAGATAACGACCTGAAAGCGATGGCAGTCCATCTACAGCATAAAACAACGGCAGTATATGGGCAGCATAATATCAATACCGAGATTCGGGCTATTGAAAATGGTGTCTCACTGGTAACCGGGACACCAGGACGAGTATTCGATCATATTCGTCGGGGGAGCCTGCCAACCGCTAATATAAAATATCTGGTCCTGGATGAAGCTGACCGCATGCTGGATATGGGCTTTTTTGATCAGGTAAAAAGAATCATCAGAAAACTGCCGCGCAACAGGACAACTTTATTGTTTTCTGCCACCATCCCCGAAGAGATACGCAGACTATGCCGGGAAAATATGAAAAATCCGGCCACAATTGAAATAGAGTCTCCGGTAATGACCGTTGAAACTACTGAGCAAGTGTATTATCGGGTCAACCACAATGAAAAGAATACCCAGCTAAACCGCCTCTTACTTTTCGAACAGCCGGAAAGCTGTGTGATTTTTTGCAACACCCGCCTGGCCGTGGACCGGGTGCAAAGCTTTCTGACCCGCAAGGGGTACGCATCCCGCTCCCTGCACGGTGACATCCCCCAGACCAAACGTTTAAACACTTTACAGCAATTCAAGCGGGGGGAATTTCATTTGCTGGTGGCTACCGATGTGGCAGCCCGGGGTATCCATATCGATGATCTGTCTTTGGTCATCAACTATGATGTGCCACTGGAAATGGATGGCTATGTACACCGGATCGGCCGAACCGGCCGGGCAGGAAACGTAGGACGTGCCATTTCTTTAGTAACCGGCGAAGACATAATGAGTCTTTATGAAATAGAAGAACATATCGGGACTTTAATCGAGGAAGCCGAACTGCCCTCCGATGATTTCTACAATGAAAATCAGGAATCAGTAGCTAAATGGAAACAAGCCAATGCTTTAAAAGTTAAGCCCCGGCAGGAACCCAGAGCGAAAACCCCGGACGAACAACGGAAACGTGTCTCCACCCGACCCCGGCAGAGTGCAGACACCAAAAGCCAGAACGAACAACTAAAACACTCATCTGCCAGAACCCGGACGGGTACAGGCACAAAAGGCCCGGATGAACAACGGAAGCCTTCATCTTCACGCCCCCGGCAGCAAGGCCAGCAAGCCGCCAGGACCCAGCAGTCTGGAAGAGTGGCTGATTTTACGCCGGGAACCGGCCAGGGGCCAAAAACAACCGGCCAACCGGGAAGAAATGTGGTTGAACAGCAGGGGCAAAGAAGGGATAAAAGTCGACAACTGCAGCAGGATCGCCGGGCAGAAAGAAATCCAAAAACCCCGTCTCGGACTGCCGGCACACGGACCGCCCCACCAGCAGACCCGGTACAGGCTTCTCCCCCGGTATCAGCAACTCCCCCCCGGGAGGAAACAGCGCCTCGGAAATCCCTGGTCAAACAAATCTGGCAGCGCTTATTCAACCGGGAATGATTGGGCTGCCCCGTGATTATAAACTCCTTTTCTTACGGGCCCTGAACCAAAGGGTCCCGGTAACCATCATAATCCCCAGCAAAAGACCGCTGCAATCCAAAATAATATCGTAAAACTCAAAAGCACGTCCGCTGACGAAATATTGATGCAATTCATCGAGAAAAGCATATACGGTGCCAATGACCAGAGTCATCAGTATCCGATTTTTCATTTTCCCGTCGTGAGCCAGCAATGCCAGCATACACAATATTCCCAGCAGCAAATAAACCAAAATATGGGCGGCGTCACGGATCACCGATTGCAGACTGCTTATTATCAGTTTTTGTTCGGTCAGGGAAAGGGCAGGAAAATCGTGCCGGAATAATAACAAAAGTGCCCGAATTGTTTTGCCGCTTAAAGCATTGGACTCCGGTGCGGTTTGTGATGATAAAAAATAAATGCCTGCCATGGCCAGAAGCACCAGCAGCCATCTTATTATGCGTTTTTTATACTGCCGGCTGGCGGTTTCACTCCCGGACAAAATCATTCACTCCTATCGGCCCAACCCAATCTTCACATATTGAACCGCATAAACTTGCAACTCCGGCAATAAATTACCATAAAACCCCATG
>JAAYZA010000392.1 GCA_012515055.1 Syntrophomonadaceae bacterium | reverse complement strand
CTCTCCCCACATCTGCCAGTGTTTTTTTTAATTCACCATGGGCGGGAAAACTGACCGTAAAATTATCGGCTTTTTCCATCAGATCAAAAGTGTAGCGGGAGGGACGGACAGCCACTATCAGCATGGGGGTCCTCCACATAAAGCCGGCAAAACCCCAGCCTATTGTCATGGTATTCATTATTTCCCCGGCTTTTACTGATAAAAAAGCGCCCCGGGGGAGTTGGGCCAGAGTTTCTTGCATGAATTCATTGTAGCGGATGTTCCTGGTCACTATTATCAGCTCCTTCTATATATAAATTATGTAGGTTAGTTTTATTTATTATTATGTATATAATTTTTATACAAAGAATCTATCAGCAGGGAAATGCGATAGGCGGAAGATTCAAGCAAAGGGGCATTTTTTCGGATCGATTCTTCCAGAGTCAGGGGACCTTCTGCGATAGTAAAAATACCGGCAAAGCCATTTTTAAATAGTATTTCGGTGCCAGTGCCGATGCTGCCCGTCAGTGCAATCATGGGGACGTGGAATTTTTGAGCCATTTGCGCCAGCCCCCACAGGGCTTTGCCCCAGGAAGTCTGAACATCGATCCGGCCTTCGCCGGTGAATACCAGGTCGACCCGCTCCATCCGTTTTTCCAGTTTCGTCACTTCCATTACCAGCTCGATACCGCTGCGTATTTCGCCCCCTAAAAAAGCGCAGACAGCTGCTCCCAAACCACCGGCAGCACCTGCACCAGGTATTTGGTCAGTTTTAACTCCGGTTAAATCTGCTGCCATTTTTGCGTATCGGGCCATAGCCTTATCCAGGTTTTCCAGCATGGGGCCGGTTACACCTTTTTGCGGTCCGAATATATAAGTGGCACCTTCCGGCCCGGTCAGGGGGTTTTTAACATCACAGGCGGCTATAAAATCTACAGATGCCAGCCTATTGTCCAAGTCCGAAATATTGATTGCGGCCAGATCCAATAATCCCTGCCCGCCTATGCTGCTGTCACCGCCGGATTCATTATAGAATCTGGCACCCAATGCGTTTAGCATACCCAATCCGCCATCATTGACAGCACTGCCGCCCAGACCGATTATAATTTTTTGGCAGCCCCTGTCCAGGGCTGATTTGATCAGCTGGCCAGTCCCGTAGGATGAGGCTTTCAGCGGATTCAGTTCGGTTTTATCCAGCAGGGCCAGACCGGAGGCAGCAGCCATCTCAATTACTGCGGTATATTTATCCCCCAAAATTCCATAACTGGCCGTCACATCCCGGAAAAAAGGGTCTTTGACCGTGAGGGAAATCAGGGACCCGCCAGTTGCTGTTACCAGCGTGTCTACGGTCCCTTCGCCCCCATCTGCCAGGGGGATTTTGGAAAATTCAGCATCGGGCAGAGCTCTTTTGATTCCCGCCTCAATGGCATCAGCTGCTTCTTTGGCCGAAAGGGCTCCTTTGAAAGAATCGGGAGCTATAAGTATTTTCATAATCATTTCTCCTCTTATGGTTCTGTCAATTCTATCTGCTCACCATCGGGGCCGGCTAAAAAAAGGATGCGTTTGCCGAAAACGGACATACGTGGCTGCTCATCGATCAAATGAACATTGCCGGCAGTCAGTTCCTGGCAGACTGCGTCTATATCATCGACTTTAAAAGCGATGTGATCCCATCTGCCGGCCCGGTTTCCGGGAGGCAGACCATCATCCTTTTCCAGCAGTTCAATAACCATTGGCCCCTGATGCAGCAAGAGTATTTTCATCCCCGGGAGCTGGTACTGTTCTCCCCTGGTGAAATGAAAATGGCTGCAATAAAATTGGGCAGAATGTTCTATATTAGTTACTGCCAATCCGATATGATTCAAAGCTATTGCCATTCAGGCCTCTCCTTTGCATAAAAAAGATAAAACCAGGCAGACCCATCTGCCTGGTTTTATTTTATGATCATAACTGGTACTTTGACCAACCGAGATACTTTATTGGAGACACTGCCCAGGGTGATTTCCTGAAACTTATTTAGTTTGCGGCTGCCCAGCATTATTAAATCAAAATCCCCGCTGTTCTGTACTAAATCCAATATAAGCGAAGCCGCTTCGCCGCCGGCGGTTTTCAGATGACAGGGCACCCCAATGGATGTGAACTTTTTTTCGTATTCTTTAAGCAGGGCTTGGGAGTTTTCCCGCAATATATCCAGCTTCTCGGCGCTGTGTAATTTCCTTACATCAACACTGCCGCTGTCATAGACATTAAACAATGTAACTGAACCTATGACGGATGACTCCGCCATCCTTACAGCCATATCCACAGCCCGGACCGCCTGTTCAGAACCATCAACGGCCACCAATACTTTGTTGAAAAAAGAAGCTGCCAAATTTCTTACCTCCTTGTTATTTGTAACTCCATTATATAACGTCTGGGCCGGTAAAAAAAGGACCCCATTTTTCGGCAGAGCGGGTTCAGCTAACACCGTAAACGGAAGCGGTCTCCCCACTCCCGCGTCTTTAATAAAAAGCGGCAGGGAGGTGACGGTCTTCGCCAATGAATTTTAGCGGAGATCTGGCAGGAGATTATCTTTACTTTGTACAATATATATTAGAATAATGTTATGAAAATTTAAAAAGGGGGGTCAAATCTTAAAAACAACGAAATCATTATTTTTACTAATTAGGAGGTTTGCTTGATGATTAAATATCGTAAAAATGGAGTGGCTTTATTACTTATTGTGGCCATGATGGCATTAGCACTGGCCGGATGCGGCGGCCAGTCCGGGGAACAGGGCGATAACGCACCGCCCAAAGTGGAGACGACCTTTATCAACATTGCTACTGGCGGAACTGCCGGTACTTATTATCCCTTGGGCGGGGCAATGGCCGAAGTGCTGAATAAAAACGTTGCCAATGTAAATGCCACGGCTGAATCTACCGGTGCTTCAGTTGCTAACATCAATCTGCTTAAAGAAGGCAATGTACAGCTGGCCTTTATCCAAAATGATATAACTTTTTATGCTGATAAGGGCGAAGAAATGTTTACAGATCAAAAAGTAGCCGGATTAAAGGCCCTGGCCACCATATATCCGGAAACCTGTCAGCTGATTACCCTGAAAAAGAACAATATCAATTCAGTTGCCGATCTGAAAGGCAAAAAAGTTGCCGTTGGTGCGGCTGGCAGCGGAGTAGAAGCTAATGCCCGCCAGATAATGGCTGCGGAAGGTATTACCTATGATGATATCAATGAACAGTATCTGTCCTTTGCTGAAGCTGCCAATGGTCTTAAAGATGGCAATATAGATGCTGGATTTATCACTGCCGGATTCCCTACAGCTGCTATACAGGACCTATCCGCTCAGCATGATGTAGTTCTTATACCGGTTGGTGATGATATAGCTGATAAACTGATTGCGGATTATCCCTTTTATACCAAAATAGTTATTCCCGCCGGCACCTATTCCAAGCAGGCAGAAGACATCCAGACCCTGGCAGTTAAAGCCATGCTGGTTGTTACCGATGAAATGGATGAACAACTGGCCTATGATATAACCAAAGCGATTTACACCAATCTGGATGCACTTAAGGCCGCTCATTCAGTGGGCAATCTGATTGTTCCGGAAACGGCTCAAGATGGTTTATCCGTTCCCTTACATCCCGGGGCGGAGAAATATTTTAACGAATAGTTTTTTAAAGGATAAATTCCATGATTTTCAGGCAGCGGTATATAGTAACCGGGGTAGCAATAATATTAACAGTTCTGTTATTATTAATTAGTGTTCCCACAATAGTCATCAGTACACCGGATGGAACACCCGGATTATTGGTGCCGCTGGGAAGGAAAAAGGAATTTACCGTTGAATATTTGCATTCTGTAAACAAAACGCCGGTGCAGGAACATTTTGTTGCTGCACCGGATAATCAAATCATTCTTATCGGCACTGATTTCAGGTCTTTAGGAGTTGGTACTCCTTTTTTATCCGAGGAAGGTCAACTCGTGAATGATCAAGGCGTTTATCGTCTCACCGGCATGTGGAGGATTTTTGATAAGATTTCTTATGTAACCCTTGATTTTACCAGGCTGGCTTTATTGGCCGAAGAGGATAAGTATTATCTGAGCGACTATTTCGCCGACGGCACCATTGTAGAAATAAAAACGGCAAGATATCCATTGATTAAATTTATCTACCATAGATTGCGGAAAGGAAGTTAGTTTTGGAGGATAAGGAGCTTGGCAGCGAAACAATAAATGAACAAAATGCTATAGAAACAAAAGAGGATATCAATTTACAGCAATTCATGGCCAAGTATGATCGGGAATCTGATTTTCGTATTTTTGCCGGGCCGGTACGCTGGATCGTAGGGTTAATTGCCATCAGCTTTTCTTTATTCCAGCTGTACACGGCGATTTTTGGTTCACTGGATGCTCATCTGCAAAGAGCCGTGCATCTTTCTTTTGCCATGGCCCTGGTTTTTTTATTATTTCCCAGCCGAAAAAACTGGTCCCGGGAACATTTGCATTGGATTGACGTGGTTCTGGCTGTTGTTGCTGCCGCCATGCCGCTGTATATAGTTGTTAATTATAAGGAACTGGTTTTAAGGGCGGGATTGGTCACCGCCCCGGATTTGATTTTCGGAGCTATCGGAGTGCTGCTGGTTTTGGAAGCCGCCCGCCGTGTAGTAGGATGGCCGATAATAACCATAGCAGTTTTGTTTCTGATCTATGCCTTCGTTGGTCCGGACATCCCGGGTACTTTTGCCCATCGGGGGGTAAGCCCCGAAATGATGGTGCAGCATCTTTATTTCACTACTGAGGGTATTTTCGGTATACCACTGGGGGTTTCGGCAACTTTTATATTCCTTTTTATATTATTTGGGGCATATTTAGAAAAATCGGGATTGGGCCAATTCTTCATTGATCTGGCCAATGCCATAGCTGGATGGGCCCGGGGCGGACCGGCTAAAGTGGCGGTCCTGTCCAGTGCTTTGATGGGTACGGTTTCCGGCAGTTCTGTGGCTAATGTGGCGGGAACCGGCAGCTTTACTATACCTATGATGAAAAAGCTGGGTTATAAACCGGAGTTTGCCGGGGCAGTTGAAGCAGCGGCTTCTACCGGCGGCCAATTGATGCCGCCCATCATGGGAGCGGCAGCCTTTCTGATGGCGGAAATGGTAGGTGTGCCTTATATTCAAATAGCCAAGGCGGCAGCCATTCCGGCTCTGTTATATTTTACCGGGATCATGATTGGTGTACACCTGGAGGCGAAAAAGAATGGTTTAAAAGGAATCCCGCGGGAATTGCTGCCCCGGATGGGAAGAATCCTCCTTGACCGGGGTCATCTGGCCTTGCCTCTGGTGGCGATCATCTATCTGCTGGTGGCAGGTTATACACCAATGCGAGCAGCTTTATGGGCAATTGCCTTAACCATACTGGCATCAATGTTAAGATCTTCCACCCGCATGTCAATCAAGGATATTATTAAAGGGCTGGCCGATGGGGCCAGAAGTGCCCTGGGTGTAATCATTGCCTGTGCCTGTGCGGGGATCATTATCGGGGTAGTTACCAAAACTGGTCTGGGGTTGAAACTGGGCTCGGTTTTGATTGATTTAGCCGGTGGGTATTTATTGCCTACTTTGTTCTTTACCATGATTACATCGATAATCCTGGGGATGGGGGTACCCACAACAGCCAACTATATAATTACAGCTACGATTGCGGCTCCGGCTATCATCCAGCTGGGGGTACCGGTTCTGGCTGCCCATCTGTTTACTTTTTATTTTGGCATAATTGCTGATATTACTCCGCCAGTGGCATTGGCTGCTTTTGCCGGCGCCGGGATTGCCCGCGGCAATCCGTTTATGACCGGGATAAGGGCCTCCATGCTGGCTGTTGGTGCATTTATCATTCCTTATATATTTGTTATGTCGCCGGCCTTGATATTGATCGATGTCACTTCACCTAAAATATTGATGCTGCTTATAACTTCTGTTGCAGGCATGGCGGCTGTATCAGCGGCGGTATTCGGATTCCTTTTTACCACCACCGGTTGGATAGATCGATTATGTTTCCTGGCGGGGGGCTTGATGCTCATCGATCCGGGTATGACCACTGATTTTGTAGGTCTGGGCGTTCTGGCAGTGGGACTGACAATGCATTGGTTTAAAAAGAAATCCGATGAACAAAAAGGTATCGTTTTTTTATAAAAAACCAGTAATGGCACAAGAGGGCATTTTATGCCTTCTTTTTTTATATAATTGTGAATTAGCGGCTAAGATATTAAGGCATGAGGTTTAATTCCAGGTATAATGATTTTAGCTATCTAAGGAGGAAGAATTAAAGTGGAAAATAAAATAAAATCAGGAAACGAGAAAGACAAAGACTACCACTGGCAATTGGAAGATATCTATAAGGATGAGCAGGGGTGGGAAGAAGATTATCAGCAGGTTCAGGAATTAAGTGTGCAATTAGGGTCTTATCAGGGCCGTCTGGGTGAATCGGGGGCCGCACTTCATGCCCTGCTGACCCTGGCAGAAAAGATGGAGCGTCGGGCTGATAAGATTTATATTTACGCTAAAATGCGTCTGGATGAGGACAATACCAATGCCCGTTACCAGTCTTTCTTTGATCGGGCCCAAAGTCTGGCGGTGCAGGCTGGCAGTGCCGCAGCCTTCATAGTTCCGGAAATACTAAGCATACCGGAAGAAAAACTCCGTGATTTTGTTGATGAAACCAAAGAACTAAAACTCTATGAACATTATTTTGCAGAGCTGAACCGACAAAAACAGCATGTCCTGTCACCGGCAGAGGAAATACTGCTGGCCCAAACAGCTGAAATCTCAATGGCTTCCCGCAACATATTTGGCATGATCAATAATGCCGATATAAAATTTCCTCCCATCAAGGATGAAGAGGGACAGGAAATAGAAATGACCAAAGGCAAATTTGGACGTTTTATGGAAAGTCAGGATCGTGAAGTAAGAAAGGCGGCTTTTCAAAGCCTGTACAGTTCCTATGGCAAATTGAAAAACACGCTGGGGGCAACCCTTAATGCCAGCATTAAAAGGGACATATTCTATGCCCGGGTGCGTAAATATCCTTCGGCACTGGCCGGTGCTCTGGACAGTGATAATATCTCAACAGCTGTTTACGACAGTTTGATAACCGCCATGCATAATAACATGGAACCAATGTATAAATACCTGCGCTTGCGTAAGAAAGTGCTGGGACTTGATGAACTGCATATGTATGATATCTATGCCCCATTGGTTAAAGAAAGCCCTGGGGAAATTGAATATGAGGCTGCCCGGGATATGGTTTTGGCAGGACTTAAACCCCTGGGCAAAGAATACGGAGATATTTTAAGGGAAGGATTTACCGGCGGCTGGATAGATGTATATGAACAGGAAGGCAAAACCGGGGGGGCTTATT
>JAAYZA010000347.1 GCA_012515055.1 Syntrophomonadaceae bacterium | reverse complement strand
ATTGGGGCAGGGTGTTTAAAGGGAATAAACCCCTGAGTATTTTAATGCTGGTATTCGCTTTTTATGCCCTGTTAAAATTCAGTTATGTTTATATGCACAGGGGATTCCTGGATATTGATGCCATAGTCCCGCTGCTGGTGTACCCGTTGATTTTATGGATTCTGCTTTTATTGGATGAGATCTATGAATTGCCCTGGAAGGTATTGCTGTATATTCCTATAGCGGCATTCACAGTAGTTGCCGTTTACGCAGTTTTACAGTTCTTTCTGGGAATAGAAAACATAATGATACCGGGATTAACTTATAACTGGACAGAAGCTCAGGACCCCAGGTCATTTTTGCTTAAGAATAATTACTATGGCCAATATACCAAAATATTTTCCACCTACCAGAACGGCAATGTTTTCGGGGTGAATCTGCTGTTGTTTTTCCCTCTGGTATTCGAATTGCTGTATGATCGCAGCAAACTTAAGGGCTATCTGGCCATGGTAGTTTTTATAACCATTGCCCTGCTTACTGCTTCCCGGGCAGTATGGGTCGGTGTAGTTTTTTATATTTTTCTCCGTTTTATAATATATAAAATCGGCTGGAAAAAAGTCACGGCTGTATTTCCCCTGACATATGCAGCCTCGCTGCTCTTCGTCGTTGATTCACTGCGCTACCGGGCCAATATGTTCCTGGGCTGGGGGACAATACCCAGGATCATCAATATACCGGGAGGAAAGAGTATTTACAGGCGGGCCGGCGGTGACCAGGAATGGTCGGTCCAGGAATGGTCGGTCCAGGAATGGCAGCATGAGCCTCAGATAGAAAATCTGTCCAACCGTAAAGAAAGTTTATTAAAATTATGGGAAGGCACCTTCGGGTCTTTGCATTGGGAGGCGATACTGTTTGGCGCTTACGGCCTCTTATCCAGAAGAAGGTTTGCTATTCCCGGAGAAATGTTGTATCCAGCCATTTTTGCTTTCTTAGGTCTCATCGGTTTGATCCTGTGGTTTTTACCGATATTGTTTTCATTGTATAATTTTATCCAGCGGCGCAGTGACAAGGTTATGCGAGGAGTTTTGCTGGGTCTGATGACATATCTCCTTGTTGCAGCAGCCGAAGGGGCCTACTGGCTGCCCCCCACAGCCTTTAATCTATGGGTGATAATAGGAATAGGCTGGCTGCGGTTAAACCATTCCGGCAGACCAGATCCGGCAGCAGAAAATTGAATCAGGGAGACAGGCATGCAAGTATTCATTGATGGTCGACTGTTATATAAATCCGGCATTGGCAGGTATATAAGAAATATAGTCCGTGAAACGATGGTATTAAAAGACGATCTTGATTATCTGATTGCCGGCGATATTGAACAGATAAACTATTATCGCCGGGAAGAGATTCCAGACCGTTACAGGAAAGCAATAAAAGCTATCCCCTATAACCAGGAGATATATAGCTGGGGGGAGCAATTGTCCGGCAGTTATCTGGCCAGGAGGAAGGCTAGCCAGGATATAGTATTTTTCCCTCATTATAATGCACCCTATTGCCTGCCCGCCAACAGTGCGGTAACGATTCACGATCTGATCCATTTTAAACTGGCCCATGATTTTAATCGCCCCCAGGTACTATTGGCCCGCCAGGTGTTAAAAAATGCAGTAAAAAAAGCAGGAAGAATAATAACCGTTTCCCAGTCGACCAGACAGGATCTGATGGAGATGTTCCCCGCTATAGATGAAGAGAAGATCAGCGTGATTTACCACGGGGTAAGCGATAGATTCCGGGCGGCAGAAGTCAGCGAAATAGAAAAGTATAAAAAAAAGCGGGGCCTTCACCGTTATCTTCTTTTCATAGGCAATCGCAAACCCCATAAAAATCTGGGGCGTCTGGTCGAAGCCTATGCAGGATTAACAAAGGAAATTCCTGATTTGCAATTAGTTATCGGGGGAGAAAAATTTACCGCCGGTGATGAAGTGGATTTATTGAAAAAAAAATACCAGTTGGATAATCTATTGGAATTTACCGATATGCCTGATGATGAACTCAGTCTGGTTTATTCGGGGGCCGAAGCTCTGGTGCTGCCTTCATTATATGAAGGTTTTGGTTTACCGGTTCTGGAAGCCATGCAATGCTGCACCCCGGTTATTTTGTCCCGTTGTTCTTCATTGCCGGAGGTAGCAGGTGATGCGGGGGTGTATTTCGATCCTTACGATATAGAAGCAATACAGGGGCAAATTTATAAGGTGTTAAAAGATCAGACATTTAGAGACAGCCTTGTCAAACAGGGTCTCGAACAGGTGGGGAAATTTACCTGGGATAGAGCTGCGGCCGAAACTTTGCAGGTATTCAAAGAGATCTCTGCAGCCGCAGGAAGGAGTAAATAAAGTTGACACCAAGATTTTCACTGATTATCTCGACATTAAACCGTACCTGGCAGCTGGAAAGATTCTTAAAGCATCTTAGAGAACAAAGCTGTCAGGATTTTGAATGTATTATTGTCGACCAAAATAAAGACCAGCGCTTAGCGCCCATAATAAATGAATATAAGCAACATTTTACCTTGATACATATGCATTCGGAGCAGGGGATATCCCTGGGCCGTAATACAGGATGTGCTGCTTCCCGGGGAAAGTATCTGGCTTTTCCCGATGATGACTGCTGGTATGGACCTGACCAGCTGCAAATAGTGGATGCTTATCTTAGGGATAACCCCGAAATTGATTTTTTGACCGGGAGGACTATTGACGCCAGGGGGATTACCAGCTTAGGCAAATTCGACAAAAAGGCGGGGGCCGTCACCAGGGAGAATATTTTTGAAAGGGGTAATACCAATACATTTTTTTTAAGGCGCCAGGTTGCCGGGGCAATAAGTTTTGATGAGAGTATCGGACTTGGTCCGCAATCCAAATGGGGCAGCGGAGAAGAGACGGATTATCTGTTCCAGGCTCTGGCAGCAGGATTTAATTTATATTATGACCCTGATCTTACGGTTTACCATGATGAACCGATCTTAGAATACAATGAGGCTGCCATAAAGCGCGGCTATTCCTATGGACGAGGCATGGGGCGCGTTATGAAGATGAATGGTTATCCCTTCAGATTATATCTGGCCAAATTGTTTCGTCAGGGGGGAGGCATGGTGGTGGCACTTATCAAACGGGATTTTAATAGATTTAAATATCATCGGGCAGTTTTGAAAGGCCGTCTGGAAGGCTGGCAGAGCAAGGATGCTTGAATCCATCCGCAGGAAGGGGCAGGAAGAATGAAAATCGCTTTGGTACATGATTGGGTAGTCAGTTTGGGCGGAGCGGAAAAATGCCTGGAAAATTTCCGGCAGCTTTATCCCCAGGCTCATTTATATACCCTGCTGTATAAAACAGAGACGATAAAAGAATTAGGATTTGTTGAAAACCAGGTAACGGCATCGTTTTTGAATAAAAAAAGGGGCATAATTGATAAATATCGCCGCTATCTGCCTGTTTTCCCCTATGCCATTGAACAACTGGATTTAT
>JAAYZA010000319.1 GCA_012515055.1 Syntrophomonadaceae bacterium | reverse complement strand
TTACTGCCTCCCCTGGAAACACGGATCAGAAATAAAGCCCAGCGTTATGAAGCCTACAGCCAGAGAGCCCTGAAGGATATAACAAAATATTCAGAATTGTTTATTGAGTTGTTGTAAAATACTGCAAATTATGCTAGGATTTCTAACAGGAGTGAAGAAAAATATGCTGTTCCAATACATAAATAGCTTTTTAAACTATTTAAAAGTGGAGAAAAATGCTTCACAGCTGACTATTATCAATTATAGAACTGATTTAATCCAGTTTTCTGAATTTCTTGCCGACCGGGAAAAACTGCCGGCGGAAAAATTAACCCGGACAAGTCTTAACCACAGGTCGGTCAGAGAATACCTGGCCTATATTCAAAATAATGGCCAGAGCAGGGCAACAGCAGCCAGAAAATTAGCGGCACTTAAATCCTATGTTAAATATCTATGCCGGGAAAATATACTGTCGGAAAACCCGATTGCCGCAGTTTCCACTCCCAAACAGGAGCAGCGGCTGCCCCGATTTTTATATAGCCAGGAAGTGGAGTTGTTATTGCAGGCCCCGGATCTGTCTACGCCTGCGGGAATGAGGGATAAAGCCATTTTGGAAATCCTGTATGCATCAGGAATCAGAGTCAGTGAATTGACAGGTCTTAACCTGAATAATCTGGATCTTGATGAAGAATATATAAAAGTAACGGGTAAGGGCGATAAAGATCGCCTGGTGCCAATGGGGCGCAAAGCCAGGGCTGCCATAATGCTTTATTTGAAAAAGAGCCGCCCGACTTACCTTAAACCGGAGAATAAAGCTGTGGAAGCCTTATTTTTAAACCGTTTCGGGGGTCGTTTGTCGGCCCGGGCGGTCCGCATGATCGTTAATAAATATGCGGATAGTATTGCTTTAAATCAAAGGATCAGTCCCCACACCTTGAGGCACACATTTGCGACCCATTTGCTCAATAATGGTGCAGACTTAAGGTCAGTCCAGGAACTTTTGGGCCATGTAGAATTGTCAACAACGCAGATTTATGCCCATTTAACCAAAGAAAATATTAAAATGATCTATGATAATACACATCCAAGGAGGTAAGCATGTTCAGGGGTACAACCATTGCAGCCGTGAGAAAAAATGGCCAGACAGCTATAGCTGGAGATGGTCAGGTCACTTTTGGGCAAAACACCATAATGAAGAATAATGCCGTCAAAATCAGAAGATTATACGAAGGCAAGGTAATTGCCGGGTTCGCTGGGGCGGTAGCTGATGCCTTCACACTTTTTGCTAAATTTGAAGACAAACTTAAACAATCAGGGGGCAATTTGACCAAAGCGGCAGTGGACATTGCCAAAGAATGGCGTACGGATAGGACCCTGCAAAGGCTGGAAGCTTTGCTGGTGGTAGCTGACGAAGATAAAATGCTGGTGATATCTGGTACTGGTGAAGTCATTGAACCGGATGATGATATTATTGCCATCGGCTCAGGGGGATCCTATGCACTGGCAGCAGCCAAGGCACTTTATAGATTTGCTGATCTGTCTGCCCGGGAAATTGCTTATGAAGCTTTGAAAATTGCTTCAGAAATATGTATTTATACCAATGATCATATTTCTCTGGAAACCATTGAAACGAATCAGGAGGGCCGGAATGTATAATATAACTCCCCGTGAAGTAGTGGAAGAACTGGGCAAACATATTGTGGGACAGCAGGAAGCCAAAAAAGCGGTTGCCATCGCTTTAAGAAACCGTTACCGCCGCAAACAGTTAAGTGAAGAAATAAGGGATGAAATATACCCGAAAAACATAATAATGATCGGACCCACGGGTGTGGGCAAAACTGAAATCGCCCGCCGCCTGGCCAAATTGGTCAAGGCCCCCTTTATTAAAGTTGAAGCCACTAAATTTACTGAAGTCGGATATGTCGGGAGAGATGTTGATTCGATGGTACGGGATCTGGTCGAAACATCGATTCGCATGGTCAAAATGGAAAAATATGAGGAGGTGGAAAACAAGGGCCGGGATTTGGCAGAAGAACGGATCGTCAATTATATAATGCCATTGCCCAAAAAAAGAAGAACAATGAAAAATCCACTGGAAATGCTCTTCGGTTATGCTGGAGAAACTGAGGAAGATGTGGAAGGGGAAAATGACAGGCATATATACCATGAGCTCCAGCAAAAAAGGGAGATCATCAAACAAAAGGTAAAAAGGCTGGAACTGGAAGAGGAGATCATTGAAATAGAAGTGGAGGAAAAAAACACTTCTTTCATGGAAATTATATCTGGTGCAGGTGTCGAAGAGATGGGCATCAATATGCAGGATATGTTTGGAAATCTGGTGCCTAAAAAGAAGAAAAAAAGAAGAGTCACAGTTGCTGAAGCCAGAAAGATTTTAACCAATGAGGAAGCCCAGCAATTAATCGATATGGACGAGGTGTACCGGATTGCTATCAAGCGGGCAGAAGAGGAGGGGATAATCTTCCTGGATGAGATCGATAAAATAACCAGCCCGGGTGGGAATTATGGGCCGGATGTTTCCCGGGGCGGAGTGCAGCGGGACATTTTACCTATCGTGGAGGGCTCTACAGTAGTGACGAAATACGGGCCGGTAAAAACGGATCATGTGCTGTTTATTGCTGCCGGAGCTTTTCATATCAGCAAACCTTCGGATTTAATCCCTGAATTGCAGGGCAGATTTCCCATTAGAGTCGAACTGGAAAACCTTAAGAAAGATGATTTGAAGAGGATTCTGCAGGAACCCAATAATTCGTTGCTTAAACAATATACTTCTTTACTGGCTACGGAAAAAGTTAAAATAAGCTTCAGTGAGGAGGCTGTCGATTATCTGGCCCAGGTAGCCTATGATATAAACTCTAAAACAGAAAATATCGGGGCGCGCCGCTTACAGACCATTATGGAAAAAGTTCTGGAAGACCTGTTGTTTGAAGCACCGGAGATGCAGGGCCAGGAAATAGTGATAGATTTTGTCTATGTTAATGATAGATTACAGCAAATTGTCGAGGATGATGATCTTAGCAGATACATATTGTAGGAGGAATACAAATGGAAAAAACTTTATTGGAAAAATCAAGGGCTATCAACAAAATACTCAAAAAAATAGGTCAGTCTCCGGTGGATTATTTTGAAATGGCTGAAGTGATTTCAACGAATTTAGAATGCAGTGTCTTTATTGTGGGCCGCCGCGGTCAGATAGGCGGGTATGCATTTAATGATGAAGCCACTTGCAGCGCGATAGAAGACTTGATGAGCCACGCGGAAAGATTTCCAGAAAGTTTCAACCAGGAACTTACCAATATTCTTGAAACCAGAGCTAATTTCAACCTGGAGGAAGGACGCAAATGCTTTTTCAATCCCGAGAATGTCGAGTGTGATTGTTCCCGGAGGAATTGGTGTGTAACTCCGGTTTTCGGAGGCGCCCGCAGGGTGGGGACCTTGATAATGATGCGGGAAAACCGGGAGTTTACCGAAGAAGATATAGTCCTGGCCGAATATGGAGCTATCGTAGTAGCCAATGAGATCATGAGGATGCGTTCAGAAAGAATGGAAGAAGAGGCTCGGAAAAAGGCTGCTGTACAAATTGCCCTGGCCACTCTTTCATACTCAGAACGGGAAGCCATCGAACACATCATCGCAGAATTAGATGGCAGAGAGGGACTGTTAATCGCCAGCCGTATCGCGGATAAAGTTGGCATTACCCGCTCGGTTATTGTCAGTGCCTTGAGGAAATTTGAAAGCGCCAATGTTATCGAATCAAGATCATTGGGGATGAAAGGTACCTATATTAAAGTTTTAAATGAATACCTTATACCCGAACTGCAAAAAGAGCAATAATTAAGACTGGTGCCGGAATAATCACAAGCCGGTCCTTATCTGCCCGGCTGGTGTACTACGAAGTTTACCGATGAAAAGTATTTTTCATAATTTCTGGAATCAGTAATAAATATTGCAACATATTCTTGTGTTATGGTATATTATTTGTTGGTGATTACACACGCCGGCTGACTTCTTAAACAGTGCTAGTAATAGTTTTTAAGGGGGATGAAGCGGCGGAGGAATAAAAACTGAAAGGAGGTGTTGCTGGTGTCAGTAATTACTATGAAACAGCTGCTGGAAGCTGGCGTTCATTTCGGACATCAGACACGGAGATGGAACCCCAAGATGGCTCCCTACATTTATATGGAGAGGAACGGCATCTATATTATCGACCTGCAGCAGACCGTTAAGAAATTTTCCGAGGCTTACGAGTTTATTAAGACGGTGGCAGGAGAAGGTCAGGGAATCCTTTTCGTCGGTACCAAGAAACAGGCCCAGGAGACCATCAGGGACGAAGCGCAAAAATGCGGAATGCATTTTGTTAATCAGCGCTGGTTGGGCGGCATGCTGACCAACTACAAAACCATCCGCCAGAGGGTGGGCCGTTTAAAAGAATTGGAGAAGATGGAAGAGGAAGGCGCCTTTGATGTTCTGACCAAAAAAGAGGCGGCCAAACTGGCCAACGAGAGGGAAAGGCTGGAAAGATTTTTGGGCGGGATCAAAGATATGGAAAAACTGCCCGGCGCAGTTTTCATTGTCGATCCCCGCAAAGAAAGAATCGCAGTTGCCGAAGCCCGCAAACTTGGAATACCGGTAGTGGCGATTGTAGATACTAATTGCGATCCCGATGAAATAGATTATGTCATCCCGGGTAATGATGATGCGATCAGGGCAGTGAAGCTGATCTCATCCAAAATAGCAGATGCGGTCATTGAAGCTCAGCAGGGTGTTCAGGTGACGGCATAATAAAAAACCAGGGGGTGCGATAGGTTTTCCTACAACACCCCCTTTTTTTAGCCAAAAGGGTTCCAATCAACAAATTAACAGGAGGTTATTGTTTTGATAACAGCAGCAATGGTTAAAGAGCTCAGGGAAAGAACCGGAGCGGGAATGATGGACTGTAAGAAAGCCCTGGTGGAAACCGAGGGTGATCTGGAGAAAGCCATAGATGAACTTAGAACCAAAGGACTGGCCAAAGCCGCCAAAAAAGCGGGACGCACCGCCAGTGAAGGGGTCACTGCTTCTTATCTGCATGGTGGAGGACGAATCGGGGTTTTAGTTGAGGTTAACTGTGAAACTGATTTCGTAGCTAAAACCGAAGAATTCAAGCAGCTGGCCTATGATATTGCTATGCAGATTGCTGCATCCAACCCCGCCTATGTAAGACGCGAGGAAGTTGCGGAGAGCATTATTGAACGTGAAAAACAAGTGTTAAGATCCCAGGCTCTGGAAGAAGGCAAACCGGAGAAAGTCGTGGATAAAATGGTTGAAGGACGTATTGAAAAATACTTTAAGGAAAACTGCCTTTTAGAGCAGCCCTATATCAAAGATCCGGACAAAAGCGTACAGGAATTGATCCACGAATTTGTAGCCCGGATTGGCGAAAATATTAGTGTGCGCAGATTTGCACGCTTTGAGGTGGGGGAAGGGATAGAAAAGGAAGAAGCTGACTTTGCTGCGGAAGTAATGTCACAATTAAAATAAGGCTGGCCAGGCCGCTGGAGGGAATTATCGTGGAAAACGCCAAGTATAAAAGAATCGTTTTAAAACTTAGTGGCGAAGCTTTAGCTGGCGCATCCGGTTTCGGGATTGACAACACCATCATGTCCTCGATTGCCCGGCAAGTTAAGGATGTGGTTGAAATTGGCGCGGAAGTTGCTATAGTAGTAGGCGGCGGTAATATTTGGCGGGGTGTGGCCGGGAGCGCCCAGGGAATGGATAGGGCGACAGCTGATTATATGGGGATGTTAGCCACTATAATCAACTCGCTGGCTTTGCAGGATGCGCTGGAAAATGAAGGCGTAGAATCCCGGGTGATGACTGCCATCGAAATGAAAGAAATAGCTGAACCATATATCAGGAGAAGGGCTATTCGACATTTGGAAAAAGGCCGGGTGGTTATTTTTGCTGCCGGCACTGGTAATCCATATTTTTCTACTGACACAGCGGCAGCTTTGCGTTCAGCTGAAATCGAGGCAGAAGTGATTTTAATGGCCAAGAAAGTTGATGGGGTTTATGATTCCGACCCGGTAAGCAACCCGGAAGCAGTAAAATTCGAAGACCTGCAGTTTATCGATGTCCTCAGCAAGGGTCTTGGTGTAATGGATTCTACTGCCGCCTCATTGTGTATGGATAATGGAATACCTATTATTGTCTTTGACCTGACCAGGAGCGGTAATATTTTAAAAGTTGTTCAGGGTCAGAATATCGGGACTTATGTAGGGAGGTAAAAAATGCTAAAAGAAATTATGCAGGACTCTGAAGACAGAATGAAAAAGACTATTGAACACCTGGCCAAAGATCTGGCTTCACTCCGGGCGGGAAGAGCTAATCCTGCTATGCTGGACCGCATAGTAGTCGATTATTATGGTGAGCCCACACCATTAAACCAATTGGCCAATATCAATGTTCCTGAGGCCAGGCTGCTGGTGGTTCAACCCTGGGATAAACATAGTATTGCTGACATAGAAAAAGCCATAATGAAATCTGATCTGGGCATTACACCTGCTAATGACGGCAATGTGATCCGTCTGGCCATACCGCAATTGACGGAAGATCGGCGCAAGGAACTGGTCAAAGTGGTAAGGAAACGGGGCGAAGAAGCCAAGGTGGCTATCAGGAACATAAGACGGGAAGCTAATGACATGGTTAAACAGGCGGAAAAGGAAAAGCTGGTTTCCGAAGACGAAAGTAAAAAAGGCGTTGATGAAGTACAGAAGATAACCGATAAAATCATAAAAGATATTGACGCAGTTTTACAGGCCAAAGAAAAAGATGTGATGGAGGTTTAAAGATGACTGTTCATAGTCTTCTTAAACCGGTTTATTTACCAATTGATTAAATGCCCCCTTTTTCGGGGGTTTTCTACTTTAATTAAAAGGGGTAAAAGACTGTGGATAAAACCGATTACGAGAAAAGTGTCAATTTTAGTAAAATACCCCGGCATATAGCTATTATAATGGATGGCAACGGGCGCTGGGCGAACCGTAAATTCATGCCGCGAACCATGGGGCATAAAGCCGGCATGGAAGCTTTACATCGGACCGTGGAAACATGTGCGCGGATCAAAGTGGCTTTCTTATCGGTTTACGCGTTTTCCACCGAGAACTGGAAACGCCCCCCAGAAGAAGTGAATTATCTCATGCAGCTGCTGGTGGAATATATAGACAAGGAAATCGATGAATTACACCGGAATAATATAAAAATAATGATAACGGGAGATTATGCTGCACTGCCGGTCCAATGTGTAAAAGGCGTTGAAAAAGCCCTGGACAGAACCAAAAACAATACGGGCATGATCTTGAATATTGCGTTAAATTATGGTTCCCGCCGGGAAATTGTCAGAGCGGTCAGAATCATTGCAGAAAAGTCCCTCAATAATGAAATAAATCCTGCTGACATTGATGAGGATTTAATCGGCAGTTTGCTATATACTCAAAATATACCCGATCCGGATCTATTGATCAGGACGGCGGGGGAAATGCGCATCAGCAATTTTATGCTGTGGCAGGTCGCTTATACTGAATTATTTGTGACTCCGGTGATGTGGCCGGATTTTGACCGGTCAATTCTCATGCAGGCTATTTGGAATTACCAGCAAAGAGAAAGAAGATTTGGCGGCCTCAAATAAATCACAGGAGGGTTTATGCTTAAGACGCGAATCATCAGCGCTATAATAGGAATTACCTTGATCCTGCTCATTATTTATGCCGGAGGCCTTTACTGGCAGGGATTGGTTTTACTGCTGGCCCTGGTAGGTTATTATGAATATTTACATATGATCAAGGGGGAAATTGGTTTTCCTCTTGTTGCTGCCGGTTATTTGCTGCTTCTGGCGGTACTGCTCCCGGATTATCTGGGGGCCTGGTTTTATCCGGTGGTACTGGCAGCACTGCTCCTCCTTATCATTCGGGCGGTTTTTGGCTACCCCCGGATAAAAACGGCTGATGTGGCCCTGGTGTTTATGGGGGCTTTCTTCCTGGGGTTTATGTTAAATTTTGCTTTGCGGCTGGGAGATTTGGAGCAAGGTTCCCTGGCTGTTTTATTGGCTTTCTTGTTGACCTGGGCCAGTGATACCGGCGGTTATTTTGGGGGGCGCTTCTGGGGCAAAAACAAACTGGCGCCATTGCTAAGCCCCAACAAGACCCGGGAAGGAGCCCTGGGGTGTATTGTGCTGACAGTAATAACCGCAGTAGTGTTTTTTATCATTACGGATATGGAAACTGCCTCAGGGGCATATCTTGTATTATTAGGGATACTGGCCAGCATTATGGCCCAATTAGGAGATCTTTTTATATCCAGTATAAAACGCAATTTTAAGGTCAAAGATACCGGCTGGATAATTCCCGGTCATGGCGGGGTTTTAGACCGGTTCGACAGCTTTTTGCTGGTAGTGCCGCTGGTTTATTATTTCTGGATGATTTTTATTGTATGAAAGCAGGTGCTGGGATGGAACCTGAGCTGCAAAAATATTTGAAAATACTGATCAAGCTGACCATTGTAGTAATGGTTTTGCTGACTTTCTATCTCCTGATCGATTATATGTTCCCCATGCTGGGAACACTCCTGATCAAACTGCCGGTTTTGCTTATGCCTTTTATCATAGCCCTGGTCATAGCAGTTTTGATCGAGCCGCTGGTAGTTTTTCTGGAAACCAAAATCAGGTTTAACCGCGGTTGGGCAGTAGTAATCAGTTTGATCATTGCGGTGGGGGGATTTTTTTATATCATATCCCTGTTAATCGTCAGTATGATCAATGAATTATCCAGTTTGTATCCGAAATTAAGTTCCTTCAGTGAAAACACTATTCAGCAAATAATTGCCAGAGCCAGTGAATTCAGGCTGTTTTACCTGCAGATGGATCTGCCGGCCAATGTTCAATCGACATTACAGGATAACCTGCAAAACATAATAACTTTGTTAAGAACTTTCACCGAATCAGTTGTCAACACAATGATACAAATAATGGCTGCTCTGCCCAGCATTTTCATTTTTATACTCATTGCGGTTGTAGCAACATTCTTTATTATTAAAGATCGGGCCTTGATCAGAAATTTCGTGTTTGAATTTATTCCCTCGGCAGCTCACTCCCAGACCAGGGATATAATTGCCCATCTTTTTAATGCCCTGGCGGGCTTTTTTAAAGCCTACAGCATTTTGATATCCTTAACGGCAATAATTACTATAATCGGCCTTAAGATAATGGGAAATGAGTATTATCTGACCATTGGTATTTTGACCGGGCTTTTGGATATTTTGCCTATTGTGGGGCCGGGAACCATTTTTGTTCCCTGGATTATATGGGAATTGGTCACAGGCCATACACCAATGGGTTTAGGGCTGCTGGTTCTTTACGCGACCACTTCTGTTGTGCGCCAATTTGCCGAACCCAAAATACTGGGTGACAATATTGGCCTGCATCCTCTGGTTACCGTTATGTCCCTTTATATAGGACTGAAACTTGGGGGGGTAGCGGGGATGATCGCGGGCCCGGTATTGATGGTCATAATCATTGCCTGTTATCGGGCTGGATTATTTGATCGCATCCTGCAAAGGAGGACCTGATGAATTCTGACCAGAAAATTAAAGTGGTTATTCTTGGTTCCACCGGTTCCATTGGGCGTCAGGCACTGGAAGTGATCGACCTGCATGCAGATAAATTTCAAGTCACAGGTCTGGCCGCCAGAGATGAATGGGAAGAACTGCTGGAACAAATAGACCGATACCGGCCTGCAGCTGCAGCCGTCAATGACGGGGAAGCCTATAAGCATCTGCGGGAAGGCACTGCAGGGAAATTAAAACTCTTTAATGGGGTGGAGGGCTTAAGTGAGTTAGCCGCCCTTGAAGAGGCCGACCTGGTTTTGATAGCTTTAAGCGGAGCAGTGGGGATTTTGCCTACTATGGCTGCTATCAGAGCGGGGAAAAAAATTGCCCTGGCCAATAAAGAAACCCTGGTGGCTGCAGGTGAAATTGTAATGGAGACGGCGGCCGCTTATAATATTGATATAATACCAGTTGACAGTGAGCACTCGGCTATATTCCAATGTCTGGGAGTTTCACCCCAGGCGGTAAAAAATATATGGCTGACTGCTTCCGGCGGCCCCTTTATCGATTTTAGCCAGGAGCAGCTGCAAAAGGTAAGTGTCAAAGAGGCTTTAAAACACCCCAACTGGAAAATGGGGCCCAAGATCACCATCGATTCTGCGACCATGATGAATAAAGGACTGGAAGTGATTGAAGCCCACCATTTGTTTCAGACCAGTTACCAGCAGATCAAAGTGGTCCTGCAGCCGGAAAGCATCATCCACTCAATGGTGGAGTTTATTGACGGGTCTTTTCTGGCCCATCTGGGGGTTGCTGATATGAGAATTCCGATACAGTATGCTTTCAGTTATCCTTTAAGATATAATTCACCGGCAGCTCATTTAAATCCTCTGGAATTGAGCCGGATCACTTTTGTTCCTCCTGATCATAAGAGGTTTCCTTCCCTTGAACTGGCTTACCATGCGGGAAAAACGGGGGGGACCCTGCCGGCAGTTATGAATGCCGCCAATGAAGTGGCTGTCAATAGTTTTTTAAACGGGCAAATTGGTTTTGCCAGTATCCCAGTAATAGTTGAAAAAACCATGAACAAACATGAAAATATGGAGGCCCGAAGTTTGGAGAATATCCTTATGGCTGACCAATGGGCCAGGAATTTTACCGAAGATCTTATTACCAGGGAGGTCAAATAAAATGAGCATACTTATTACATTGCTGATCATAGCGGTACTGGTGCTGGCCCACGAATGGGGCCATTTTATCACCGCCCGCAAGATTGGCATACCAGTACATGAATTCAGTCTGGGTTTTGGCTATAAACTTTTTTCCGTCAATCGTGACGAGGTCCAGTATTCAGTGCGGCTTTTTCCCCTGGGGGGATTTGTGCGCATGGCCGGTGAGGAAATGGGGGACAATGAGGACCCTGCAGGGTTTAACAGCAGAAAGCCCTGGGAAAAGATCCTGGTATCTTTCGCCGGTCCTTTTATGAATTTCGTCCTGGCCCTGATTATTTTTATCCTGGTCTATGCTGCAATTGGGGTACCCCTTGCCGTAGATGAACCCCTTATCGGCAAAGTGATTGCCGGTAATCCGGCAGCCCAGGCGGGTATGCAGCCAGGCGATCTGGTCGTAGCAGTCAATGGTGACCGGATAGCTGCCTGGAATGAATTTACTGATGAGATAGCGGCCGCCTCTGAGGGTCAGGTTTTAAAGGTTGATGTGGAAAGAAACGGTCAAATCATTGCACTGGAAATTACACCGTCCAGGACGGAAGGCAGTGTAAATCCTACCATTGGAGTTATCAATGCGGTACAATATCAGCGGCAGGGGATTATCACTTCAATGAAAATGGGATTGGTCCAGACTTATACCATGACAGTTCTTTTGCTGCAATCATTAGGGATGCTGATTACCGGAGGGGCAGCGGTCAACGATCTGGCCGGTCCGGTGGGGATCACCAAATTGGTTGGTGATGTTGCCCGGATCGGTCCGGTTTTTGTATTGAATTTCGCCGCCTTTTTAAGCATCAACCTGGGATTGATTAATTTATTGCCCATACCGGCTTTGGATGGCAGCAAAATAGTTTTTTCCCTGGTGGAAGCAGTGAGGAGAAAACCCCTGGACCCGGAAAAGGAAGGGTTTATCCACTGGGTGGGCTTTATGCTCTTGATGCTCTTAATCGTCCTGGTTACTTATAATGATATTATACGTTTGATCAAAGGTTAAATATTATGGAACGGAAATCAAAGGTGATAAGGATCGGGAATCAGCCGGTGGGAGGAGACCATCCGATTGCGGTGCAGTCGATGACCACCACCGATACCCGTAATACAGCCGCCACCATAGCCCAGATAGCTGATCTGGAAGCTGTCGGCTGTGAAATCATCCGGGTGGCGGTGGTTGATACTGAAGCTGCCCGGGCTATTGCTGCCATCAAAGCGGGTATAAATATACCACTGGTAGCTGATATCCATTTCGATTACAAACTGGCCCTGGAAAGTGTAGCCGCCGGGGCAGATGCTTTAAGGATCAACCCAGGCAATATTGGTGATAAAGTCAAGGTTCAGCAAGTGGTTAAAGCCTGCCGGGAACGGGGCATACCCATTCGCATTGGGGTTAACAGCGGTTCTTTGGAAAAAAAGTTGTTGGACAAGTATGGGCATCCCTGTGCTGATGCTATGGTGGAAAGCGCCCTGGGACATGTAAAACTCCTGGAAGACCTGGGTTTTGATCAGATAAAGCTCTCCTTGAAATCTTCTTCTGTTTTGCTCAGTATAGAGGCTTACCGTAAAATTGCGGCACTGGTGGATTATCCCTTGCATATTGGCATAACAGAAGCAGGCACCAAGGAACGGGCTTTGATTAAATCAGCCCTGGGTATGGGGATACTGCTTTTTGACGGCATTGGTGATACCCTGAGGGTTTCTTTGACGGCTGATCCCCGGGATGAAGTGTGGGCAGCCTATGAGATTTTACGTAATCTTGGGCTGCGGGACCGGGGAGCTGAATTAATATCCTGTCCTACCTGCGGTCGTTGCGAAATAGATATGATTGAACTGGCCGAAGAAGTTGACCAGCGGATCCGAAAAATTGCTAAGCCCATCAAAATAGCGGTAATGGGCTGTGTTGTCAATGGCCCCGGTGAAGCCCGGGAAGCCGACCTGGGTATTGCCGGAGGGATGGGCAATGGTTTATTATTTAAAAATGGTAAAATTATAAAAAAAGTGCCGGAAAAAGATCTGGTAAAAGTATTGCTGGAAGAGATAGAAAAATATTATCCGGATTAAGGAGGTAAAGCTTTGAAAGCTTCGCATTTATTTTATCCCACCCTGCGAGAGATCCCCAGTGAAGCAGAGATTGTCAGCCATCAGCTTTTGCTGCGGGCGGGTTTTATTAGAAGAAACACTGCCGGGGTATATACTTACCTGCCTCTGGCCAGACGAGTCCTGCGCAAAATCCAGGATATCGTCCGGGAAGAAATGGACCGGGCCGGCGGGCAGGAAATTATAATGCCCATAATACAGCCCCGGGAGATATGGGATAAGTCAGGGCGCTGGTCACTTTATGGTGATGAAATGTTTAAACTGGGCGACCGGCATAAAAGAGAATTTGCCCTGGGCCCCACCCATGAAGAACTGGTAACTACCCTGGTCGATGGGGAAGTGCATTCCTACAAGGAGTTGCCCCTTTTACTTTATCAGATCCAGAATAAATACCGGGATGAGATCAGGCCCCGGTTTGGTTTGATGCGGGGCCGGGAGTTTATTATGAAAGACCTGTATTCTTTTGATGTTGATGAAGCAGGGTTGGATTTGTCCTATCAAAAGATGCATGATGCTTATCAACGGATATATAACCGCCTTAAACTGGATTATAGGGTAGTCCTGGCTGACAGCGGCGCCATCGGCGGTAATGAAAGCCATGAATTCATGGTGCTGGCTGCCAGTGGTGAATCGGAAATCGTTTATTGTCCCTTGTGCGATTATGCCGCCAATGTAGAAAAAGCGGAATGTTCCCCAGAACAGACATCACGGGATGTACCCGAGTCCCGGCCCTTGAACAAAGTCCATACCCCCGGGCAAAGGACCATTAATGATATTGTCGATTTTCTGGGCATCCCCAAAACAGAACAGGTCAAAACCCTGATGTATTATGCCGATGGAGAACTGATTGCCGCACTTGTCAGGGGGGACCGGGAATTAAACGAGATCAAACTTAAAAACATCTTATCGGCCAGTGACATGTTTATGGCCGATGAGAACACGGTGAAAGAGGTTTGTGGAGCAGGCTTCGGCTCTTTGGGACCGGTGGGGATGAAAATCAAAGTTTATGTCGATCTGGAAGTTGCCGCAATGAAGAATTTTGCCTGTGGTGCCAATGAAGATGATTACCATTACACCAATGTAAATGCCGGCCGGGATTTTACGGCCAAGGCCGTGGTGGATCTGCGCAATGCTGTTGCTGGTGATAAATGCCCCGGCTGTGAAGGTCGCTTGCAGATCATGCGCGGCATCGAAGTGGGACATATATTCAAACTGGGTACCCGTTATTCAGAGGCAATGCAGGCGGCCTTTTTAGATGCCCGGGGTCAGGAACAGCAATTTGTAATGGGATGTTATGGGATTGGAATTTCCAGGACCATGGCCGCCGCAGTAGAACAAAACTATGATGAAAATGGTATTATCTGGCCGCTGCCCATCGCCCCCTATCAAGTTATCATCGTGCCGGTGAATTTCAACCAGGCCGTACAAAAAGATCTGGCGGAGAAAATCTATCAGGAACTGACTGATCTGGGGATCGAAGTATTGCTGGATGACCGTGACGAAAGGGCCGGGGTGAAGTTTAAGGATGCTGACCTGATCGGCATCCCCTTGCGCATCACTATTGGTCCCAAAGCTTTGCAGGAAAATAAGGTTGAAATGAAGAAAAGATGGGAAAAGGAATCTTTTTTGGTCAATATTGATGAAACTCTGGCCATGGTACAAAGTATCATCGGTAAATAACATAAGGTGATGTGAAAAGCAGATGTCCGAGTATGAAATCATAATCAAGCTGGTACTGGCCGCATTATTGGGCGGTTTCATAGGACTGGAGAGGGAAAGCCTGAGCCGGCCCGCAGGCCTCAGGACCTACACCCTGGTTTGTGTGGGTTCCGCTCTGGCTATGGTGGTATCACTGGATATGTATTATCAGTACTACCAAACGGTCAATGCTGATCCGGGCAGGATTGCAGCCCAAGTGGTGAGCGGAATTGGTTTTTTGGGTGCCGGGACCATCATGCGGGAAGGTGCAACAGTCAGGGGACTTACCACTGCAGCAGGATTATGGGTGGTAGCATGTATCGGCCTGGCAGTTGGTGCTGGTTTATACCTGCCGGCAATTGTTACCACGGCGGTCATTTTGTTTGTTTTGATTTATTTTGTCAGATTCGAGCAGTATTTCACCGGCATGAGGGAATTTAAAGGGGTGGTCATGATAGTGAAAGACCGGCCCGGGCAAATAGGCGTATTGGGTTCAATTCTTGGGGAAATGGGAGTACTGATTAAAAACATCCAATTGACCAGGATAGAAAACGATGATCTGGAAATAGAATTATTATTGCAGACGCCTGCTCCCATGACCATTGAAGAGGTAATCAAAGAATTATCGGACATAGAAGGATTAAAAAGCATCGTCAGGCTTAACTAGGGAACCCGGGGGGATTTTATGTGACCAGAGAATTTGCCGTCTTTTTAAGGAATAATATAAATGAAGAACTGGCCAGCCTGTGGCAAGAGTCAATGATCCGCAAAGTAGAAGCGTGGAATCAGGAAGGGATCTGGCGATTACATATTGAAGCTGCTGATTTGTTGCCCGGTGAGCAAATCGATAAAACCGCGGATCAGATCAAAGGATGCTTTTCTTTTCTTGACCAGGTGGAGATCTGCCAGACACCGCAAAATTATAAGGAAAAAATCACTTCCATCATTAGCAGCGGCATAAAAGGCAATGATGACTTAACTTTTCCCCAATTGGACAAATGGGATGAGGTGGAGTTTGAAATTGCATCAGGCCGCATCGATTTTATCACCCGTGCCCCTCTGATTTATCAAGAAATACTGGAAAAAGATATTTGCACCCAGACAGCTGATTGGTTCTGGCAGCATTATCGGCTGCGTATTCTGGTAAGAATCCTTTTGATACAGAATGAAACAAAGCAAGCCGTTGATTGTGTTTATATCCCCGACCGGCCTCCCCAGGTAGTGGCAGAGCCTCCTGCTGAGAAGCGGATCAGGAAAAGTAAAAAAGGCAATATGGATAAAGCTGCCATCGTAAAAATTGATGAGGTCCAGGAGGGCATGGTAAATATTGCAATTGCCGGCGAAATATGGGACAAAAATGTCCACCGGATAAATGATCGTCTATTTGTCGTTACCTATTCTGTTTATGATCATACATCGAGCCTGCTGGTCAAAAGCTTTTACAATCAGATAGAGGAAGATAAAATTCAAATCGGTGACTGGTATAAATTCTGCGGCGATGTTCGTTATGATAAATACTCCAGCGAAGTAACCATGAATATGGCTGCCAGCCAAAAAATCAAAAAAGAGCTGCGCCAGGACAAGAGTGCCATGAAAAGGGTGGAATTGCATGCCCATACCAAAATGAGCTCCATGGACGGACTTACCGAGGTCAATGAATTGGTGGAATGTGCTGCCCGCTGGGGACACCCGGCTATTGCCATAACGGACCATGGCAGTATCCAGGCTTTCCCCGATGCCTATCAGGCGGGAAAAAAATACGGCATTAAAATAATCTATGGCGTCGAAGCCTATCTGATTGAAAACGACCGTAAGGAAAGACCCTGGCATATTATCTTGCTGGCAGCAGATCAAGCCGGGCTTTATAATATCTATCAACTGATAACCGGATCTTATCTTGATTCATATTACCGCCGCCCCAAAATCTTGCGCTCGGCTTTAATTGAAAAGCGGGAAGGGATAATAATCGGTTCCGCCTGTGAAGCCGGCGAATTATACAGTGCCATTGTAGCAGGAACTGATAGAGCGGAATTGGAGCAGATGGCGGCCTTTTATGATTATCTGGAGATCCAGCCCCTGGCCAACAATCAATTTCTAATCAATGATGGGCGGGCAGCTGATCTGGAAGCATTAAAAAACCACAATCGTTTGCTGGTTGAACTGGGAGAAAAACTTAATAAGCCGGTTGTTGCTACCGGTGATGTACACTTTTTGGAACCCCATCATGAAATTTACCGTATCATTATCCAGGCTGGCCAGGGTTATGATGATGCAGAATCTCAGGCCCCCCTTTATTTTAGAACCACCGATGAAATGCTGGCGGAGTTTTCCTATCTGGGTGAAGAAACTGCCCGCCGGGTGGTCATAGAAAACCCGGGGGCGATAAATGATCGCATCCAGGCTGTCAAACCGGTTATCGATGGTTTTTATCCTCCCCGGATCGAGGGCGCTGAAGAGGCTATAAAAGCAATTTGTTATGAAAAAGCTCATGCCATTTACGGTGATGTACTGCCGGAAATAGTAAATGCCCGCCTGGAACATGAGCTGGGTGCCATTATTGAACATGGCTTCAGCGTACTTTATTATATTGCCCATAAACTGGTCAAAAGATCCAACGAAGATGGCTACGTTGTTGGATCCCGCGGTTCAGTAGGGTCCTCTCTGGTGGCCTATTTTACCGGTATTACCGAAGTGAACCCCTTGCTGCCGCATTATATTTGCAGCCATTGCCATTATTGTGATTTTGATCCGGGATATGATGCTGCCTGCGGGGCTGATTTGCCGGAGGGGCAGTGTCCCCAATGCGGCAGCTTGCTAATCAAAGATGGCTTTGACATACCTTTTGAAACTTTTCTGGGTTTTAACGGCAATAAGACTCCGGATATTGACCTGAATTTTTCCAGTGAGTATCAAAGCCGTGCCCATCAATATGTCGAAGAATTACTGGGGGCTGACAATGTCTTCCGCGCCGGCACCGTATCCACCATCGCAGATAAAACCGCCTATGGTTTTGTTAAAAACTATTTTAAAGACCGGGAGATGGATGTAAAGGATTCGGAAGTCAACCGGCTGGTGAAGGGCATATCGGGGGTAAAAAGAACCACCGGGCAGCATCCGGGAGGATTAATCGTTGTACCCCGGGGGGAAGATATCAACCGCTTCACTCCCTTGCAGCATCCGGCTGAAAAAAGGGATTCTGGTATTATTACTACCCATTTTGAATATCATGCTCTGGAAGAACAGCTGGTGAAACTGGATATACTGGGCCATGATGACCCAACCATAATCAAAGCTCTGGAAGACATGACCGGCATCCAGGCTTCCTCCATCAGTCTGAGCGATGAAAAAACCATGCAATTATTCTCGAGTACTGATCCTTTGGGTGTCACGCCGGAACAGATCGGTACCAGCATTGGCACTTACGGTATTCCGGAGTTTGGGACCAAATTCGTCCGCCAGATGCTGGAAGTAACCCGGCCTTCTACTTTTGGGGAACTTATCAGAATAAGCGGCCTTTCCCACGGCACAGATGTATGGTCCCATAATGCGGAAGTCCTGATCAAAAACCAGGTGGCAACTTTGAAAGAAGTCATTTGCACCCGGGATGATATTATGACTTATTTGATCCGCCAGGGTCTGGAAAAATTGCAGGCTTTCAATATTATGGAAAAGGTCCGTAAAGGAAAAGAAAGATTGGATGAACAGGAAGTAGAATCAATGCGGGCCAGCCAGGTGCCGGCCTGGTATATAGAATCCTGTGATAAAATCAAATATATGTTTCCCAAAGCACATGCAGTAGCATATGTGACCATGGCATTCAGGATAGCTTATTTCAAAGTTAATTACCCCCGGGAATTCTATGCCAGCTTTTTCAGTGTACGAGCCGAGGATTTTGACATGGAATCGGCACTGCAAGGATATGATGAAGTGAAAGCGAAAATCAAAGCAATTGAGAAATTGGGTTTTGAAGCCACACCTAAAGAAAAGAAATTATTGCCCATTCTGGAATTGGCCCTGGAAATGCTGGCTCGCGGCCTGGTCTTTTACCCCATCGACCTTTATCGTTCGGATGCCCGTAAGTTTATTGCCGAGGAGAAAGGATTACGGCTGCCTTTCCTGGCTTTGCCCAGTGTGGGTGAAACAGCTGCCCAGGGGATCGTTCAAGCCCGGGAACAGGGAGAATTCCTTACTATTGAAGATTTTCAGCAGCGTTCCCGTCTTAACAAAACCGGTATGGACATAATGAGAAAGTACAATTGTTTTGGTGATTTGCCGGAAGAGAGTCAGATCAGTTTATTTGGCTGAACCAAACCTTTCAAGGCATGGCTTGAATATGTTTTGGTGGTTGTGTTATAATTCTAAACGAAGCTTGCTAATATCATTTTTTGCACAAGTGGGATCCGCGCCCACTTTTTCTATTGCAGGGCATATGCAGGCCGTAATAATAGCGAGGTGATCGTTATAAATGGATAAAGCCAGATTTACGCGGCTGGAAAACGAAATAGAAAAAACCCTGGAAGCCATTAAAATCGAATTGGTGGACATGGAATTTAAAAGGGATAATAAAGCCATGGTTTTAAGGCTTTTTATAGACAGCGACAATGGGGTGGATATGGAGCTTTGCACCCAGGCGACCCGGGCAGTAAAAAATCATATTGATATGGAGGATATTTACTATGATCATCTGGAAGTATCTTCCCCGGGTCTGGACAGAGTGTTAAAAAAAGATAAGGATTTTTTCCGTTTTACGGGCAGCAAGATAAAAGTCAAAACCAGTAAGGAATTTGAGGGGCCCAGAAACATTGTGGGTATTATGACGGAGGCGGACGGCAACTGTCTGAAAGTGGATACGGGGGAACAGATTTTTGAGATACCGCGCCAGTTTATAACCATAGCCCGGCTAAAGCCGGAAATATAAGAGGGGGAAATAAGATGTCCAGTGAACTGATAGAGGCATTAAACGAAATAGAAAAGGAACGGGGTATTCCCAAAGCAGCACTGGTGGATGCTATCAAATCAGCCTTGAACACAGCCTATAAGAAGAATTACAGCAGCAACCAGAACGTCAGTGTTGAATTGAATGAGATCACCGGGGAAATAAAGGTATACGCTCAAAAAATGGTGGCAGAAAAAGTGGAAGATGACCGCATAGAAATCCAATTATCGGAAGCGCGGGAACTATATCCTGATTGCCATGCGGAAGAACTAGTCTATGTTGAGGAAACACCATCCAATTTTGGGCGTATCGCTGCGCAGACAGCCAAACAGGTTGTCATCCAGAAACTCAGAGAGGCAGAAAGAAGCCTGATTTACGAGGAGTTTCTGGAAAGGGAAGGGGAGATCGTCACCGGGACCATTCAGAGGGTGGAAGCCAAAACGGTTTTCATCAGTCTGGGCAGAACGGAAGGCATCATGCTGCCATCTGATCAGGTGGTAACCGAAAGATATGAACCAGGACAAAGAATCAAAGCTTATATATATGAAGTGAAGAACACCCCCAAGGGACCCAATATATTTATTTCCCGGTCCCATCCAAATTTTCTCCGGCGTTTATTTGAATTGGAAGTGCCGGAAATATATGATGGAGTAGTAGAAATAAAATCCATTGCCCGGGAAGCAGGATTTCGCACCAAAATCTCCGTTTATTCAATGGACGATAAAATTGATTCAGTGGGTGCCTGTGTTGGCCCCCGGGGGATAAGAGTGCAAAACATTGTAGCGGAATTGGGCGGAGAGAAAATTGATATAATCAAATATGACAAGGAACCAGAAAAATTTATTGCCAATGCTCTCAGTCCGGCCAAAGTACTGGCTGTATTTGCAGATGACGGGGAAAAAGCCGCCCGGGTGGTGGTACCGGATTATCAACTTTCGCTGGCCATTGGCAAAGAGGGACAGAATGCCAGATTGGCAGCTAAATTGACCGGCTGGAAAGTTGATATAAAAAGTGAGACCCAGTGTATAGAGGAAAACGATCTGGAAGAGGATGTTCTGGAAGAGGATGTTCCGCAAGAAGACGTTCTGGAAGAAAATGACCGGGAAGAAAACGATCTGGAAGAAAATGTTCTGGAGGAGAATGATCTGGATGGCGAAGACGCGTAGAATTCCGCAGAGAATATGTGTAGGCTGCCGGGAAATGAAAAACAAACGAGAACTTATTCGGATTGTAAGGACACCGGAGGGAACAGTGGAAATGGACCTGACTGGCAAGAAAGCTGGAAGGGGTACTTACATCTGTCCCAGGGTCGAATGTTTTGATGAAGCCGTGAAAGGGAAGCGTCTGCAAAAAGCACTGGAGCAAAACATTCCCGCAGAAGTATTGGAGATGGTTAAAGGGCAGGTAAAGGCCATCGATAACCAACCGGGATAAAAAGGAAGTCAGGTATGAACAAAGTATT
>JAAYZA010000403.1 GCA_012515055.1 Syntrophomonadaceae bacterium | reverse complement strand
CAATGGTGCCATAAATGCCGCCATCTTCCTTGATGATCATGCGGGAACCTGCTTTGCGGGGGGTCGAACCCTGGGCGGCAATGATGGTGGCCACTGCCCCTGGTATACCCTCCCTGGCCATACTAACAGCTTTTTTTATCAGGTCTGATTGGTCATTTCTTTCCTCTGCTGCCCGGCCCGGATTTTTGTTTCCTGACATGGAAGCTGCGCTGCCGCCGTGGCGGATTTTTATCAGTTCAGCAGCAATACTTATAGCTATTTCCTCCGGTGTCCTGGCTCCTATATCCAGTCCGATGGGCATGTAGACACTATCTATGGCAGACTGTCCCCAGTTTTCTTCCCGCAGTTTTCGCCGCATCATCTCAATTTTCTTTGTACTGCCAATGACCCCCAGATAACTCAGGGGATATTTAATTGCCTGACGCAGAGATACCCAATCATGATGATGACCCCGGGTGACAATGACCACATAACTTATCTGTTTGAAATCAATTACTTCCTCTGCCTTTTCATAAGATTCTATGATAATCTGGTCCGCCTCTGGAAGGCGCTGGGCAGTGGCAAAATCGGGCCGGTCATCCAAAACCACAACATGAAAACCGATCATTTTTGCCATTATAGTCAATGCTTGCGCGACATGGCCCCCGCCCATGATAACCAATTTTTCCGGGGGCAAACATGGTTCCAGCATAACGGCAACTTGCTGCTCCGGTTCTTTTTCATTAAAAAACCTGGTGATGGTAAAAGCACCGGATAAAAGACTGCGGCGGGCGGCTTCCTCCAGCTGGCCTTCCAGCCAGGGAAGGCCAATGTCCAGGCCCTTATCCCGCTTATACAATACTTTAGCACCGACCATATCAGTTGTCAGGTTATGCTGATCAATAATCGTAATGATCACTTTTTGTTCCAGATATTTTTCCATTGCCATCCTCTTCTTTCTGACTTCAGCCTCCGGTGCCAAAGGTACAATTGGGAAAACGGCAGATGTCGCATCCCTGGCATAATCCCCCCTGCCCCAGCATTGTAATATCCTTCCTGCCCAATCTTTCCCCCGCCAGTAATCTGGGCAGAATTATATCCACAATAGTAGCCCGGAAGAACATACTGCAGGCTGGCACTCCCAAAATGGGGATATCTCCCGAATAAGCCAACATAAACATTGCTCCGGGAAAGACTGGTGCGCCATATTTGATCACTTCCGCACCGGATAATTCTATCGCCCGGGGTGTGACATCTTCCGGGTCCACCGACATTCCGCCGGTGACTATGACCAAGCCGGCACCATCTGCCACCATACTTTTTATTTTAGTGCTGATCTCTGCACTGTCATCCGGCGCATACTCCATCCTTAAAATCCCCTGACCCAGAGCCTGTAGTTTTTCTTTTATCACCGGCCCGAAGCTATCCCGTATACGCTGCTTGTATACTTCATTACCGGTAATAATTACCCCGGCCTGCCGGGATTTGAAGGGCAGCACCTTCATTATCCAATCTGCAGCCCGGCATATTTCTTCCCCTGCAGCAACGGTTTCCTCCTCTACAATCAGAGGTATTACCTTGGTCCCCGCCAGAAGCTGGTCTTTTTTCACCCTTGTATTATTATGTAGTGTCGATAGTACAACATCCGGCAAATCATTGACAGCCTCCAGTGCGGGCAGGTTGATTTTCAGCAAACCATCAAACTCCGCATAAATGGATACTTTGCCTTCCACGGGACCCCGCCGGTATGTACCTTCTCCCCCCACCGCATTTCCCAGACGTAACCCGGCAATGTCTTCATGTACATCGCCGTCATCCAGTTCCATTATATAAATATTTTCCTTGCCTATTTTCAATAACACCGGAATATCTTCCGGCTGTACAATATGACCTTTTTTAAAAACTGCCCCCTTAAATTCCCCTTTGACGATCCTTGTTATATCATGACAGATCATTTTTCCCACTGCATCATGAACAGCCACCGTTTGTAGCTTCATATCCTGCCCTCCCCGATTATCTGCTGCATTTCGTCTTATAAATTTATCTTTATTCACTGGGATTATTTAAGTTAATTCCTGCTTGAGCAGTTTTAAACCTGCTTTTACTGTGAATTTTCAATTACCTGCCAAACACTCCGGCCAATGATCAAGGCTTTTTCCTTAATCCGGATGCAAACCCCCTGCCGCACCAGGGATCCTGGTGTCCTCCACTGCCTGACGGGAATATGTTTTTGCCCCCAGTGATTTACCTCTTTTGGTTTCAATAATCACATGTGCCTCCCGGCCGGCTTCAATGCCGGGACCCAGAAGGATCACTAATCCACTGTCTATTATTTAAGGGTTCTGACCGTTTTTTCTATAATGGCAGAACTCTCCGCTTCCATAAGCAGTTTATTGGTTCCGCATCGGCTGGACAAACCCGCGGCCAGCACCAAACCCTGGATTTTAATCATTACCTTCTCCTGCATTCCAGGTCAAACTAATAATGTCATTATAATGCCATTCAGACAGCATTTAAAACATTGTTGGCTGTTTTCGTCTTTAAATAGTATTATGCCCCAGCTATTTTTAAAATGATAATAATACCTCTGGGCCAATCGCATTTATCCTTAATAATTGAACCAGGTCAGTAATGATATATTTTACCCGGGCGGACCAGGACTATAATGTTAAACCGTAATACAGCGTTTCGTTTCCTTGCGAATGATTTCCGCCCCCAGGGAATTTAGTTTTTCCACCAAATTTTCGTAACCACGGTCAATATGCTCACTTTCAGTTATGATGGTAGTCCCTTGTGCCATCAAAGCAGCAATACATAAAGCTGCACCAGCTCTGAGATCCGTGGCTTTCACAATGGCACCCTCCAGTTTTTTAACCCCTTTTACGACTGCCGTCCGGCCTTCAATTTTTATGCTGGCACCCAATCTACATAGTTCCTGAACATGCATGAAACGATTCTCAAATACTGATTCTGTAATAATGGAACTGCCTTCGGCATTGCTCAGGTAAGCCATGAACTGGGCCTGCATGTCGGTGGGAAACCCGGGGTAGGGCAATGTTTTGATATAGAGAGGTTTGATTTTATGAGGACCTTTGACCCTGATCTGATTTTCTGCTTCGATGATCTCGGCACCGCTTTCAATCAATTTGGCAGTTATTGCTTTAAGGTGTTCCGGAACAATATTGGTTATTGTCACATCACCGCGGCTGGCAGCAGCTGCTGCCATGAATGTCCCTGCTTCTATCCGATCGGGAATAGGAGTATAATTACTGCCATGGAGTTTTTTTACCCCGGTGATTTTTATGATATTGGTGCCGGCGCCGATGATATTGCCCCCCATACTGTTTATAAAATTGGCCAGATCAACGATTTCAGGCTCCAGTGCGGCATTTTCAATATAGGTTGTTCCGGCAGCCAGTGATGCCGCCATAATCAGATTCTCAGTAGCACCAACACTGGGATAATCCAGGTACAGATGACCTCCCTTCAGCTTGCCCTGGGCTATTATATCTCCGCCCAGCTGTTTTATCTGGGCACCTAAAACCTGTAATCCTTTCAGATGTAAATCGATGGGACGGTTGCCAATGGCACATCCCCCCGGAAACGATATGCGGACACTTCCTCTTCTGGCCAGGAGGGGGCCCATGACTAAAAAGGAGGCCCTGATCCTTCTGACCAGTTCATAAGGCGGTGCGGCCTGTTCTGGTCTGCCGGTCAATTCCAGGGTTTTCTCCTGCATTTTAACATTTACGCCCAGCTGGCGAATCAATTCAATGATGACTTCCACATCATCGATGGCGGGTAAATTATTTATAATTACAGGTTCATCACTCAGCAGGGAAGCAGCCAGTATCGGTAAACAAGCATTTTTGGATGTGCTGACTTCAATCTGGCCTTTTAATTCTTTTTTTCCATTGATTAACATATTCACACATTTACCTCCTTTCCTATTTTGCTGCCAATTAATAATCATCCAGTATTAATGGTGAACCAATGTAAATATAAGTTTTTTTATCTGCGCTGCTGTTGCGAATCGCCACCTGGAAATTATAGATTTCATGGTTTATGGTACTTTGTTGACCTTTATGCATAATTACCGGACTATAGCCTGCCATGCTGGTCACATTTTCCTGCTGATAAACATTCATCACCTTAACCCCCAGTATTTTACTGATTACTTCCAGCAATGCCCGGTGACTATCCAGGGTGACCATATAATCCAGGTCAGCGGTATAAAGGTAATTAAATTGCCATTTTACGCCGGGAATCAGCTTTAAAT
>JAAYZA010000245.1 GCA_012515055.1 Syntrophomonadaceae bacterium | reverse complement strand
TAGCCATCAGGAAATTGGCCAGGAAAATGAAAGGTCCCATACTATGCCTGGTTGGTCCCCCTGGGGTGGGTAAAACTTCTCTGGGTAAATCAGTGGCCCGTTCCCTGGGGCGCAAATTTGTCCGGATGTCTTTAGGGGGGATCAGGGATGAAGCAGAAATCCGCGGACATCGGCGTACCTATGTAGGTTCGATGCCGGGACGGGTTTTACAAGGTATGAAACAGGCCGGTTCGAAAAATCCGGTATTTCTTTTCGATGAAATTGATAAGATGACAATGGATTTCAGAGGCGACCCGGCTTCGGCACTGCTGGAGGTCCTGGATCCTGAACAGAATTATACTTTCAGTGACCACTATCTGGAGATTCCCTTTGATTTATCCAAAGTTATGTTTATTACTACGGCCAACTCCACCTATAATATCCCTCGGCCCCTGTTGGACCGCATGGAAATAATAGAATTATCAGGATATACGGAGGAGGATAAGGTCCATATTGCCAAGGATTATCTGATTCCTAAACAGATAAAGGAACATGGATTGAAAGAGGAGCATATTTTATTTTCGGAAGGTGCCATCCGAAAAATAATCCGTGAATACACCCGGGAAGCAGGAGTCAGGAATCTGGAAAGACAGATAGCTTCTATTTGCCGTAAAGTAGCACGTTTGGTGGTGGAAGACAAAAACACTTTTGTCAGTGTAACGGGAAATAGTATCAATAAATATCTGGGAGCGGAACGTTTTCGCTACGGTGTAGCCGAAAAAGAAAGCCAGGTGGGAGTTGCCACTGGCCTGGCCTGGACTGAATCCGGCGGTGATATCCTATCAATCGAAGTTGCCTTGATAAAAGGAAAGGGCGGATTGACCCTGACAGGAAAACTGGGTGATGTTATGAAGGAATCAGCTCAGGCAGCATTAACTTATATCCGCTCCCGAGGCGATGAACTGGGCATAAAAGAGGATATGCAGGAGAAGCATGATGTCCATGTTCATGTTCCCGAAGGCGCGATACCTAAAGATGGACCTTCGGCAGGTATCACTCTGGCCACTGCCCTGGCATCGGCTTTAACCGGCACACCGGTCAGAAATGATATCGCCATGACCGGTGAAATCACTTTAAGAGGAAGAGTGCTGCCCATAGGGGGAGTGAAAGAAAAAGTACTCGCTGCGCATCGGGCCGGGATCAAAACTATAATTTTACCGGAAGAAAATAAAAAGGATTTAAACGAAATCCCGGCCAATGTCAGAAGAAAGATGCGTTTCATTCTGGTCAGCCATATGGATGAAGTTTTGGCCGAAACATTAAAAGCTGAAAGTTCTCATTGAATAAACTTAATATAAATAAGAAAAAAGCATGTCATAAATGACATGCTTTTGATTAAAAAGGCTGTGAAAAGATGCTGGTGATTAAAAAGGCTGAATACATAGGTTCTTTTGTAGAAATGAAGCAGCTGCCTCCGGGTCTGTTGCCGGAAGTAGCCCTGATGGGTAGATCCAATGTGGGCAAATCATCCCTGATAAATAAAACTGTTAATCGCAAGAAATTGGCCAAATCCAGTTCCACCCCGGGCAAAACCCAGACCATCAATTATTATTTGCTCAATGAGGCTCTTTATCTGGTGGATCTGCCCGGCTATGGTTATGCCAAAGTATCTAAAACCCAGAGACGGCAATGGCAAAAAATGATTGAAAGATATATTAAGGAACGGCAGCAGCTAAAAGGAGTGATCCTTTTGCTGGATATCCGCCATGAACCGGGTGAAAGTGACATATTAATGAAGGATTGGCTGAACCAGCTGGGCATTCCCCTGCTGGCCATTGCCACAAAAGCCGATAAGATTTCCCGGGGAGCGCGAAGCAAACATACCAGCATCATACGTAAAAAGCTGGAATTGCCGGATGATCCCCTGTGTTTTTCTGCCGAAACCGGTGAAGGGGTGGGAGATGTCCTCACCGCATTGGAAGAGATCCTGGCTTTATAGAGCGGGCATTTGTTGGATACGGTCCTTTATATAGCCCAGTATGTTTTCCATTTCTTTAAATTCATCAGCAATGGCCTGGGAAATGAAGCTTTCTAATAAAGCCAGGATTCTATCTTTTCCCCCTGGTTCAGATAATACCTGGTCAGGTGTCAGACCATCCAGATCCACCAGCGGCGCATATAACCAGCGTTCTGTCTCCAGATCCATCAGGATTAAAAACCATAGACGCAGATCGTCCGGTGAAACGGTATCAGCCAGTTTACTGTGGACCATTTGTTTTTCCACTTTGCCGATGGCATCCTGAATCATTTGCTCCATTTCATCAAGGTCTTCCAGAAAATCGGCGCTGAAAAGGACTGTATCCTGGCCAATGGCTATGCGGCGGTATTGATTTTTGTCTTCTGCTGGTTTATACCAGTCAAAACCTTCGGCGTGAAAGGCCAGTTGATAATCAGCGGATAATATCCCGGCCAGCAAAGGCTCTTTTACCTGGTCTGTTACAGGGAATTTATACAGTTCCTGCAGGCGGATGAGATTTTTTTGGTAGGCATGATCAAAGAATCCCAGTATTATTTCACCGCGGTCCTTAAACAATTGGGGGAAGGGTTTTTTATTCAGTTCCTGCCAGTGTTCAACATGGCGGCGCAGGAAAAGTTCCTGATCCTCGCTGGCTTGCAAAACCAGAACCATACCGGAGAAAATATTATATCCCATCACTGTCACGATCCGGCCCAATAAAAAGATGCGCGGGGTAATCTCAGTATCCCAGGGCTCTTTTAATAAGATTTCATAATCCCTTCCACTGAACAGATCTGTTATGAGCAGCAGATTATCCTGGGATTCTTTTACGCAGTAAATAGAAAGATATGATTCATTCAAAGATTGCAGAATGTCCTTTAAGACCGATGGCAAAACAACACTTGCTTCGGTATAATTCTGACCAAGAGTTTTCCCGTCCTGAAACCGGTAATCAAACCAGAGCCAATCGGAAAAAATGGCTTCGTAATCCGGGGGGATATTAGTTTGATCGACATTATAGCGTAAAAAGAAATAGGCAGCATCCCGTCGGGCTTTTTTAATAGGGGAACTGTAAAATGCCTCCAGTTTCATTTTTGTCTCCGTCATCAATTGATTTGCTTTCATCCAGGGATCGGAACCCAATTCGATTACCTCCGCCAGGTCTGCACAGCAATTTTTATATTTTTTACCGCTGCCGCAGGGGCAGGGATCATTACGACCAATCTTATTACTCATAATAACCTCCTGATTTGATTTATGGATATATAATACACCATACCGGGGGAAATGATTAGAATCATTGTTTTTTTATTAACTAAAAAACATGGAAATGATAGTATTTAAGAAGATGACTTGCTATCAACAGATGATTTTAAGTAGAATTTAGCTTATAACTAAGGTATTAGGATGCGTCCTGGAATTTTTAGGAGGTTTTTTATATGTTGGAAGGAAGTTCTATTCCCCG
>JAAYZA010000301.1 GCA_012515055.1 Syntrophomonadaceae bacterium | reverse complement strand
ATCTCATCCATATGTCTGTCTTCATCATTCAGGATGCTGGTGAGTATATCGCGGGTAGCAAAATCATTCACTTCACCCGCCAGTTTTATAGCCTGATTATAAGCTTCTATCGCACCCAGTTCTGCCTTGCGGTCATTTTCAAGCTGCTCGGGGATTTCCCCGCCAATGTGGATATCTTTAAGTTTGCTGACTACCGGCAAACCACCCAGGAAAAGGATCCTCTCAATAAGCGTTTCGGCATGCTTCATTTCCTGAATGGACCGTTGTTCAAAATGCTCATGCAGTTTACCATAACCCCAATCTGCACACATTTCCCCATGAACGATATACTGGTTGATTGCGGTCAGTTCGTCCGCAAGCAGATCATTCAAAACTTCAATCAGTTTTTCATTTCCTTTCATTAAAAAAACTCCTTTCAAAAAACTATTTTTATAATTGATGAATTCAAATTGAGAATACCAGTTACTTACCCCCATGTCCAGACTTTTTATCCCCTTTTTAGACTTGGCGAATTCATCTTTCTTTCCAGATTTTACTGGCAAAAACCATTTTTGTGAAAACATTCGAATCCCTGTCATCTGAGGTTAAATTCCCCGCCTTCCCCTGTTTTTTAATACTGCATGCAATTTGGAGATACTGGTATAGCGGTGATAAAATGGTGAAAAATATATAGAAATAGAAAGAGTAGGGTGATTATGAAACCAAGCAGAACGACAATATTTTTCCTGGTAATAATCATGTTATCAGTTAACTTCCTGACCGGGTTTACATATCAGCAGGGCATAGAAAATGTATATTATGAGACCAGATCAGAATTATATGATCAGGTTTCATTTCACCGGCAGCTGGCCGGGCATAGCGTCAATGGGATACAAAGAACTTATTTTGTCAATGCCGACACCCGGGGCACAGATTTAAAGCCCTATGTTTTTGCCGGTGAAGTTACCGGCACCTATACTATGGATACCATGATCAGTACTCTGGAAAATCAGGGTTACAATGTGGTGGCAGGAATCAATGGCGATGTTTTTGATATGTCTACCGGGGTTCCTAAAGGTTTGACCATTCATGAGGGCCAGATCAAAACCTCCGGATATGCCCCGGAATATGTGATAGCTTTTGATAAAAACGGGACCGCTTCTCTGGAATATGTTAATTTGAGTTACGCTCTGAAAGGTACCATCAATGTTCCCACTGTGTTCATACCGCCGATCACCGATCTTACTCCATCCGAAGATGATTCCGCCATTACGGAAGAAGATTCCTGGGAGACTGAGGATTCGGAAGAAACAGCTGAACCAAGGAATGGGGCTGGTGATGACAGCAGGACAGTCGATCCCGTTATGGGGGAAGATCCCGAAATGGTCCCGGAAACGATTTACATACCCCAGGATTTTTATGCCGATATCAGCTATTTTAATGTTCCCCACGGAGAATCCCGGGCTTTGCATTTGTATAACCGCCAGTATGGACCTGCCACCAAGACTTCCGGCAATTGTGTTGAGGTGGTTTTGGAGGCTTTTCCCCGGGAAGATGCCGAACTAACGGTGGGAGGAACAATAACTGCCCTGGTCATAGAGATCAGAAACGGGGCCTGCAATACCCCCATCGGTGATAATCAGCTGGTGCTTTCAACTCCGGGTGATTCGGCTTATGCTGTCCAGCTGGCCCAGTTGATCCCGGGCAGCGAAGTAGAAATTTCCGTAGCCGATAACAACCGGGGAAAACTGTCCCACAGTACGGAAGTTCTTGGTGTTTATCACCTCCTCTACGATAATGGACAGTATTTTTCCAGCGGCACCAATATAAATCCCCGGACAGTTATCGGTATCAAACCAGATGGGACTTTGATGCTCTATGTCCTTGACGGCAGACAGCCTGGTTTTTCTGCCGGCCTGGGCCTGACGGACACCGCCCGGCACCTGGTGGCACTGGGCTGTAAGACCGTTGTTAACATGGACGGCGGCGGTTCATCGGTTATTGCCGTAAGAGAAGGAGGGCTGGATGCATATTCAGTTGTGAAAAATTCCCCTTCCGAGAAAACCCAGAGAAAAGTTACCAACGGCCTGTTCCTGGTTTATGACCGGCAAGGTGATTTAAACCCGGCGAATTTGCACACTTATCCTTCTTTGCCTCTGGCCATGCCGGGTGCTGAAATTCAGCTGACAACATATGCTTCCAATAATAAATATGAACCGGTGCGATTGAGAAATAATATAGAATACTGGGTCAATCCTCGCAGCGGCAGCACCGTTGATAAAAACGGCCTCTTTACTGCCGGGGATATAACCGGGACAGCTGTAATCGAAGCGGACAGCGGTGATCTAAGTACAACCGCCCGGATCGATATTCAAAATGATATTACTTTTACCTCCAATGTGCAGAATCTGCGGCTGGAACCGGAGGAAAGCTTCGACATAGATATCACCGCTTATTACGGATATGCCTCCATTGCCAGCAGTGACCGCCTGTTTACCTGGAGCTGTGACCCGGAAATAGGTGCTATCGATACTGACGGCCTGTTTCAAGCGGTTGATAGAGGCGGAGTATCGGGCCATATCTATATTGAATATAATGACCGGCAGCAGATCATACCTGTTCAGGTCGGTGAGGAATTAATCGATTTTGCGGATACCACTGATCATTGGGCCAGGGAATACATCGGAAGATTGGCCGCCAGGGGTATCGTAACGGGAGTGGGCGACAATTATTATTTACCGGATTATCCCCTCACCCGGGCACAATTTTTGACCATGCTGGCCAATACCGTCAAAGATCTGGATGTAACTCAGGCCTGGCCGGCAGGTTTTGCCGATGTACTTCCCGGGGAATGGTATTACAATTATGTCAATTGGGGATTTGAACAGGGAATCGTTAGTGGTTTTGATGACAATACCTTCGGCCCCGATGAGAATATAACCAGAGAGCAAATGGCCGTTATTTTAGATAATTTCACCTTAAGCACCGGGATGGTCCTGCCCGAAGACTATCTGGTCCTGTCTTTTATTGATAGTCAACTTATCAGTCCCTGGGCGGCTTATTCCGTTGACAGGATCGTAGCTGCCGGCCTGATGGGGGGATATCCGGAAGGAGATTATAAACCGCAGGGAAATGCCACCCGGGCGGAAGCGGCAACCGTTATGTATAAATTTATAATGATAAAGGAATAAGCTTGATGGCTAAAGAATGCTGCCGGACTATTTTTCCAGCTCAACATCAGTAAGGTCTTTAACATAGTCTTCGACTACTTCTACATGGAGCATTTCCTTGTCATTCATAAATTTAAAGACACCATTATTAAAATCGGTTCCGCATTCTTTGAAAAAGATGCCTTCATGAACCACATTTTTCGAATGTTTGAAAACCAGGCGGAAGTTTTCTGCATCCTTCACCAGGTATGCCCGCACCCCTTTATCGTAATTGCTGACCGGATCTTTAAGATAACGGGCCACGGAGATGATATGGAGGTCTACAAATGGTATTTCCCGCAGCAAACAATTCACCATAGATTCTTTGGTAATCATTTCCCAGCGGCTCTGGACTGTCTGCCCGATAACGATTTGCGTTATTCCCTTCTGGCGGGCAACTTCAGCTATCACTTTATATACGGGACGTTCCTCATTGTCCTTGAGGATGAACTCATCAGCATCATTTGCTATCGCCATGCGCCGCCATTTTTCTATATAATTTGCTTTTTCCGCGTTCATTTCATCCAGGGGCTGGGGATCAATAGTTAATATATATAATGGGCAGTCCAGCATTCTGGCCAGATTACAACCGCGTTTAATCAACCGTTCCCCATTGGGTCCATAATAAACACAAGCGAGAATTTTTTCGTCCATTTGCTGTTTCATTCTTGGCATTTTACCTTCCCCCTGATCATTGCTGCATAGTCGAACTTATGAAGAATATAACTTATCCATTATAAACAGTCAATTGAATAAAAGGGCATATGCTGAGTCAATTTGAAAAGTTGATATATCCAACAACTTATCCCTCAAAAATGCAAAATACATTCTGAATTCGATATTTTATGTTATAATCCTATCTATAATTCAATAATAAAGCTGCTGCATTTATAGCATACTGTTATAAATTATGGCCGAAAGGAGGAATGACTTGTCCTGGCTTTTCATTTTCGTCGCTTTGCCATTTTTATACGCCATTCTGGTTCCATTTCTATACCGTAAATTTAATCCCCGTATCCATACGGGTTGGTTGGTTATTGTTGTACCACTGGTCATTTTTTTTGGTCTTTCCTCCTATATTCCTGAAATATCTGCTGGAAGTACATTTTATTTAAGTCTCCCCTGGATGCCGGCTTATGACATTAATATAACGGCTAATATAGATGGTTTGTCACTGACCTTTGCCTTGATAATTGCCGGGATCGGCCTTCTGGTTACCTGGTATTCAATTTATTATATGTCAAGGCGCAAGGAAGCCCTGGATAATTTCTATATATATTTGCTGCTATTTATGGGGTCCATGCTGGGCCTGGTCTTTTCTGATAATATCTTTGTTTTATATGTATTCTGGGAAATAACCAGTATCGCTTCATTCTTGTTGATCGCCTATTGGTATGAACGAAAAAGATCAAGGTCCGGTGCGCTAAAATCGCTGCTCATCACGGTTTTCGGCGGATTAACGATGCTGGCAGGTTTTATCCTCCTTTCCATGATCACTGACAGCTACAGCATTCGGGAAATGATCAGCCAGGCCGCTATTATTCAGACTCATTCATTATTTATTCCCGCCATGATCCTTATTCTGCTGGGGGCCTTTACCAAATCTGCCCAATTCCCCTTCAGTATCTGGCTGCCTGATGCTATGGAAGCACCTACACCCATCAGTGCCTATCTGCATTCAGCCACTATGGTGAAAGCCGGTATTTATCTTGTTGCCCGGCTGACAACGGTTTTCGGCGGGGCGGCTGAATGGTTCTGGCTGGTAACGGGGATCGGTCTCATCACCCTGTTCTATGGCGCCATTAATGCCGTTAAACAAACGGATTTAAAAGCCCTGCTGGCCTATTCCACCGTTAGTCAGCTGGGATTGATAATGAGCCTGCTGGGCCTGGGATCGGCAGCCCTGTTTTGGGGGGCGGGCGATGCAGGGGCAGTCTATGCTATTGCCATTTTTGCGGCCATTTTCCACATTGTCAATCACGCTGCTTTTAAAGGCAGTCTGTTTATGGTGGCGGGGATCATTGACCATGAATTAGGGACCCGTGATATCAGGAGATTGGGCGGCTTGATGCAAATCATGCCACTATCTTTTCTGCTGGTCTTGATCGGCAGTTTTTCTATGGCTGGATTGCCGCCTTTTAATGGTTTTTTAAGCAAGGAATTGTTTTTTACAGCACTTCTGAATGCGGCGAAAATGCCCTTTTTCCATATGGAAACTGGTGGGGTCATTCTGGTGGCTTTTGCCTGGTTGGCCAGCGTTTTCACCTTTATTTATTGTATGATAATGCTCTTCAAGACTTTTGGCGGCGTTAAAAGCCAGCATAAACTTAAAAAGAAAGCCCGGGAGGCACGCCTGGGTATTTTAATGCCGCCGACTATACTGGCGGTGCTGGTCATAGCAATATTCTTCTACCCCGAGTTATTGACCCGGAATTTATTACAGCCGGCCTGGGAAGCGGTACTGCCAACTATGGCCGCTGCTTCAGCTTTACAGATCGAGGTCAAAGCCTGGCACGGAATCAATGGCGCCTTGCTTATGACCATGGGGATAATTATAGTGGGAACAATTCTATATTTGACCTTTGATAAATGGCGCAGGCTCTACCGCTTTTATCCGGAAACTTACACCTTAGACAATCTGTATGAACTGGTACTGGTAAAAATGGAATCTGCTTCCCGGGCCGCAACCAACTGGTATATGACCGGTTCCCTGCGGGATTATCTGGTTTACATTCTGGGTTTTACGATCGTACTTACAGGGGGGACTGCCCTGCTGTTTGGGGGACTGGCCTTTGATTATTCACAAAATTCTCCCGTACACCTTTATGAAATAATATTGCTGGGGGGGATGGTGATCGCGGCCTTGACGGTTATGCTGGCCAAATCACGCCTGACCTCCGTAATTGCAGTTGGTACATTGGGCTTTTTGGTGGTTTTCTTTTTTGCTCTCCTGCGGGCCCCCGACCTGGCCCTCACACAATTAGTGGTGGAGACGGTTACTACTGTATTGTTATTACTATGTTTATACCATTTGCCCAAACTAAAAATAGAAATCAGTCCCTTAAGGCATAAAATTGTCAATGGCGTTATCTCGGTGGGAGTGGGCCTGGTTATGACGATTGTGGCTTTATCGGCTCTGAGTACTCGCTATTTTGAATCAATTTCCGATTTCTATTTAAACGCTGATAAATTGGCCGGGGCCAAAAATATCGTTAATGCCATACTGGTAGATTTCCGTGGATTTGATACCATGCTGGAAATTCTGGTATTAACCATAGCCGGATTAGGCGTGTTTGCCCTTATCAAACTGCAGCTGACAGGGAGGGAAAAAAATGAAGGAACCAAATGATGTCATTTTAATAACTGCTACGAAATTAGCCGTCCTGATTATTTTTATTTTTTCCGTCCATCTGTTCGTTTCCGGGCACCACAATCCTGGGGGAGGATTTATTGGAGGACTGGCTTTTACAGCTGCGGTTGTACTGCTTTATTTGGTGCATGGAATTGGGAAAGTGCAAAATAATCTCCCGGTGGATTATAAAATAGTCGCCGGACTGGGGGTATTGATCTCGGTTTGCACCGGGGCAGCAGGAATGATAGGCGGCCAGCCTTTTTTAAATCAGATTTTCGGATTGGTTAATCTTCCGATATTTGGCCAAATCGAAATAGCAACGGCGGTTTTGTTCGATGTGGGGGTGGCCCTGGCAGTAATCGGAGCGTCGTTGACAATAATAATAAGTATAAGTGATGATCGCTAATGGAAACATCTATGTCAATCGTAATCGGAATATTATTTACTATAGGGACTTATTTGATTTTGTCCCGAACTTTGCTGCGGATTATTTTAGGTGCTTCCATCATTGGTCATGGCGTTAATTTACTGCTGCTGACCATGGGCGGGTTAAAAAAGGGCGGCCCGCCGCTGCTGGGCTTAAATACCCTTGTATTTACTGATCCTTTGCCCCAGGCCCTGATATTAACTGCTATAGTTATAAACTTTGCCACCACCGCACTCTTTTTAGTATTGTGTTACCGTGCTTATAAAGTACTGGGAACTGATGATATTGAGCAATTAAGGGGTTTTGATGATGTCTAATTTAATTATACTACCCATT
>JAAYZA010000412.1 GCA_012515055.1 Syntrophomonadaceae bacterium | reverse complement strand
CCTGCTGCATCTTTTCCTTTTGCTGTATTAGCTTTTTTTCCATATAGTAACTATAATTGCCCTGATACCGCATTATTCTGCCCTGTTCCAAAACCCATACCTGGTCGGCAAAATAATCAATAAAATGCCGGTCATGGGACACAAACAGAATCGTACCCGGATAATCCCGCAACATATCGGCGATAACCTGCCGGCTATCCAGATCGAGATGATTGGTAGGCTCGTCTAAAACCAGGAAATTATCCCCGGCCAGAATTAATTTTAATAAAGCCAGCCGGCCCTGTTCGCCGCCGCTTAAATCACCGATCTTTTTAAAAACATCATCACCCCTGAACAGCATTCGACCCAGAACTGTCCGAGCCTCCTCCAGGGTCAAAGGGAAATTGTCCGTGATTTCCTCCAGAACAGTCCCCTCCTGGCCAAGGTTCTCATGTTCCTGGGAGAAATAGCCTATTTCCACCTGACTGCCGCGATGAATGGTACCTTCATCAGCATTTATCTCCCCGGTGATGATTTTGATCAAGGTCGTTTTTCCTGTTCCATTAGCTCCAATCAAGGCTATTTTTTCGCCTTTTCTGATCTGCAGATCCAGCTGCTGTAAAATTATTTTATCCCCATATAATTTACTGACCGCCGCCAATTTGATAACATCCTGTCCGCTTTCCCGTTTGATTTGTATGGTTTTATTGCCCAGTACAGGACTTTGCTCCGGTGCTTTAAGCCTTTCCAGACGGTTTAACTGCGCCTGGCGTCCCCGGGCCTGTTTGGATTTGACTCCTGCCATATAACGTCTGATAAAGGCCTCGGCCGCCTCGATCTTTTCCTGTTGTTTATCATAAGCGCGCTGGGAAGCCAGATCTAGAGCCTCCCGCTTGGCGATGAAAGCAGAATAGTTGCCGGTGAAGCATTCCAGCTGCCCCCCTCTGATTTCAGCCACATGATCCGCTGCTTTATCCAGAAATCTACGGTCATGGGATACGACCACCACGGTGCCGATATAATTGGCCAGATAATCTTCCAGCCACTCAACAGCCGGCATATCCAAATGGTTTGTCGGCTCATCCAGTAAAAGCATTTCTGGATTCTGGGCCAAAAGCCTGGCCAGATGAAGACGGGTTTTTTCCCCGCCGCTGAGGGAACTTAATGGTTTATAAAAGCCCTCTTCATCAAAACCGAGACCCAATAAAACTTTTTTGGCCCGGCTTTCACATTCATACCCCTCGGCCAGTTCATAAGTTTCCACTTTGCGCGCATAATCATCCACCAATACCTGCAGCTTTTCCCCCTTTAAAAAGGCCATTTGTTTTTCCATGGCCCCCATCTGCTGTCTGATTTGCAGGATTTCCGCAAAGCTTAGCATTACCGCCTCCCAAACCAGCATAGCAGATGGCTGTTCACTGATTTGTTCCAGATGACCAATTGTCATATTAGCCTTTTTAATGACCCTCCCGGCATCGGGTTCGATTTGTCCGGTTATACAGCGGAGCAAAGTGGTTTTGCCGCTGCCGTTGCTGCCGATGATGGCCATTCTGTCCCCCTCATTAATGCTGAGGGAAATATCCCTTAAGACGGTCTGGTCTCCATATGCTTTGGTTATTTTATATAATTGCAATACTGTCATTTTCCATCCCCTGAATTTATTCCTGCCCCCCAGGCTATCTTATAATCATTGGTCCGCTGAAAAGCAGTCCGGCAATGAGCATCAGCCGAAAAGCCTGCCAGTAAGTAATTGATCTAAGCCGGAAGACTTCTGGCATAGTGGTATTCCAAAGCCATTGCAGAAGGGCTGCCACCACAAAGAAAAAACCGATTATGGCAGGGATGGCGATAATAGTATTTTGTGCCGCCATGATTTATCTTTTCCTCCCTTAATGTTTTACTGCCTATATTCTACACAATATAAGGTGTTAATGCTTATTTAGTAGTTTATCTCCCCCTCAGCAAATTAAGGGAGTTTTGATTAGATTATTACCGGAAAATCCCTCGGAACGATTTTTGTAAAGTTTCCTTGACATGATAATTTTAATTCTATATATTATATGTAAAGCGTGCTTTACATCTTTGGTGGTGATAAATTGAAAAACCGTTTGCGGCAATTGCGGGAAGAAAGAAACCTGACTCAGGAAGATTTAGCTATTTTAGTAGGTGTATCAAGACAAACGATTATCTCTGTGGAAAAAGAAAAATATAACCCTTCGCTGGTTTTGGCCTTTCAACTGGCCAATAGCTTTGGGTTGAAAATCGAGGATATCTTTATTTTTGAAGAAATGGAGTGATATTATGAATTTTCGCCGGAATATAACTGCCATCGCCGTAACATTATTGATCCTTATCGGGATGGGAATATGGCTTATATCTCAGGGCAATATTGCTTTTGGCAGCAGTATGATCGGTGCTGCCATCGGTGTAGGATTAGTCCGCTATATAGAAATGAAGAAAATACGTGAAATGCAAGCCAAAGGATTAAACCCCTATGATGAAAGGATTGTTTTTATCACCGGGAAGGCCTCCCATCTTACCCTGACAATAAGTATACTGCTTGCTGCCGGCTTCATATTGATCGGCTCTGTTTTTGGACCAGAACTCCAGGTAAACCCCTATAATTTTTTAGGTTTTTGTCTGGCCGTTTTAATTCTTATATATGTGGCAGTTTACTATCGTTACAGCAAAGACAATTAAAAAGGCTTCAACCTTTGTGCAGCTCAACAGGCAGCCCTTTTTTGATCCCCGCCGTCATCTGCTCTCTATTATTCCCCGTCATCCAGGAATTTCGCCGGCATACTCTCCGCCGAATACCCCGTGATATGTGGGATCGTCTGCAGACCTCTGGTGACCAATAGCTTGGAAGTCCCCTGTGCCAGTACTTTTCCTTCATCATCATGGACCAGAACCTGGGACAGACAAATGGTCCGGCCTGTTTTGATCCTTTCCCCCCGGGCAATAATGCGCCCGTCTTTTACCGAAGCGGTGTAATTAACACTAACATCCATGGTGATAAGCCCCACATCCTCCGGCAATTCCGGATAGGGCGCCCAATAGGCTGCCGCATCAATTATGGCCGGATACACTCCCCCCTGAATCGCTGCATAGGGAGAAAGATGTTTTTCCTCTATATCAATGGTAATGATACAGAGGCCTGTCTCGATGGTTTCTATGACCATGGAAAGATTCCGGAAAAAAGGACTGCTGTTGATCAATCTTATCAGTTCCTTGATATGCAATGGATTAATTGTCCCCATAACCAACCCCCGTTTACTCTTATCTAATTGCACCTGCCGGAAAATGAAATAAGGCCTGTCCCCTCTTGCCTGTTTCATCAGACTGCCCTAAGTGCAAATAATGAAAGTAGATTATCGCTCTCTTTCATTATACCCATATTTTTCTACCCCGCTTGAATTACTATTTACACTTAAAATTACTGTTAATAATCAAAAGAAAAAGCCCCCCTCAAGATTACACCTGAGGAGGGCCGGATTTGTGTGTGTTGTTAGTTGGAGTTAGGGTGTGTCTGCCGGGTCTCTTTGGATGGTTATAATATAATATTTTTCGCCTAACAAATCTTTCGCCCAAGCATAAACCACACCCCTGTTTTCAGCATCCCAACTTACTTGCCAACTTTCATCCAATACCTTTTCTGTGAAATTCTCATCTTCATAAAGTTCATATTGTTCACTCATTATACCTATATTATTTTTCTTAATTTCAGTAACAGTTTCTGGAACTTTTACATACACCTCATAAGGGCTGGCTGCTGTTCCTTCATTTGCAGTCAGCTCAGCAGTAACCTCATATGCATCTGTTATATACGGAGTGGTTGAGGCAATAGAAACTTTGTTTGGATATTCAGTACTTGCCACTTTAATATTAACTGCCCCTCCATTGTCTAATT
>JAAYZA010000288.1 GCA_012515055.1 Syntrophomonadaceae bacterium | reverse complement strand
TGCTTCAGAAATAATCTCCAGGACCACCTTGGCTTTGAATTCGGGCGTGTAATTGTTTCTTGCTTTCATAATGTTAGTATAACTTAGATTTTCAATTTTGTTGTCTCATCCTATGGGAGCATTATATAAAGCCATAGGATCATCTGCAACAGAACCGATAAAATACCTGATAAAGCAGTCACAGAATGTCTGGCTGGGGAAACCAACCGATGCAGAGGTATACCAATACGCCAAACACCTAGGCAATATCATACAAATGGCATATGGCAACGGCGGCAAAGCTCTGTCAATGATCTCTAAAGCCTCCCCTGGCTTGATGAAGATTGTCAGTAAGGGCGCGGGGAAACTAGGTAAAATTGATAATTATGTTGATTTGACGGGTCATAGAAAAACGCACATATTAAACTGTCATAGGGCAGGAAGTGGAGTTTCTGGGAAAACAGAATTCCCTGCCAGTTGGACAGATGAAAGAATTTTGCATAATATCTCAGATATTGCGACAGATCCTAAAGCCATACAAAATATTGGGAAATGGGATTCGCCTTATGCTATTGGTGTTAGAGACGGAGTAAAAATAAGAGTTGATTTTTATCCTAATAATCATCCAAAATACGCAGGGCAAATATCTACAGCTTATCCAATTAAGTAGGAGGTGATTGAATGGATAAAAATAGTATTGAAAGATTATTGCTATTTATAAAGAGTTCAAAGGATATTATTTCAAATGAGGCCTATTCAGAAGTCTGGCACTATTATGAACACGAAGAATATGAAATGGCTTTTGAAGGACTTTTAATTGAGTTTATCCAAGAAGATAAATATCCTAGAGATTTTGAAAAAGCAGAATGGAAAACTCTTGGGATAGAATTCGGGCTTGACAATAATTCTGTTTTTGACCCCGATATATGGAATAAGTTTATCTCTTGGATAAAATAAAGATAGACAAACAATACTTTAATTTAAAAGCCGGGATACCCTTGTTAAAGACGGTATCCGGTTAAAGAACGGTTTGCATGAGCAGGTTTCTATTGCCTACCCAAGCTATCATAAGTTTTTCTGTGATATTGACCGGAAGACGGCTCTGTATTGTTGGAAACACTACCCGTCGCCCATCTATTTGCGGAATAAACCCGTTGATGAACTGTTTGAAGAATTTAAAGCGATTGCGTCCAATACAAGGAAAAGTAAGATTGAATTTATATTCGAATGTGTCCATAATGATGGTGACACGATACGGGAATATCTGGAATCAAGGGATTTTATCACCAAAAGCCTTGCGCGTTACCTTGAGCAGCAGAAAGAAGAAATAGCCCTGATCGATTCTGAAATTGAAAAGATGTTAAGGTATTTTGACTATAAACTAACAACAATAACGGGCGTCAGCATTGCCACAGCAAGCAAGCTGATTGCTGAAATCGGTGACATACGCCGCTTTCCAAGTGCTGATAAATTGGCTCGTTACGCAGGAATTGCACCAATAAAATTCAGTTCCGGCGGCAAAGGCAAGGAGCAAAGCTCAAAACAGCAAGGTAACCGTGAACTGCACGGATTATTTTATTTTCTTGCGGTTTCCATGGTTACAGTTCCAAAGACAGGAAAGCCGAATCAGCCTGTATTTTACGCCTATTATCAGCGTAAAATCAGCGAAGGAGCGAAGGCAAGACGAAATCCCAGGCGTTGGTCTGCATCATGCGACGGTTGGTGAACATTGTATACGGCATGATGAAGAATAAGACAGAGTATCGCCCTTTTGCGGTTGAGGATCATGTCGCAGAAGAACAGTAATGATTGTTACAGCACAGCATGAAATTATGCTAAGATTTTTAAAAGTGAATACGAGTTCTCAAGCTTAGTCTGATATATATACTCTTCCACCTGAGGGCGCGGGTAAGACGGGGATTATTGAACAGCACCATCTGTTACCACAGCAGTTTAAGAACCAATTTCAGAAAGCTGGACTGGATATAGAAAAATACAAGATACCTTTGGATAAAGCTGATCATAGACTTAAACCCGACGGATTGCACACAGGATCCAATAATTGGTATAAACAATGGTCGAATTTCTTTGGACAATATCCAAATGCAACCAAGCCTGAGATTCTTAATCAATTAGATAAAATGCAAAAAGCTGCTGGTTTAAAATAGGAGGTGCACTATGTTCTATGTATTAAGACGAGATGATAGATATCCAGATGTTTGGTATAATGACAGCGATGAACTCGACCCCTTTATTTCAGTTAAGTGCCCAAAATACCCTGAGCATCAAAGAGGAGAAAGAGACATAAATACTAACCTTTGGATTGATATAAAGAAACCTAAAATGGGAGATCTTGTTTCAACGGTATATAGTGATTGGCTAATAACAGATCATGTTGCTGAAATTTTTAAGGCACACAATCTAACAGGTTACAAATTGCATCCTGTTAAGGTATGCAATAAGAAGCTTGACTTTAACCTGTGGGAGCTTGTTATAACAGGCAGCGCTGGAAGAGCACATCCTGATTCCGGCTTAAACCTTAAGCTGTATTGCGAGTACTGTGGTTTAACAAGGTACACACCGATTAAGAAGGGTTTGGGAATTATTGTTGACGAAACCCGTTGGGATGGAAGTGATTTCTTCACAATTACTGAATATTATAAATATGTTTTAATAACAGAAAAGGCAAAGAAAGTGATTGAAGAAAATAAGCTTAAAGGTGTCAAGATTGTGTTAGCATCTGACCTTGGATGGGATGAAGCATAGGGGGCATCAATGCCTCCTATGCTTCTTGAACTGCGGAGTTCCGCAGTTCAAAACTACAGTTCTGACCCATGGTTACAAATCTGACCCCGCTGGATTTTGCGATCGGCGCATTAATGTGTACGGATTCATTTACAACATTAACGGAGAAGTAATAGCCGAATCCAAGGCTTCCAACGCTGTAACCGCCAACTACATTTGGGGACCAGATCGGGTCCTGGCCAAAAAAGAAGCCGGAGGCGGACAATATTATTACCTCAATATGCATATTCCGGTGCGGTTCATTTTGCACCGGAATACTCAAAGAGTGAATCAATTACCCCGGCGCAGCGCCCGGGCCAGTTCTTCCATTTCTTTTTGGGCTAGATCATCGCGGCCGGCCATTGACTCCAGGTGATGCTGGAGTTCATGCAATACTGTGTCAATGATCTCTTCTTCCCAGACGGGCAAAGGCTCATCAGCCAGCAAGGCTTTGAAGGAACCATAATAGAACATAATAAAACAGCCTAAAAAGCCGTCTTCAATGTATTCGCCCATTATGTAATAATCCCCATCCCGCTTTTTATTCTCTTCTAAATTAAATCCTCCCGTAAGCGAGCGAATAAACCGTTCCGGAATATTTTCAATGGCTTTATCCAGCATTTCAGCAAATTCTTCCAATGTCGGGATACTCATTAAAATATCTCCTTGTGATGTGCAGTGAACTTGATTTGGGTACCCTGTTAAGGGGATAGTTGTGTTATCCTAGATGGCAGGGGATAAGGCAATTGCTTTACTGCCATAAAAATCATAGTTTCTATAATCAACTTTATCATATCGAATATTGGAGTGAAATAATGATGAAAATGATCTCATGGAATGTTAACGGGCTGCGGGCGGTTTTGAAAAAAGGATTTCTGGATTTTTTTATGGAGGAGAAACCGGATATATTGTGCATACAGGAGACCAAGATGCAGCCGGGGCAAGCGGTGGTAGATGTGGAAGGCTATGAAGAGTATTGGAACAGTGCGGATAAGAAGGGGTATTCCGGCACCGCTGTGTTTTCCCGTACAAAACCCCTTGGTGTTACTTATGATCTCATCCAGGAAGAGCATCGCTCCGAAGGCCGGGTAATAACCCTGGAATATGATGATTTTTTCCTGGTCAATGTTTATACACCTAACTCCCAGCGTGAATTGGCCCGGCTTGATTACCGCATGCAGTGGCAGGATGATTTCCGCGCTCATCTGCAAAGCCTGGATGAAATCAAACCAGTTATAATCTGTGGAGATTTAAATGTTGCTCATCAGGAAATAGATTTGAAGAATCCGAAAACCAATCAGAAGAATGCCGGCTTCACTCCCCAGGAACGGGAGAAGATGACGGAGCTGTTGGCGGCGGGTTTTGTAGATACATTCCGCCATCAATACCCGGAGCGGGAAGACGCCTATACCTGGTGGTCCTATATGTTCAGTGCCCGGGAAAGGAATGTGGGCTGGCGTATTGATTATTTTCTGGTTTCTGAGCGGATGAAGGAACAGATAGTCCAGGCGGAGATTTATTCTGCAGTAATGGGCAGTGACCATTGTCCGGTAGGCCTGGAAATAGCGGGTTTTAAACCTGAGGGTGCATAGATTTTCTTCTGGTCTGCAAAATATTCAGCCACTTATATCACTAATTTTAATAATTTCACATATCTTGTAATGGGGTGATATTTTGGCGAAAATATATGTTACGGTAAAGAACATAGTCCTGGCCAGGGATATGCAATATAATGGGGAGACGGTTTTAAATTACCGGATACAATACCCGGAATTTGCGGCTGATAATTACCAAAAGGCCGCTAAAATAATGAATCAATATTATAAAAATCGGGCTTTGGAGTATCAGAAATACGTAGAAACCGAGCTTTATAAAATGGCTGTAGAACAATATCTGGATGATGTCAAAAATGGTTATCCGGTGAGGGTATTTGCAGCTGATGATAATTATAAAATTACGTATAACCGGGCTTGTATCATCAGTCTTTACTTTGACCGCTACGAATACACCGGCGGTGCCCACGGTTTAACTACCAGGACATCTCAGACCTGGAATCTGCAAACCGGTCAGATGATTAAATTAAGTGAACTATTTGAGTGTTTGTTTGACTATCGCAGGTATATCAAAGATAAGGTAATCGAACAGATCAAGAAAAATCCGGATATATATTTTGATAACTATGCAGAACTGGTCGAACAGTATTTCGATGTTAATAATTTTTACTGTACACCACAGGGGGTAGTGGTCTATTTCCAGTTGTACGAGATAGCACCCTACTCCAGCGGTATCAGGGAGTTCTTGCTCCCCTACGACAAATGTGTAAAAGATCCGGCGAAAAAATGTTGATTTAAATATTTAGCTATTTTTTATGCTTCCTCTGTAAAAAACGGGGGAAGCATATTTGCTTTGTCGGTTAATCATATTTGCCCCGCCCGGTATCAAATGAAATTGTTAATTCAACAATTTAGCAGTTGCCAAAATAGAAATATTTGTTTATGATTATTATACCCCTGACGGGTATAACAATGGGAGGTTGGCAAATGAGTATTACCAGAAGAACTTTTGTAAAAAGGGCGGCAATATCAGGAATTACAGCAGCTGTGATAATGACCGGGACTGATAAAGCTGTTGCTAAGGCTGCGGCAGAAGGTAATTATGCTTTACTGCATGATCTGGAAAAATGTGATGGCTGTGTAAATTTTGATACCCCCCGGTGTGTTGTGGCTTGCCGGACAAAAAATCAACCTAATTTTCCTGAGCCCCAAGCTGATATCATGAATTACTGGCCGCAAAAGAACTATGAAGATTGGTCGGATAAAAGAGAAGTGACTGATCGGCTCACACCTTATAATTGGACCTATGTTCAACACCTGGAATTTGAACATCAGGGGAAGACGGTAAAAGTCCATATACCTCGCAAATGCATGCATTGTGATAATCCGCCCTGTTCCGTTTTATGTCCCTTCGGAGTTAATGATAAAATGCCGGAAGGTCCCGTTGTAATAAATCCCAATGGTTGTTTCGGCGGGTCCAAATGCCGGGATGTCTGCCCCTGGCATATTCCTCAGCGGCAGGCGGGTGTTGGTTTATATCTTAAAGCGGCACCCAAGTTTGCTGGCGGGGGAGTCATGTACAAATGTGATATGTGCTATGATCTGATCAAAAAAGGCCAGGAACCGGCCTGTGTTACTGCTTGTCCTCAGGGTGCAATTAAATTTGGCTCCCAAGAAGAGCTCAGGGACTATGCACATAAATGGGCACAAGATAATGATGGATATATTTATGGAGATGTTGAAAACGGGGGAACATCGAATTATTATATTTCCAAAATACCCTTTGAAGCTATCAACAAGGCCATCAAGGAACAGGATATTGACGGCAAGCCGGGGCGGATAATCATGTCCCCGGAAATACAAAATCCATTGGACGAGCCGGCCAAAATGATGAGCGGATTTGCCATCGCACCGGTTGCCGGTGTTTTAGCTGCCGGGATCAGCGCCTATAATATCATGAAGGGAGGGGCTGATCATGAAGATTAAAAGACATAATCTGTCCATCCGTTTCGTCCATTGGTTTACTGCCATGTCCATTCTGGTGCTGTTTTTCAGCGGCTTTGGCCAGATGCCCATTTACAAACGCTATTTTGTCGATCAATTGCCCGGGATGGGATGGTCCAGTGATTTTTATATAACTTTGAATCTGCATTATTATGCTGCTATCGTACTTATTTTTGTCAGCATTTATTATTTGACTTATTTAATAGGAACCAGAAAGATCGATGTTCTGCCCCGGAAGGGAGATTTTAAAGAATCCATACAGATATTTGCCGCCATGGTGGGATTGGCCGAAGAACCGGAAAATGATAAATACCTGGCTGAACAGCGTCTGGCTTTTGCTGTAACAGCTTTTACCATTCTGGCCTTGATCCTTACCGGAATCTTAAAAGTATATAAAAATTTGCCCGGTGTAGAGTTTTCCGCTGGTACTGTTTTCTGGCTGGCTATGATCCATAATATTTTTACGGTGATTTTACTATTCTCCATCATCGTTCATTTATTGGCATTTTTGCTCAAAGACAACCGGCCCCTGGTTGCCAGCATGTTTACCGGGGTGATCGGTCAGGAATATATAATGCGCCGTCATACAAAATGGTGGGAAAAGATGCAGAATAATGCTGGTGAAGAAGTCGTCCCGGCCTCAATGGCAGACGGAATGGAAAAACCAGTTGCCAGCACGCTGGAGACAGGCGGACAGAGTATACCAGATGCCATTCTGGAGGAGGCGGCTGGAGGGATTACACCGGACGCCGCTGGGAATGAACTGGCAGGGGAGAGCAGGCTGGCAGCCGGTCCGGATGAAGCCGCCGGGGAGATTGCAGCAGATGAAAGCCCCACAGGCAAAGCAGCGGACCAGGTGAACACCTGTGCTGAAGGGGAAGCATAAATTGTAGCAGAGGATGAAATAAAATCAGATCTAAATTTAAAATAAGTGTATAATTTAGGGGGGTACCCAGGTACTCCCCTTTAATTTTATTTATGAGGCGGATGAAGATATGTACAGTTTTACCAATGATTACAGCGAAGGGGCCCATCCTCGGATATTAAAGGCATTACTGGATACCAATCTGGAACAAACCACCGGGTATGGCGAAGATAAATATTCTCTGGAAGCAATAGCATTGCTCAAGGAGAAAACAGGCCGTCAGGATGTGGATGTCCACCTGCTGCCAGGTGGTACGCAGACCAATTTGACGGCACTCTCAGCCTTTTTAAGACCCCACGAAGCAGTTATTGCTCCAGATACGGCCCATATATTAGTGCATGAAACCGGTGCCATCGAGGCCACCGGTCATAAAATCATTTCAGTTACAGTTGATGATGGGAAACTGGTGCCGGATCATGTGAAAAGGGTGCTGGATGAACATACCGATGAACATATGGTCAAGCCCCGGCTGGTCTACATCTCCAATTCAACGGAAGTGGGCACTGTTTATAACCGTAGTGAAATTGAAGAATTGCATAAAATTTGCTGTGACAATCATTTGCTGTTTTTCATGGATGGAGCCCGGCTGGGTTCAGCCCTTACCTGCAGTCAAAATGATCTGTCCCTTAATGATCTGCCCGATTTAATGGATGCTTTTTATATCGGCGGCACCAAAAACGGGGCATTGCTGGGGGAAGCCCTGGTGATCAGCCGGGAAGAACTGAAGGCGGATTTTCGTTTTCATATGAAGCAAAAAGGGGCATTGCTGGCTAAAGGCAGGCTATTGGGGATTCAGTTTCTGGAGTTATTTGCAGATGATCTCTATTTTGAACTGGCCCGGCATGCCAATGAAATGGCTATGATATTAAGAAAGGGCATTGAGGAGGCGGGGTACCAATTCCTGACTGATTCTCCCTCCAATCAGCAGTTTCCCATCCTGCCGGATAAAATTATCACAGAACTGCAGGCCAAATACGGGTTTAATATCGGTCCTCGCATGGACGCGGAAAATTCGGCCATTCGTCTGGTCACATCCTGGGCAACCCCCTGGGAGGCAGTCAATGAATTTCTTAATGATTTATCGGCACGGAAAAATATAATATAAAAATATTTATCTATATCGCTATTAATCCAGGTAGTCTACATGCTGACAGATATCAGCCACCACTGTGTCTTTGCGCTGATTAAACAGGACTTTATTGTTTTCGAATAAATTATTCCCCCGGGTGTCGATGGAAACGATCAGGGGGCCGAATTCTTCGACCCGCATTACCCACATTGCTTCCGGCATGCCTAAATCCAGCCACTCCACTGCTTCCACTTCGGCAACACAATTAGCTGCCAGGACGGCACAGCCCCCGGGAAAAACTGCGTGGATGACTTTATTTTCCCGGCAGGCCTCCGCGGTATCAGAGCCCATTCCGCCTTTACCGATAATGATTTTGACCCCGGTCCGGGGAATAAAGTCTTTTTCGTATTTTTCCATACGCATACTGGTAGTGGGGCCGATAGAAATGACCCGGTATTTACCCGGTTCTCCCTTGATTTCCTGCATAATGGGCCCGGCATGGAAAATAGCCTGTCGTTTAAGATCCAGTGGCAGCTTTTTTCCCTGCCTGATCAAGCGGTGATGAACATCATCCCGGGCGGTTATCAAATAACCGCTGAGATAGAAAATATCACCGATACCAAGGGCCTCGACTGCTTCATCTTTTATCGGGGTTGTGATTATATTTTTATTCATAACCGGGCTCCTTTGTGAGAAATAATATTATATTCCAGGGCTGGTCCTATTTTGATCACGGACCGCCGATGGGCCCAGCAGCCAGTAGACAGACCCACTGCCAGTGTGGCCGGGTGCCGGGCCGCCTGCTCAATATGCACCCCCATAACTGATTTCACACCACTCAAGCCGCCGGGTCCGATCTGGATATTATTTAAACCGGTTTCGATGCGGGATTCCAGCTCGGCCCCGCGGGGATTGGGATTTTGAGTTCCCAGGGGGCGCAGTAAAGCTTTTTTTGACAATTTAGCCGCCACTTCAACCGAGCCGCCGATGCCTATGCCGATCAAAAGCGGGGGACAGGCATTTATTCCATAGGAGGTCACCTGGTCAAAAACAAATTTGACCACCCCTTCATAGCCTTCCAGGGGCATGAGCACCCGGGCAGAACCGGGCAGACTGCAGCCCCCGCCGGCCATGTATGCAGTAATCGTAACTTCATCACTGGCGGGGACTATTTCCCAGTCGATCCAGGGGATTTTTGTTCCCACATTATTGCCGGTATTTTTTTCATCGAAGATCTCGACGGCATTGTGCCGCAGGGGACCAATAACAGTCGCTCTCTTTACGGCTTCCTGCAAACAGTGCTCAATCCCGTCAATCAGGGGAAAACCAGTTCCCGCCTGGACAAAATATTGAATTACACCAGTATCCTGGCAGCAAGGCCGATTCATTTCCCGGGCCATTGCCAGGTTGTCAAACATGGCATCGTAAATCACCCGGGCCATTGCCGAAGTTTCATCTTTTCTGAGTTCGGTCAGTTTAGCATAAACATCATCAGGCAGATGAATGCCGGTATAAACGGTAAACCTGGCCAGAATATCGATGAATTTCTCCCGCATTAAATCTTGTTCCATTATGTCAACTCCAGCTGCTCAAATTTTTAACTCGGCAATATAAGGCAGATTACGATACAGTTCTTTATAGTCAAGGCCATATCCGACCAGGAAAGAATCGGGCATGGTAAAACAAAGATAATCTATATTAATAGTAATCAGTCTCCCGGCAGGATTATCCAGCAGGGCACAGATTTTAAAGCTGGCGGGCTGCATGGATTCCAGGTGCTGACAGATATAACCCAGGGTAAAACCGGTGCCGATCACATCTTCGACCAGCAGAACATGGCGCTCCTTTAAGTCGATTTCCACATCCTTTTTGATCTTTATTGCTTTGCCAGTTCCAGAAGGTTCAGAAGATAAGCCGATCGATAAAAAATCGATAGAAACCGGCACGGTCAAATGACGGGTCAGATCAGTGACGAAATATACTGAGCCTTTGAGTACCCCAATAATCACCAGTTCTTTATCCTGATAATCCTGATTGATTTCCCGGCTGATTTTCTCAATGCGTTTTTTAATTTGTTCGGCCGAAAAAACAATTTTACCGGGAAGGTCAGTTTTAAGATCCATAAAATTTCCTTTCTTCAGTTCATTTAATTTGCACCAACCAATAGAAGTATTAAACATCCTCAGCCTATTTCCTGCTAATTCAGGTCAGTATATATTATTGGTTAACAGCGGAGCAATTTTACCTGCAGTCTTAATATTATTATATAATATTAAGAAAGGAAGATATTAATATAAATATTGAGTAAATCAAAAAAATAAAACGATAAACTCTTATCAGTCCTAAAATTTAACCATATTTAGACTTTGCAATAGTCTGAATATTCATTTATCATTATAGCAAGCTCCAAGGAATTCCTAAAACGGAAACCTGACAGAGCCGGAAACAAAACTTGATGAAACAACTGAAAATAAGCATCGGCAGTATAAAAAGCTGCTATACCGAAGGGAAGACAGGGAAAAGGGTTTGTATCAGGTTCTACAAAATGGAAGTTCTTACATTGGTCTTTAGGGATTGATATAAAGTAAGGACAGAAGTAGAGTAAAGCTGAGGCAGACAACGAGTAACTGACAGAACCGAGATGAAGGTGATTATGGAAAGTTGCAGAAGAAAGCAGAGTAGAAGGCAATGAAGGGTGAAAGTTGATAAAGGTTCGTTGGAGCTTACTTATTTAAAGAAAGCAGATTCACCACCAGGTGTATCTGCTTTTTATCAGCCCGGATAAACTGCTCCCGCAGTAAACTGAGGATTTTGCATAATCGATTATTGTTTTAATTGCAATGTCGCTCAGAGTGACAGTCAAAACCCTCAATTATATATTAATCATATAATTTAAACCTTTTCACTAATTGATTAAAATCATTTTTAAAAACAATGTTAATATTGGTACCGGGATAGAGCTTTTTCAGCAGTTTAACCTTTTTCTTTTTTTCTGAAACATATTTCTGGTCCATTGTTGTTATTTCTATAAATGTATTGAAATGGGGCAGATAAAAATCCGGCGAAAAAGCCTGGATGACATTGCCTTCTGCATCCCATTTCACTGGGAAGGTCCTTGGTTCATACTGCCATTCTATTTCGTGCATATCCAGTATGCGGGCAAATTCTTCTTCTGAGGGGTGTTTGAAATCTACCGCCGGCGATTCCTCGTTGGGGGTATTTAATCTATCTGCGGGGATAGCATTTCGCCGGTATTCAACCATTTGAAATATAAGGGCGGCGGCTTCATCAATGCCGATCATATCAGTGTTTAGCGTTATATCATATAAGGCCGGGTCAGCCCAATCCTGACCATATATGGACGAAATATAGCGTTTGTGTTTACGGTCGGTCAGTTCCAGAAATCTTTCTGCATCCTGCCGGTCCAGGTGATGGGTAGCAATAATACGTTTAATTAACACATCGCGGGAGGCCATTATTTTTATATGCAGGGCATCAGGATCATTAGCATAAATGATCTGGGCACCCATACCAAAAATAATGGCATCCTGATCGGCGGTAAAATCTTTTAATAAATTCTCCAGATGCTGGGCAAAGCTGATTCCGGATGATGAATCAGTGAGAAAATAAGAGGGACTTTCATTCAGCATATGTAATTCATGCTTGCTGGCAATAGCGGGGAACCATTCATTCATCACCAGTTTGCGGGTAATGACCGGCATGCCCAGTTTTTGACCTAAAAGCGCAATTATTTCTTCGCCCAGGCTTCCGGTTTGCCGGGAAACAGTAATGATCAAAAAAACCACCTCTGTTAGAATCAATAGTTATTTGGCCGGATAAAAAATGGATTTCGCCTGACTGTTATTAATATTATAGCATGGTTCTAACAGACTTTATAACGCCCAACAACTGCTGACAGGTTAGATCGCCAGGGGTTTAAAATGTAAATAAATAAAGCCGATAGCACGCAATTACCCGGCAGATTAAGTCCTGGCAGCAGAAAACAATTATTTTGGTAAAGTGACTGTCAAATTCCTGATCTGGCTGGAATTGATTTAAAAAGATGATGGGGGATAGTTATTAAACGAAACGAGGGTAAAAGAAATTACAGATGAAGGGGGGCTTTTTATAATAAGCCCCCTACGAGAAAATGCTTCTGATTCAGGGTAAATATAGGAATCTTTTGCCGCTAGGCCTGAATCACCCAGCCGCCATCCACCACCAGGGATTGGCCGTGGATAAAATCGGATTCATCACCAGCCAAAAACAATGCTGCAAAGGCTATTTCGCTTGCCTCGCCCACACGAGCAGCGGGAACACTTAAAAACTTGGCCCGGTAAGGATTGTCAAGATCCTCGGCCTGTTCCCTGGGCAGCATGCCAGTTACAATAGCCCCGGGGCAGATGACATTGACCTTTATTCCCTGGGGACCATAGGAAACCGCCATCTGTTTGGTCAGACCTATTAATCCATGCTTGGAAGCTGTATAGGCAGCCCCGCCGGCTCCCCCGATCAAACCGGCGATTGAAGATACATTGACAATAGCTCCCCGGCCTTTTTTCAGCATATGTGGTATGGCATGTTTGCATGCCCAGAAGGGACCCTTCAGATTAACATCCAGGACTTTATCCCAGGATGCTTCATCAGATTCAGTCACCAGTTTGGATTCATCAAAAACTCCGGCATTATTGACCAGTATGTCCAGACCGCCAAAATTGTCCACGGCAGCATCTATCATTTTTTCCACCTGTTTAAGATCGGAGACATCGGTCCGGATCGCCATCGCTTTATGACCGTTCTTTTTTATTATTTCAGCGGTTTCCTGTACTGTTTTTTCATTATAATCAGCCAGCACCACTGCACAACCTTCCCGGGCAAAGAGTTCTCCAATAGAGCGCCCCATTCCTGAACCAGCTCCGGTAACCACCGCCGTCCTGCCTGCTAATCTATTTTCTGCCATTTAATGAAACCTCCTTGTAAAAGTTATTAATAGTATTCTTACAAAGGCCAGGGTTTTATTCATTGCTGCCAGCATCCGGAAAATATAAAAACCCCTCTGCCTATAATCAGGCAGAGGGGTTTTGACTCCAATATTATTTAAGTTTATCGGCAATTATCTGACCGAATTCGCGACAGCTTTTCAAACCATCTGCATCGGGATTCCAAAGTACTTTTAAACCCGGTTCAATAATTTCTATTTTGCCGGCCTGCAGCCGCTCCTGGATAATGGCGGAGGATTCGCCGCTCCAACCATAAGAGCCAAATGATGCAGCTTTTTTACCCTTGAAGCCCATACCGGCAATTAACTCTAAAGCTGCTGCCACTGCTGACAGGATACCGCGGTTGATGGTCGGTGAACCCACTAAAAAAGCTTTGGATTTGAACAGCTCGGTTATAACATCATTTTTATCGGTGTGGGCCAGATTATATAATTTGACATCGACGATGGGATCAGCCGCTTTAATTCCTTCGGCAATGGCTTCGGCCATCCTTTTGGTCCCATTCCACATGGTGTCGTAGATTATGGTGATCTGATTTTCCTGATACTGATCGGCCCATTGCAGGTATTTTTTTATAATCTGGGCCGGGTCATCCCGCCAGAGGATCCCATGACTGGGAGCAATTATGTCCACGGGCAGGTTGAGTTTAAGCACTTCATCAATTTTCCTGGTGACCAGAGGACTGAAAGGGGTGAGGATATTGGCATAGTATTTTAATGCTTCCTGATATAATTCCCCCTGGTCTACCAGGTCATTGTACATGAGTTCAGATGCATAATGCTGGCCGAAGGCATCATTGCTGAACAATATATTGTCACCGGTCAGGTAGACAAAGGAACTGTCTGGCCAGTGCAGCATTTTGGCTTCGACAAAAACCAATTGTTTGCTGCCGATATCAAGGGTATCACCGGTCTTGTATTCCACGAAGTTCCAATCCTGATGATAATGGCCTTTTATAATTTTAGCTCCCGCGGCAGTACAATAGATAGGTACTGAGGGGATTTCATTCATTAGTATCGGCAATGCACCACTATGGTCAGATTCTGAATGGAGGGCAATGACATAATCGATTTTATTCAAATCTATGGTTTTCTTCAGGTTTTTGACATATTCATGGGCAAAGGGGCCCCATACAGTGTCAATTAAAACGGTTTTTTCATCTTCAATTAAATAGGAATTATAAGAACTTCCCCGGTGGGTGGAATATTCATCACCATGGAAACTCCTTAATTCCCAGTCGATTTTACCGACCCAGCTAACCTGGTCTGTTATTTTAAAAGCCATTGATTCATCCCTTCTTTCTACATTTATCATATCTTGAATGTCAGGAGATTACCTAAATTATAGCATATGGATAAATTAAATAATCTACTCAGATCCCGGGTGAAGATCTTGTAAAGTCATCTTTTGGTATTAAAATATCCCCGGGGCAGCTGTTCAATGGGGAGGAGCGTTCTTGTAACAATAAAGGAGGTGTATTATGATGGATTCAATCACAAAAGCCACGAACAACAGGGGGGATCAATAGTGCGCCTGTTTATTGCGATAAATTTTAATGAAGTGATAAAGGATCATTTAACTGATGCTGTTGCCTGGCTTAAAAGCAACAGTACCTCGGGGAAGTTCACCCGCCGGGAAAACCTCCATATAACACTGGTGTTTCTGGGAGAAGTGGATGAACACCGTTTGCCTTTGATCCATGAAGCCATGAATGGAATCTGTTGCCGGCCTTTTCAATTAGCATTTGACGGAGGGGGAAGTTTTAAGCGCCGGGGGGGAGATATTTACTGGATAGGAATAGAGGACCAGGGATATCTCCATCAGATTTATCAGCAGTTAGGGGAAAAATTGGCCCGGTCCGGCTTTGACCAGGAAAAGCGCCCCTTTAAACCCCATCTGACAATAGGCCGCCAGGTGATTGTTCCGGCAGAATTCGACCAGAATAAGTTCAGCCAGATTATTCCCCCGGTAAAAACTGATGTTAACAGAATATCTTTAATGAAATCAGAACGTATTCAAGGCCAGCTTGTATATACAGAAATCTATGCCGCCGATTTATAAAATCATTGTGGGAAATAATATAGTTTTGCGCTGCCTCGCAGAGTGATAATATTTGAATCGGGCAAAACCTAGATAAATTGCGCTGGCTGATCTTCTGGGACGGCGGCGTCATAGTAAAATGTCAGCTGAAACTTTCGGCCATTCCCCTTCATATCCCCTGGTGAAAAATGCGGCGCAAGTTATTTTATAAAACGGCGTAATTATAGGCATATAGAAATAGATGCAGGATGGTGAGAATAATGGATAAGAAGAAATTTGCCCTGATAGGTATACTGGTTATCATAGCCGTTGTGGCATATCTATACTTCAATCAGGGGCCGGGGGAGACGGAAAAAAATGTCGAATATAAAAACGAACAATTTGGATTTTCGCTGGCAATGAATGAGGAATTTCAAGAAAATGTACTGATAGAAGCAGGGCAGAATTCAGTGTATTTTATAAGCCGTGAAATTCAGGCGGAGGATCCCGACGGCAGTCTCGGGAAAATCGGCCGCATCGAGGTATACAATAAAGGAGAATATTCCCAAACAACAATGCTGGAGGCCGGGGATGCATATGGTCTGCGATACCTGGGGGAAAATGAAATCTATTTGTTCGGCTGGGCACATGCCACTGATGTCCAGGTGCCTCCTGGCGATAAAAACCTGATAAATAATTTCAGGAAATTGGAGCAGGACTTTGAAGAGGTTATTACTTCATTTAAAACATTTTCCCCGCCGCAAGAACAAATACCTCAGAAGAGAATTGATACCGGCATTTATGTAGGGCTGGCGGATAATAACTTTTTCGAAGTTAAAATTAATGACGGGTATGCCAGGGTTTTCATGATATCAGATATAGTGAGAAATCATTTTGACAGCCTTGATCTGCAGGGCGGTGAAGAGGTCAGAATTGAATACTATGAAAACCAGTACGGACAAAACGTGGTACAGGGTATTGAAATAATCACACCATAAAATGATCTCACACCTAAAAAACACAAAAAAAGGGGGACTGCCAATAATTGCAGTCCCCTTCATTGATATTATCTGTCTTCCAGTATGCGCTTTAAAAATATCCGGGTCCTTTCATTCTGGGGATTGTTGAAGATTATTTCCGGCAGATCATCTTCAACGATGACACCGCTGTCCATAAATACCACCCGGTTAGCCACATCACGGGCAAAAGCCATCTCATGGGTTACCACTACCATGGTCAAACCGCTTTTAGCCAGGTCTTTCATTACCCTCAGTACTTCTCCGACCATTTCCGGATCCAGGGCGCTGGTCGGTTCATCAAAAAGAAGTGCCTCCGGTTCCATGGACAATGCCCGGGCAATAGCCACCCGCTGTTTTTGTCCTCCGGATATTTGATGGGGTTTGGCATTTATAAATTGAGCCATACCGACCATCTCCAGATATTCCATAGCCTTTTTACGGGCGGCTTCTTTTTCTCGTTTTAAAACCTTTATCTGACCAATTACGCAATTATCCAGAACGGACAGATTGTTGAATAAATTGAATTGCTGGAACACCATACCCATTTTTGCCCGATAAACAGCATTGGACATGGAATGCTGCCGAATATTTTCCCCGCGGAAAAAAATATCTCCGTCGGTAGCTAATTCCAAAAGGTTCAAACATCTCAGCAGGGTGGATTTGCCTGATCCGCTGGCACCAATTATACAAACAACTTCACCCTTGCTCACCGAAAAATTAATGTCGGTCAATACCTCGTTCGCGCCAAAAAATTTCTTCAAATGCTGCACTTCAATAATTTTTCCCATTAATGCTTCTCCCTGGTGTTAATGCGTATTTCTGCTTCCGGTACGGTTTGCGAACCGTGAATGGTGTAAACGGAAGGGCCCTCCAACAATATTTCAAAATACCTTAATATACGGGTAACGGTAAAAGTCATGATAAAATAAATAACGCAGGTAATTAAAAACACTTCAAAAAATCGATAATTAGCCCCGGCCGCTGATTTGGAAATGAAGAACAGCTCGGAAACTGAAATAACACTCAAAACAGAAGTGTCTTTAATATTTATAACAAATTCATTGCTTAATGCCGGCAGAATATTACGTATCGCCTGGGGCAAAACAATGCTGAACATGGTCTGAGCATGAGTCATGCCGATGGAATGGGCGGCTTCAAATTGACCTTTGTCAATGGAGATAATGCCGCCGCGGACGATTTCGGCCATATAAGCACCAGTATTTATTGACACAATAAAAATCCCCGCGTAGATCGGAGATAAATGAATATTATACACCATGGCCGCCCCATAAAATATGACCATGGCCTGTACCATCATAGGTGTGCCGCGGAATATTTCTATATAGCACAGCAGTATAAAATTAACGGTTTTCAAAAAGCCTCTTTGAAAAATATTCAGGTTCTGATCAATGGGGATAGTGCGAATAACACCGATGATTATCCCCAGGCCAAAGCCAACAATGGTGCCGGTCAAAGAAATAAGTAAAGTTACACCGGCCCCTCTTAAGAAAAGGGGCCAGTAAGTAATTAAAATATATTGAACCCATTGTAAAAATGTACTTGCTGCATCTACTTCCATTTATTAATACACTCCAGATAAGTCATATATCCTGATTATTTATATTTAATCCTGGGACGCCGGCTGATTCTTGATGGCATTGTCCATCAGGTTAATTCTTTCATCTTCGGAAATGTCTTTTAGTATTGCATTCACAGCGTCAGCTAATTCCGTGTTGCCCTTTTTGATTCCGACAGCAATTGCAACATCATCATCGGAGGCCTCAAAACCCTGTCCAGGTTCAAAAACGACCATGGCAAAATTGTTGTTGGCAGCAGTAGCGGAGATACCTTCTGGCCTTTCAGAGATATATCCATCGATAATGCCTGACTGCAAGGCTACCCGCATAGCGTTAAAGTCCTGCATGGCAGTTTGTTTTTTGACCTCGGGGATTTGTTCGATTACGGTATAATGGAAGGTGTTTAACTGGGCAGTTATTTTGGCATCGGCAAAATCTGCCAGACTCTCGGCCGATTCAAAAACGGAACCTTTTTTAACTACCATTACCAGGTCGGAACGATAATAATGATCGGAAAAATCAATGGTTTTCTTTCTTTCCGCAGTAGGTGACATACCGGCAATAATGGCATCAATGGTGCCAGACTGCAATGCAGGCGGCAGCCCATCCCATTCGGTTTTAACGATGATGAGTTCTTTGCCCATACCTTCAGCTAATCTCTTAGCAATTTCAACATCATAGCCTCCGGCATATTCTGTGCTGCGCAGAATGGGAACAGCACCGTTGGAATCGTCGGTCTGCGACCAATTAAAAGGAGGATAAGCACATTCCAGGCCAACTTTCAGCTGATTGTCCGCTGCTTTGTTATTTGAACATCCGGCAGCCATTAACCCCACGCCCAAAACCAGGATCGTAATCAAGAACCATGAGATAATTTTTTTCATTCCCAATATAATTACCCCTCTCATTAAATTTTTATTGATAATTGTAACATAAATAATATGGCTCGAGGGAAAACTTTAAGAATTTGCCCTTTGTAAAATGAAGTTTATTGGCATCTTATGTTATAATTATTCATAAAAGGGGAGGGGATGTATATGGATCATCAGATGAGACAATTCAAGGGGAAAACCAAAAAGGAAGTACTGCAGAAAAGCGGATTAAGTATTGCTTATGAAGGGGAACTGGATGGGGTCAAACCTCACGGAAAAGGCAAGGCTTATTTTAAAGACGGCAGGATATATGAGGGGGATTGGGTCGACGGCAAATATGAAGGCTATGGATGCCTTTATTACGACAATTTGAATCTCTGGTATGAGGGTGAATGGAAGGACGGCAAAAGGCACGGCCAGGGAAAATCTTATTATGAAGACGGCACCCTTGCTTATGACGGTGAATGGAAGGACGGCAAGCCAATTAAATAAAGACGAAAAACAATTCATGTGGTTTAATATAATGCAGGAATAATTCCAGAAAAGCAGAATTGACTTATATGTCAATTCTGCTTATTTATCTACAATTTAATCTGGACAAAGGGGAATAATGTCAAAAGCTGGGGTGAGTTTGCTTTTACACAGTAGTGATGATGGAGAAATGGAGTGATGCATAATGAAAAAAAGCAAAATGACGAGGGTTGTTTCTTTACTAATTATTTTTTCATTAATTTTTGTCGGCTGCGGAAATATTAACACAGAAGATAAGACCGGTGATTCAAAAGGGGAGCCGATGAACCTCACCTTTTTGGGGGCTTCTTCCACAGGCCCCGGCGCTATTGTTATGAACGGACTGGCCGAATGCATCAATAAAAGCTATCCCGATTCTGTGGTAACAGTAGTTCCGGGAAATTTGGGCACCAATGTTACTCGTATCAATAATGGGGAAGCAGATGGGGGATTCAGTAATTCGAGTCTGGTAGCAGCAGCCCGGGCGGGTGAATACCCTTATAACGAAGAAATGGATAATCTGGCTTCCGTCATAAATACTTTTACCGGTTCTAATCATCTGGTATTCAATAGCGAACTGGGCATAGATTCTCTGGAGGAAATAATCGCTAATAAAATGAAACTGCGCATATCAATCGGTATGCCCGGTGGTTCCAGTGATATATTTTTTCAACGGATCCTGTCCCTTTATGGTTTGACAGTAGATGATTATAATAGCTGGGGGGGAGAACTTTTAAACCAGAACATTGAAACCGGCATACAAATGCTGGCTGATAAAAAGATTGACGGGATTATACTAAGTTCCTTCGTGCCAACACCCAGTATAGAAGAATTGTCTAAAAACAAAGGCGTTGTTTTGTTGAAATTAGATACTGAGATAATAAATGCAATGTGTGAAGAATATGGTTATTTTCAGTCGGTATTTTCTGCCGGGGTCTATAGTTTCCTGGAAGAAGATATACCCAATCTGAATACATATACCACTTTCATTGTTCCGATGGACAGTTCGGAGGAAAATGTATATAGAATTACCCGGGCATTTTATGAAAACCTGGATTATCTACGTTCAACCCATTCTTCAATGGCTGAAGTCGATCCAGGGGATTTTGTCAAGCAATCCCAGCTCGATCTGCACCCCGGTGCGGAGAAGTATTACCGGGAAGCAGGCCTGTTAAAATAAATAAGGCTTACGTATAATTCAATTGATTCCACCATGGGCGATAACAAAGTATCAATAATCTGGCTGTTTACAGCTCATCGTGGTCCGCGTAGAGTACTGTCTTAATTGTGTTGCTGGCAACAAATTGGAGGCCTGGAAGAAAGGGCTTATAAACGCAGAGGAACCTTCGCCAGTGCTTTGAAGGGCATTTTTAAATACTGCATGGCAGCTATAAAAAGTATTATCTGCCAAACTCAGAAATAAATGTATTTAGATAAATTATTAGGAAGTGGAACATTGCCAGGAAATCGTATTATCGATCTGATAGAACCAGCTGCCGGAGAATATCCGGATAAACCTGCTTTAATGGGAGCGGGAGGGGAGACCTTAACATATAGTTGTCTCCTTGATTCGATCCGGAGCTTAAGCGAGGCCTTACATGAGCTGGGTATATCTAAAAGAGACCGGATAGCTGCAGTTCTCCCGGGGAGCATGGAAGTTATGCCGGCATTTCTGTCTATTTCCAACCGGGCGGTATTTATACCTTTAAGCCCTGATCTTTCAAGAGAACAATATCTTTATTATCTCCAGCTGTTTAAGGCGGATATACTTTTGACCGCCGAGGATTCCGGCGGCCTGTGCCGGCAAGCAGCTGATGAACTGGCTAGGCCGGTTATATATTTAAAGCGCCAGCAAAACGTCAATCATTCAGTTTTTCTTTTATCGGGAGGAAAGTATTCGGAAACAGCTGATGCCGATAAAGATTGGCCAGATGGTGATGATATGGCATTGCTGCAGTTTACTTCCGGGACCACTGCAGAACCCAAACTGGTACCCCGCAGTCATAAAAACTTATATTTTGCCACCCGACAAAGAAGAGAAGAAATGCATCTGACTGCTGATGATAAGCTGTTGATCACTACTCCCTCCCACAGGGGCATAACCCTGATAGATTCACTGGCGATACTGGCTGCTGGCGGTACAGCTATGTTCACCGACAGCATTGATCCGGATAAGATCCTGACAGCAGCAAAACGAGGCAATCCTACCTGGCTGCTGGGGGGGCCGGCTGTTTTGTCTGCTCTGGCTGTACATGCAGAAACAGGGAATAAAATGCCTGTGATCAGTGGACTCAAATACATACGTTCGGCAGGGGCACCATTGAATGAATTGCTGGCGGAAAGACTGACAGCTATATTTCAAAGGCCTGTATATGAAGGTTATGGTTCAACGGAGTGCGGCAATATAGCCTTGAGTATGAATTCTCCCCGGGGTTATAAGCCGGGATCTGTAGGAGTCCCACTGGGCATAGAAACAGCTGTCCTGGATGAAATGGGCAGGATACTGCCTTGCGGTTTAACGGGGGAAATTGCTGTACGGGGACCGCAGGTAATAGAAAGCTATGCAGATGGCGTCAGCAGCGAATCCTTCCGGGATGGATGGTTTAAGACCGGTGACAGGGGATATATTGACGCTGACGGGTATTTGTTTGTTCTGGGGAGATACAAGGAGATTATCAACCGGGGAGGGGAAAAAGTCTCCCCCTATGAAGTGGAAGCAGTGCTGAACACCCATCCCCATATACTCCAGGCTGCTGTATTCCCAGTTTTTGCAGGCGATGGACAGGAGGAAGTAGGGGCGGCAGCAGTCTTAAGGGAAGGAACACAGCTTTATTTAAAAGATCTACGCCGGTTTTTAAACGGCAAAGTTACCGCTTTTAAAATGCCCTCGGTTTTATTTATTCTGGAGGAGATGCCGGTAAGTGATGCTGATAAAATACAGCGGAAAATATTGTACAAAAAGATTAAAGAATCAGGAATAGCAGCTCAGCCTTTAGCTGGCGACAACGAAACAATCATTCCCCCCCACAGCCAGACAGAAAAAACATTATATGAAATATTTACCAGGATATTGCTGGTTAAAGGGTTCAGTATAACTGACTCTTTTTTTGAACTGGGAGGGGATTCTTTAAAAACTGCGGTTTTATTTGGAAATATTGAAGATGAATTTGGTGTGCAGGTGCCATTAAAGGATATCTTCAATAACGGCACCATTAAAAACCTGGCGCAAATTATTGATGCTAACCGGGGAGAAAAGGACTCCTATTCATTTATTATGCCTTTTCAGGTTAATGGCAGCAAGACCCCGGTGTTTTTTGTTCATTCGGCTGATGGTGAAGCAGTTGCTTATCGGCATATATCCGTCAACTTTGATCCGGAACGGCCGTTGTATGGAATAAACTTCAATCCTGACGGAGCTAAATGGCTGCATCCTATTACATTTGAACAGATTGCCGCCGAGTATTTGCGGGAAATCAGGAAAATACAACCGGAGGGTCCCTATATACTGGCCGGTTTATGTGTTGGCGGCATCATCGCCAGTGAAATTGGTTTGCAGCTAATGGAAATGGGGCAGGAGGCTGCATTGCTGGCAGTTTTCGACACCATATTACCGGAGGCGGAAACCAGAGATGGTTTTAATGCTAATATGATCCGTAACATGCGGGAATTATTCAATGAGGGCCCCATCGAGTACCTGAATACCAAATGGTATTATTACCGCCGGCTGATTTATAGAAAATCACCGGATATGGTCAGGAGAATTATTTTTAGAGGCATGGATAAAAGGACTGTCATAGGTCTAGGCCGCTCCAATTATAAACAAAAAGAATACCCGGGAAAAGTGGTTTTCTTTCAACCTGATGATGCCGGTGAGGGGTCAAGATCCTCAGTGGAATTATGGGAGAAATTATCCCGGGATATTAGCATCATCAGGATCAAAGGCAATCATTTAAGCATATTTTATGCCGAAAATGCTGAATACACTCGGGAGGCCCTGGAAAAAGTCCTGGAGGAGCTATCCTGAAACATAATTTAACTATTGCAATATATGAAATATTTATACTTCAGGAGTTATAAATGTTGAAAAAGAACAGGTTTATGCAGGAAAATAAAGCATTGATAGAAAGGCTGTTTTATAACAGGGGAATCGATGTAGAAATACAGGGTTTTAACAACCCGAGGCAGGGGAAGTGGTGTTTTTATCCCCGCCTGAGCATTATTGCTCCCCGTAAACCCTCTGCTGCTGTTAATGACTATGCACTGTCACATTATGATACCCGGGGAGGAATACACCGGATAGTCGGCAGGAAAATAGCCAGGCGCGCTTATCTTAATTCTTTTGGATTGCTGGCAGCAGGTTCAATGGACATAACCGGCATTAGCCAGGAAGAAAAACACTGGATGTTTCTTATAAGAAAAAGGGCCTTGTATTTATTAGATTTCAGTGATGCAACTGTTACCAGTGTACAAAAAAACAGTCAGCCCCGGCAGAGTTTTAAAAACCTTTTGGAGTTCCGCAAAAACCATGATTATAGTTTTCTGCCGAATTTGATCGAATATGGTGAGGATTGGTACCGGGAAACATTTATAAAAGGAAAGTTACTATCTTTATATGAAAACAGCAGTGATTATAATACCCTTTTAAGTCAGTCTCTGGACTGTATTAAAGCACTGGCAAAGGATACTCTGGTTTTTAAAGACCCTCGGGAATATTCTGATGAATTATGCAGAAGGATTGCAAATAATTTGGAAGAGTTATCAGTGGATCCGGATTGCAGGAATGTGTACAAACAGATTGCCGGTCAATATAGTGAAAAAGCACAACAGTTAAATAAAATGGTACCTGTCGTCCGGGCTCATTGTGATTTTCATCCGGCAAATATTATGGTTGATAAGCAGGGAGAGGTCTATATTTTAGACTGGGAAGCCAATGACCAGCGCAGCATCTGGTATGACCCCGCTGTGATGCTGCTGGGTTTAAGACGGCCTGATGGATTAAGGGAAATCCTGTCCAAATTTGATGGGGAAAAGGTATCTGAGGCCCTGCTTTTTAATGACGGTGAAAAGAATTATAATATGGAATCATTGGTCAGCTTTTTAGCCCTGGAAAACTTGCTGGGCAAGACCATAATTGCAGCGGATTTTAAGGAAAGAGCCGGGGCTTTTTTGGATAGGACCATCCAGTTTCACCGGGAAAGATTTGATGAAAACAGATGACAGGAGAAGATTTTATATACAAAATGCAACACAAACATTGCAATAATACAGAAAACGGGAGGTATTTATGATATATGGACGGATAATGGAGCTAATTGAGCCTCATATAAAAGACAGACCTGATTCTGCGGCTTTGATCGAAGGAAATGGCCGGAGTATTACATATCGCCAATTATATGAAACAGTAACATTTATAACGGAAGAATTAAACAGCCGGGGGATAGAGCTTAGTCAGAGGGTGGCAGTTATCGCGGATAATGGCATTGACATGGCTTTTTATTCACTGGCTGTTACCAGTATCGCTGTCCTGGTTCCTCTGAGTCCAGATTTTTCAGCAGAGCAATATCGCTTTTATATGGAGCTGTTAAAAATTGATTTTCTGCTCACCGGTATATCTGATAATATCTGTATTAAAATTGCTGAAGATTTAAATATACCGGTATTTTATCTGATTAAATCAGGTTCCGGTAATGAAAATAAATACCAGCTGACGGGTGGGACAACAGCAGTGAAGCCTGTGATCCCGGCTGATAATGATGATATTGCCATGATATTATATACTTCCGGCACTACTTCCATCCCTAAAATTGTTCCTCGTACGCAGGAAAATATAGTTGCTTCAACACAAAAAAGAAAACTGGAAATGGGATTGAATCCTGCTGATAGATTGCTGTTTACTTTTCCGGTATACAGAGGGATAAGTCTGAATGATACGATAATGGCCCTGGCTGCCGGAGGAACAGTTATTTATGCCGAGAGTCTGCAGTCGGAAACTATTTTTAAATTGATGGAAGAGACAAAACCCAGCTGGCTTCTGGGTACCCCGGTACTTTTTCAATCCCTGGCCGATTATGGCGAAAAAACAAATAAATCAATAGATAATAATAACCTGCAAAAAATCAGATCCAGTGGTGCTCCTTTGACCAGTGAAATGGCAATGAGGATGGAAAGACTTTTTTGTGTGCCGGTTTATATGGGTTACGGCATGACTGAAACCGGTAATATTTCCAGTACGCAGAATTCTCCCCAGGGGATAAAAGCAGGATCAGCGGGTGTACCTGATAATATAGATGTCAGCATTATGGATGAAAAGGGACGGCAGTTGGGTAATAATGTGGAAGGTGAAATAGTTGTCCGGGGTCCCCAGGTGATAAAAGCTTATGAAAATTCAGCTGATGTTAATGAGGCGTCATTCCACGGCGAATGGTTCCGGACCGGTGACAGCGGTTATATAGATGAAGAGGGATATTTGTTTATTGTCGGCAGGTACAAGGAAATCATCAATCGGGGCGGAGAGAAAGTTTCCCCCTATGAGGTTGAAGAGGCCATCAGTGCTCATCCCTCAGTGAAGCAGACAGCAGTTTTTCCAGTACCTGCTGGTGAAGGCCTGGAAGAAGTAGGGGCAGCAATAGTTTTAAAGGCAGGGACCGGCCTTTATTTAAAGGAATTGCGCCGCTTTTTAAACGGAAGAATAACAGCATTTAAAATGCCTTCAGTTTTATATGTGTTGGAGGAGATCCCAATAAGTGATGCCGGCAAAGTCCAGCGGAAGAAACTATATGAACATATAACTAAAATAGGAATAAAACCCCAGCCATTAGCAGGAAATGATGAGCCCATCATTCTGCCCCGCAATGAAAATGAAAAAATACTTTACCAGATATTCAGGAAGATTCTGCCAGTGAAACAAATAAGTGTTGATGATACATTTTTTGAGCTGGGGGGGGATTCCTTAAAAGCGGTGATCCTATTTGAGAATATATTTAAAACCTTCCACCGCCAGATTCCTCTTACCTATATAATAAAAAACAGCAGCATAGAGGATCTGGCAGAATATTTAAAAGAAAACCAGGGTTGTGAGGGAATCAAGAGGTTCCTGGTTCCTTATCACACGGAGGGAGAGCAAAGACCCATATTTTTTGTTCATGCCGCTGACGGCACGCCGACTGTTTGTATGAATCTGGCCAATCACCTTGGAGCTGACCAGCCTTTTTACAGCTTCCAGTTTAATCAGGAAGCTTATAAATGGCGGCATCCCCTGGACTTTGAGCAGATTGCGGCAGAATACAAAAAGGATATCCGTTCCGTCCAGGCCGTCGGTCCCTATATCCTGGCCGGGCATTGCCTGGGTGGGGTACTGGCTTATGAAATTGCTCAGCAAATTAAACAAGAAGGGGAAGAAGTTCAGCTGTTAGCATTATTTGACACTATTATAAGTGCCCGGGAAAGAACAGGTAATCGCCAGGAAAAGAACAATGGTTTTCCCAGGGATTTTAATTTATTTTCCTATTTGCGCTTGAAAGCCCGCAGAATTAAAATTTATTTCATGGTTGATGGATCTTATTTTGCTTATAAAAACAGTCCTGTTATCCTGCAAAAAGCTATTATTAATTATTTAAACCGGGAAGGACTTTTAAGATTTGCCAGGAGGCGATATCAAATCAAACCCTATCAGGGCAATGTCATTTACTTTAAACCGGAAATAGCGTCTCCTTCTTCGGATTTATCCATTGAACTATGGCATAGGATGAATGATCAAATGGAAGTGGTGGTATTAAAAGGGGATCATGGTTCCATGTTTTCTGCACAAAATGCTGAATTTACCAAAGAACAGCTTTATAAAGCCATCATAGAAACTAATTAAAGTCAGGCAGGTATAATCATTTGCACCAAATAAAACCAGATATTATAAAAAAGATCAATAGTAATCTGTGGGGGGAAGGTAAGCGGAGGATTTTAACCGGTTTCCCGGGAAAGCTTCATAAAGCCATCGGCTTTTTCGCCGCTATCTATATTTTCTGGGCGATAATATATTACCCCCAGCCTATTTTCCATCGCAGTCTCAGTTTTGGGCTTTTCTTTGCTCTAACTTTTATGACCTACACCATGCCCGGCACTGATACCAGAAATCGTATTCCCTGGTATGACTGGGTTTTAGCATTATTATCGATTACAGTGAGCATCTATATATTCCTTAATCTGGATCGCCTGGTACATAGATTCGTTTTTGTTGATACAGTTTATACCCTGGATATAATAATGGGTATTCTGACTATATTATTATTACTGGAAGGGACCAGGAGAGTAATAGGACCCTGGCTGTCACTCCTCAGCATTATATCACTGGGTTATCTCTGGGCTGGTCCATATATAACCGGGCGATTTGGTCATAAAGGTTTCAGCGGTGCACACATAATAGAAGAATTATTTCTTACCACTGATGGGATCTGGGGAAATATAATGGGGGTGGCCACCAATGAAGTAATACTTTTTGTTATATTCGGTGCTTTTCTATTGTATTCGGGAGCAGGAGCCTTTTTATTTGATTTTGCTGCAGCAATTGCCGGCTGGAGCCGGGGGGGATTGGCCAAAATAGCCATACTGGCATCAGGACTATTTGGCATGATTTCCGGCAGTCCGGTGGCTAATGCTTCCACAGTTGGTGTTATTACTATACCTATGATGAAAAAATCAGGTTACTCCGGTGATTTTGCCGCCTCAGTCGAGACCTGTGCCTCTGCCGGAGGCATATTAATGCCCCCGGTAATGGGGTCGGTAGCTTTCGTTATGGCGGAAGTCATAGGGATTCCCTATGCCCAGGTGGCAGTGGCAGCATTTTTGCCCGCTTTGCTATATTTCCTGGCCCTGTATTTCACCATTGATTTCCGGGCGCGTAAAACTGGTTTGCAGGGTATGTCCCGCAGCGAAATACCTCCTTTATGGGAAACAGTAAAAAGGGGACTGCCCTTTTTTATTCCAATAATATATCTGGTACTCAGGCTAATGCTGACAGCTGCCAGTATATCAAGGGTGGGACTGGAGTCAATAGGTCTGATTGTTTTAATTGGCATATTGAATCCTGCCAACCGTATGAATCTAAAGATGATAGCTGAGGCTCTGGCCGATGGTGTTGAAAAAGGAATAATGATCGTAACGACAATGGCTTCCTGTGGAATAATGATCGGAGTGTTTAACCTCACCGGAATCGGAGGAAAAATCAGTTCAGCATTGATGGCCTTTTCTGATTCCTCATTGATAATGACCCTCTTACTGGTTATGATCTTAAGCGTGTTTTTAGGACTGGCCATGAATATAAGTACCGCTTATTTACTTACGGCTGTTGTTGCTGCACCGGTGATGATAAAATTAGGAGTAACACCATTAGCTGCCCATATGTTTATTTTGTTCTACGCAGCGATGGCTACTATTACACCGCCGGTTGCCGTAACAGCTTTTGCTGCAGCCAGTATAGCGGGAGAGCCTCCCATGAAAATTGGTTTTATGTCAATGCGCATGGCCATTGTGGCCTATGTTTTGCCCTTTATTTTTGTCTACTGGCCAGCTTTATTACTGCAGGCACCCCTGGCGGAAATCATAATTGCTCTGCTGCTTGGAATTGCTGCCGTGGCCCTTATTGCAATGGGCCTGGAAGGCTGGTGGTTTAATAAAGAGATGCCAATGGTTTCGAGATTACTGGTGGTAATTGCCGGAATAACCCTGCTGACAGGAAATATTTATCTGATTATGGCTTCAATAGCAGTGATTTTCCTTATAAATTACTGGCTGCGGAACGCCAAAACCATTTAAATAAATTTGAGGGAGGCCTATAAAAAATGAATAACTTTTTTAAAAGTATTATGGTTATTTTTCTTGTCGCAGCATTGGTTCCGTCATTTGGATGTTCAAAACAATTTGATAATGAAGGGCGGGAAGATACAAAAACACAACCGTCTGAAATGAATCTAACTCTTCTGGGGACTTCTCCCAATGGGCCCGGTCTGATTATTGTCAATGGTCTGGCTGAATGTATCAATAAAAGCTATCCTGATTCAGTAATTACTGTTGTCCCCGGTAATTTTGGTACCAATATAACCCGCATCAACAATAATGAAGCTGATGCCTGCATGACCGACACCTATATGGCATTATCGGCCTTAAGCGGTGAGGCCCCCTATGATGAAAAAATGGATAACCTGGCTTCTGTAACCTATTTGATGCCTACTGTTTACCAGATTGCTGTCAATGCCAAATCAGGGCCCAGCTCTTTTGAAGATTTTATAGTTAATAAAAAGAGTTTGAGGATTTCTGTTGGTATGACAGGGGGAGCTTCTGCTCAATTCATGGAAGAATTATTGGCTGTTTACGGTCTGACAGTAAAAGATATTGAGGGCTGGGGCTGTGAAATCGTTTATCAAAACATAGATAATTCCGCCCAGATGCTGGCGGATAAAAGAATCGACATGATGGTTGCCGGGGCTATTGTTCCTACCCCTACCATTCAGGAAATATCTAAAAACAAGCAGGTCGTGCTCTTGACTCTGGAACCGGAAGCAGTAAATAAGCTTTGCCGCCAGCAAAAATATTTTAAATATACACTGCCGGCCGGGACTTATGATTTTCTGAGTGAAGATTTACATACTGTGAGTACCAACACCATAATAGCAGTTCCTAAAAATGCTCCCGATGAGGTGGTTTATAAAATGACCAGAGCCTTTCACGACAATCTTGATTATATAAAAATGACCCATGCTTCAATGGCGGATATTACACCGGAAAAAATGATAAATAATCTGGGGATAGATCTTCATCCCGGCGCTGAACAGTTTTACCGGGAAGCAGGGATCCTTGAATAAATATTATAGCAATTTGAAAACTGGAGCAAAAAAAGTAAAAGCAAACAGGAGTTATTTATGGATCAGGGAAGAATAATGCAATTAATTGCACCGCAAATAAAAAACAGACCAGATTACCCGGCTTTGACCAGTGGAGAAGGCCGGAGTATTACATATCATCAATTGCATGAAGCCGTTTCCTTTCTAACGGAAGAATTAAACAGCCGGGGAATTGAGCTTAAACAGAGGGTGGCAGTTATTATGGATAATGGCATTGACATGGCCCTCTGCGCACTGGCTGTTTCCAGTATTGCTGCCCTGGTTCCTCTGAGCCCCGATTTTTCAGAAGAGCAATATCGCTTTTATATGGAATTATTGAAAATCGATTACCTGCTAACCGGGATTTCAAATAGTATCTGTATTAAAATTGCTGGAGAATTAAACATTCCGGTATTTAAACTGATTAAATCGATAGCCGGTAATGAATATAAATATCAGCTGACCGGTGAGGCAGCAGCAGCGAAGCCCCTGATCCCGGCTCAGAATGATGATATTGCCATGATATTATATACTTCCGGTACCACTTCCATTCCTAAAATTGTTCCTCGTACGCAGGAAAATATTGTTGCTTCAACACAAAAGAGATTAATTGAAATGGGGCTGAATTCCGCTGACAGTGTGTTATTTACTTTCCCGTTAGACAGAGGGATAAGTCTGAATGACACGATAACAACCCTGGCTGCAGGTGGAACAGTCATTTATGCCGAGAGCCTGCAGCCGGAAACTATTTTTAAATCGATTGAAGTGTCAAAACCCAGCTGGATCCTTGGTACCCCGGTAATTTTTCACGCCCTGGCCGATTACGGTGAAAAAACAAATAAATCAATAAATAATAATAACCTGCGTACAATCAGAGCCAGTGGTGCTCCTTTGACCAGTGAACTGGTCTTGAGGCTGAGAAATCTTTTTGGTGTACCGGTTTATATGGGTTACGGTATGACTGAGACCGGTAATATTTGCAGCACGCAGAATTCCCCCCGGGGGATAAAAGCAGGATCAGCGGGAGTCCCTGATATAACAGATGTGAGTATTATGGACGAAAATGGGCAAGAAATTGGTAATAATGTAGAGGGTGAAATAGTTGTCCGGGGTCCTCAGGTGATTAAAGCTTATGAGAATTCAGCTGATGTTAATGAGGCCTCCTTCCACGGCGAATGGTTCCGGACTGGTGACAGCGGCTACATAGATGAAGATGGCTATTTATTTATTATCGGCAGGTACAAGGAGATCATTAATAGGGGCGGTGAAAAAGTTTCCCCCTATGAAGTTGAGGAAGCCATCAGTGCCCATCCCTTAGTGGAGCAGGCAGCAGTTTTTCCTATACCTGCCGGTGAAGGTCCGGAAGAAGTGGGGGCAGCAGTAGTTTTAAAGGAAGGGGCTCAGCTTTATTTAAAGGAACTGCGCCGTTTTTTAAAGGGAAGAATAACGGCATTTAAAATGCCTTCCGTTTTATATGTCCTGGAGGAACTGCCGGTAAGTGATGCTGGTAAAATCCAGCGGAAGAAATTATATGAAAATATCATTGAACTGGGGATTAAAGCCCAGTCTTTTACCGGAGACAATGAAATCATCATCCGGCCCCGCAATGAAACAGAAGAAAAACTCTATGAAATATTTAAAAAAATCCTGCCGCCTGGAAATTTCAGCATAACCGACAGTTTTTTTGAACTGGGGGGAGATTCTTTGAAAACAGCGGTATTGTTTGAGAACATCGAAAAAAACTTTGGGGTGCAGGTGCCGCTGAAATTGATATTCAGCAACGGCAGTATTGAAAAATTGGCGGATTATATTATTAACCACCAGGAAGAGGAAGAATTTATACCCTTCATCGTTCCCTTTAACACCGAAGGCGAAAAGGCTCCCATATTTTTTATACATGCATCGGAAGGCGAAGCAGTAGTTTACAAAAACATTGCAATGGGTTTTGATGCCGAAAGACCCTTTTACGGGATCAGTTTTGATCCTCATGGAGCCGACTGGACCCATCCTCTGACTTTTGAGCAGATTGCCGCAGAATATGCTCAGGCTATTGCTGCTATGCAACCCCGGGGACCTTATCTGCTGGCGGGGCAATGTGTCGGCGGCATCATTGCCTATGAAACTGCCCGGCAGCTGGGGCTGGCTGATCAGCAGGCAGAGATGCTGGCTATGTTTGACCCGATAGTACCAGGAACAGAAGATGCTATTACTTTTAAAACCAGGGTGAAAAATAATATCAAAGAATTAAATGAACAGGGATGGGGCCAGTATTTCAAAACCAAAAAATATTATTATAAACACCGGCTGCAAATCTTGCTGTATAAAACAGTGCCTCTTAAGTTGAAACCCCTTGTTTTTCGCTATATAGACAAAGAATCCTGGATCAGATACGGCCGATCGATTTATGAAATCAAGCCATATAACGGGGAAATTATTTATTTAAAACCTGAAAACACCCCGGGCAAATCTTCGGACAGGTCAATTGCTATCTGGTCACAAATGGCTGAGGCAATCAAAGTAATTGACCTTGAGGGTGAACATGACAGTGTTTTATTCGCAGAACACGCTGATAATACCAGAAGGGTTCTGGAAGGATTATTAGAAAATATTAAACAGGAAAGAAGGGTTTATTGATGAAAAGTAAAAAGGTATTGATTTTGATCAGTATTTTATGTTTTTCAATTTTATTTGTTTCCGGATGTTATAAAAGTGAACAAGTGAAAAAGCCATCAGGGAATGAAGCGGATTTTATTGACTCTTCTATGAATATAACTTTTCTTGGTATGTCTTCAACCGGGCCGGGGCTTATTGTAGCCAATGGTGTTGCTGAATGTATAAATAAAAGTTATGCAGGATCCACAGTTACAATTGTCCCCGGCAATTCAGGAACCAATGTAACCCGGATCAATAATAAGGATGCTGATCTGGCCCTCAGTGACAATATATTTTTTAGGGCCGGAATAAATGGCAGTTATCCCTATGATTCTAAAATGGATAACCTTGCTGCAGTAGCATATATAAACCCCCATGTTATACAGGTAGCAGCCAGTAAGAGCTTGGGAATCACAACCCTGGATGAAATAATAAATAACAAAAAGAAGGTGCGGATATCTTTGGGGCTGGCCGGCGGTTCCTGGCCCTTATTCATGAAAAACTATCTGGCTGAATATGGCTATACAATTGAAGATATGGCTGACTGGGGCTGTGATATACTTTACCAGGGAATTGATGATTCAGCCAAGATGCTGGCTGACAATAGAATAGATGTTTTAGTTACGGCGGTTTTTATTCCCACTCCTACAATCACTGAATTATCCCGGACTAAAGACATAGTCCTTTTGCAGATGGATCCGGATATTATGGATAAAATATCCGCCAAAAACGGTTATCAAAAAACCATCATTCCTGCTGACACCTATGGTTTTTTGGAAGAAGATATTAGCAGCGTCAATACTAAATCAATATTGATTACTCAAAAAGAGGCACCGGAAGAAGAAATTTACAAAATTGTCAAGGCCCTGGCTGATAATATGGATTATTTTCAGTCGGTGCACTCTTCGCTGGCTGGTCTCACTAGAGAAACAATTATAGAAGAACTGGATTATCCCTTGCATCCGGGAGCAGAAAAATATTATCGGGAAAAGGGTTTGCTGAAATAAGCTGTTTGGTAACTATTTGGTGTTGCCGGCAATAAACTAAAGCAACTTAGTGCCGCAAAAGTGACAAAATCTTTTGTAACAATTAATCAGCGCAAGTGCTGTTGTTTATGGATAAAAAATCACTCGATAACGGGGGGACTGATTTGAAAAGAACACTGAAGTTAATTGCACTGGTTTGTATGATTATTATGGCAATATTCGGGGCTGGAACTGCATATACTTCAGCCCAGTCGAGTGATGGTCAGATTACGATAGTATTCACCCATGATATCCATGATCATTTACTGCCCTTTTCTCTGGAGAAAAATGGGGTAATAAAAGAATATGGCGGTCTGGCCCGTATTCAAACTGCCATAAATATGGAGCGGGAAAAAGATCCGGATTTATTGCTGGTGGATGCCGGCGATTTTTCTATGGGAACATTGTTTCAAACCATCTTTGCCGAGGCTGCCCCGGGATTGTCCCTCCTGGGGCAGATGAATTATGATGCCGTGACACTGGGCAACCATGAATTTGACTATCGGCCGGAAGGATTGGCAGACAGTCTGAATGCCGCCCGGGAAAACAACCCCCGCTTACCGGAATTATTAACTGGAAATATCGTATTTCCAGTTGATAAGGAGGGCCAATTATCTGCTTCCCTGACCAAATTGCAAAAAGCTATGGAGGATTACCCCGCCAGGGAATATATAGTACTCGAAAGAAACAACATCAGGATTGGCATTTTTGCCTTGATGGGAAAGGAAGCTGCTTCCAATGCCCCCATGGCCGAAGTGGAGTTTACTGATCCAATAAAAGCTGCCCAGCGTATAACGAATGAATTACAGGAGCAGGAAAAAGTCGATTTGATTCTGTGCCTGTCCCATTCAGGAACCTCCGATGATAAGAAATCCTCCGAAGATGAAATCCTGGCCAGCCAGGTGCCGGCAATAGATGTAATCATCAGCGGCCACAGCCACACCAGGTTAAATGAGCCTATAATCATAAATGATTCCATCATTTGTTCAACGGGTGAATATGGGGAAAACCTGGGCTTGTTAAAGATAAAAAATGATTCTAGTGGTAAATGGCTGTTAAGTGATTACCGATTATTGCCTGTCGATGAAAGCCTGATGGCGGATCCAGCCATTACAGCCCGCTTGAATGAATTCCGGCAGAGGATAGAAACAGATTATCTGGCCGAAATGGGGATGAGTTTTGATCAGGTATTGGCCCACAGCCCTTTCAGTTTCCTGCCGGCAGCGGAAATCGGGGAAAAACATGCTGAGGAACCATTGGCCAATCTCATCAGTGATGCCTATATATATGCGGTTAAAATTGCCGAAGGCAGTAATTATGAACCCCTGGCGGCGGCTGTGGTACCCAGTGGGACAATAAGAGGATCTCTATTGCAGGGGGATATTACCGTTGCTGATGTGTATGCCATAAGCTCCCTGGGGATAGGACCGGATAAAAAATCTGGATACCCCTTAATTTCTGTCTATCTGACCGGAAAAGAATTGAAAACAGCCTGTGAGGTGGATGCCTCGGTTGCTCCGCTGATGAAACCGGCGCAGTTATACATTGCTGGTATGACCTATTCTTTTAATCCCCATCGTATGATATTCAACAAAGTAACTTCAGCAGCATTACTTAAGCATGACGGAAGCCGGGAAGAAATTGATGATAACCGTTTATACCGGGTGGCAGCGGGGTTGTATTCTGCTCAGATGCTGTCAGTGGTGGGGGAGAAATCCTTTGGCCTATTATCCATAGTGCCCAAGGACAAGCAGGGAAGACCCATAGAAAATTTTGAAGAACATATCATTAAAGACCTGACCGGGGGGACGGACAGGGAAATCAAAGAATGGGCAGCTATTGCCGCCTATCTGGGCTCATTTTCCGCTGAGGAAGATGTCCCGCAAATCCCTTTATATTATAGTAAAACCCAGGGAAGAAAGATGGTAATTGATGATAATAGTTTCAGTGCTGTTTACAGTCAGCCCAACCATATAGCAATAACAATATATATAGTTGTGGCTATTTTAGTCATCCTGATGATTTATCTGGTGTTAACCATCATTAAAAAAAGAAGAGGTAAAGGCCGGGTTGAATATGAGGGAAAAACTGATTATGAAGGCTGAGTTCCTTAGTTCGTATATAATATAAAGGCATAAAAATGAATCACCGATGATTGAAGGTGGTTTTATGAAAAAAAAACGGCCAGTGCTGGATATTCCACTTACAGCAACAGAAATATGGCTGGAAATAATTACCCTGGCCATAATTATATTTACATTACTGTTGTTAAAAAACAATTATTCTTTACTGCCGGCAGAGATACCCACCCATTTTAATAGTGTCGGTACACCGGACTCCTGGGGGAGTAAAACCAGCTTGCTTATTTTGACGGGAATAATGCTGGTCACTTATGCAGGTTTAAAAATCGCTGAGCGTTTTCCTCAGTATTATAATTATCTGCAGCCCATCGATGAAAGCAATGCCGCTTACCAGTATCTTAACGGCAGGATGCTCATGGCTTTTATCAAAACTGAGACAGTAATGATTTTTGCCTATTTGATCTGGGGTACTGTGAAAATAGCCCGGGGTGATCTTACCAGTTTGAGTTTCTGTTTTTTGCCCGTGGTTTTAGCTGTAATGGCGGTTACTGTTTTCTATTATATTATTAAATTAAGCAAAAAAAAGGATGGATAAAAAATTTAAATTCATCCATCCGCTGTGATTTTTAAATTACTTTTTCAGAATGGACCCCAGTATCCCCCGGGCAATAGAGCGGCCCATCTGACTGCTGAAAGAGGAAACAGCAGATTTTATGATCTTGTCAGTCATGGTATCCGGCTGTTTCCTGGTGGCAGCAGTTTTAGCAGCTTTCTGCCGGGCAGCTTCCTCCCGTTCTCTGGCCCGCTGTTCATCGGCCAGTTGTTTCTGACGCTCTGCATCTGCTTCACTTTGTTCCACCCTTCTTTGCAAAACTTCATAAGCGGAATCCCGATCGAACATTTCCCGATATTTATAAAAGAAGGGTGAATTGCTTATGAGTTCCTGCCGGTATTCGTCAGGAATCGTGCCAAATCTACTGGCTGGTGGAAGAATCCAGGCTCTTTCCACCGGTTGCGGGCTGCCATCTTCCTGCAGGAAAGAAATCAGTGCTTCACCGACTTTCAGTTCGGTAATGACTTCTTCCACATTGACATTGGGGTTGGTACGAAAAGTCTCCGCAGCTGATTTAACAGCCTTTTGCTCTCGCGGCGTATATGCTCTTAGAGCATGCTGTATCCGATTGCCCAGCTGGCCTAAAATACTGTCCGGAATGTCGATGGGGTTTTGGGTGATAAAATATATACCCACACCTTTGGAACGAATCAGCCGCACCACCTGCTCGATTTTTTCCAGAAGTGCTTTGGGCATATCTTTAAACAGCAAATGGGCTTCATCAAAAAAGAATACCATTTCAGGTTTTTCCCGATCACCAATTTCCGGGAGCTTTTCAAATAATTCCGCCAGCATCCACATTAAAAAGGCAGCGTAAAGGGCAGGGGAATGAAACAGTTTTTCTGCTGCCAGGATATTGATTATCCCACTACCCTCAGGATCGGTTTTAATAAAATCACTAATCTCCAGGGCGGGCTCACCAAAAAATTTATCACCGCCCTGTTCTTCCAGGCGCAGTAAACCTCTTTGTATAGCCCCGATGGACTGTTTGGAAACACTGCCATAATCAACTGTATACCCTTTGGCATTATCGCCGACATATTTCAACATGGCCCGTAAATCCTTTAAATCGATTAAAAGCAATCCCTGGTCATCAGCGATTTTAAAGACTATATTCATGACACCGGTCTGGGTTTCATTCAAATCCAATAAGCGGGATAAAAGCAAGGGACCCATTTCAGTAATGGTGGTGCGGACTGGATGGCCCAGCACACCAAAGACATCCCAGAAACGAACAGGGAAGCGCTGAAAATCAAGATTATTTATATCCAACATTTTCAGCCGCTCTGCCAAATTGGGACTGGCCTCGCCGGCCATTGCTAAACTGGCCAGATCCCCTTTGATATCGCAGAGAAAAACCGGTACACCGATGGAACTGAATGCCTCGGCCATTACTTTCAGGGAAATTGTTTTACCAGTGCCGGTAGCACCTGCTATAAGACCATGTCGGTTAGCCATGGGGGGCAAAATAGATATTTCTTTTTGATTTTTTGCAATTAATAACTGGCTGTGATTGGCCATAATACACTTGCTCCTTTAATCAAATATTATTAATCCCATAGTAATAATTGGACAAAAAGTCTGGCAACCCTTCCTGGAATTGGTGTTTTTAACTTGCAAACAAGATTGACTTGTTCACTTTATAATAATAACATATATGTAATGAGTATAATTAGCGGAGTATAGCAATGGGTTTTATTCATCATAATATAAGCGAAAAATTGATTAAAAATAATATAAAGCCCTCTTATCAGAGGATCAAAATACTGGGTTATTTATCCAGCAGCATGGATCATCCAACAGTTGAGCAGATTTATAATGATTTGCTGCCAGAGATACCTACATTATCAAAGACAACCGTATATAATTCCATCAATTTATTTATTGAAGCAGGAATCATTCAAGCGGTGGAATTGGGTGACCACGAAACCCGCTATGATTATATTGTGATTGATCATGGTCATTTTAAATGCATCCAATGTGGGGGCATATTCGATTTTCCCCTGGAAAATGACGCTTTTGCCAGTAAGTTTTTAAATGGATTTATGGTAAAAGATAAAAATGTTTATTGTAAAGGCATATGTGGAAAATGCCTTGCAAATAAAAATCAGTAAATCAAGGAGGTAAATTAATGAAAAAGCTCAATGGAACCAGAACCGCAGAGAATTTAATGAAAGCCTTTGCAGGCGAATCCCAGGCCAGAAACCGTTATAACTACTATGCATCAATAGCAGACAAAGAAGGGTATAAACAGATCAGAAATATTTTTAATGAGACAGCTGATAATGAAAAAGAACATGCCAAGCGATTCTGGAAATTATTACTGGAGGGCATGGAAGGGGAAATGCCCCAGATGATAGAGATCACTGCTGATTTTCCCGTTGCCCAGAATGGGACACTGGATAATCTAAAATATGCCGCCGGCGGTGAAAGGGAAGAGTGGTCCGATTTATATCCTGCATTTGCTAAGGTAGCCGATGAAGAAGGCTTTCCTGTAATAGCCGGAGTTTTCAGGATGATTGCCCGGGCAGAAGTAGCCCATGAAATACGCTTCAATAAACTGGCGGAAAATATAATGAATGACACGGTATTTAAAAAGAGCGAACCCACCAAATGGAAATGCGGCAACTGCGGATATGTTCATGAAGGCGACGTGGCCCCTGATATGTGCCCGGCCTGCATCCATCCCCAGGCCCATTTCGAACTTTTCACTGAACCCTATTAAAAACAACCTGAATAATTAATTAAAAAATAAGCCCTGCGATAGCGCAGGGCTTATTGATTAAAGACCGGGTTTATTTAACTTACTTCAGAAGTACAATGGGCACATCGGGTGGCATCGATGGAAATTTCCGATTTGCAAAAGGGGCAGTCCTTGGTTTTAGCTTCTTCAGCCCGCTTCATTTTGTTGATTTGCCTTACAATTAAAAATAAAACAAAAGCAATGATGACAAAATCGATGATGGTGTTGACAAACATTCCCCAGGCGATAACCGGAGCACCGGCTTCCTGGGCGGCAGCCAGCGAAGAATAAGGAGTTTCAGAAAGATTAATAAACAAATTGGTGAAATCAACCTTGCCCAATAATAAACCAATCGGCGGCATGATGATATCGCTGACAAAGGAACTGATGATCTTGCCGAAAGCCGCTCCTATAATGATACCCATGGCCATGTCCAAAAGGCTTCCCCGCATGGCAAATTCTTTGAACTCTTTAAGCATCCCATGTCCTCCTTTATAGAATTTCTTGTTTTCTTGTTTTGTTACCTCTGCTGGTATCTGAGAATATTATGCCATATTATAACATTTAATCAACTATTGTCTGCCAGGATTCAAATAAGGTTTTTAAGGTATTTTTACTATCTGGCAAAAGAGTTATAATAAACAGATGTGGAGGTATCCGTTTTGCTGCATTTAAATGAACCATTAAAATATAATATTTTAACATATGGATGTCAGATGAATGTCCGGGATTCTGAAACCATTGCCGGACTGGTAGAAGCAATGGGTTATTGCGCAACTGATGAAATTGGTGAAGCCGACCTGATTGTTTTCAATACCTGCAGTGTCAGGCACTCAGCTGAAAATCGGGTCTTTGGCAAATTGGGAGAAATAAAAAAACTGAAACAAAAAAAACCCGATATGCTGATTGCCTTTGGCGGCTGTATGGCCCAGATCCCTGACCATAAAAAACGTTTAAAACGCCAGGGGGTGGATATAGTTTTTGGCACCCATAATATCCATGAACTGCCCGCCGCCATTGCACAGGTCCGGGAACATTCTTCCCGTATTTATAATGTATGGGAAAAAGAAGGCCCCATTATCGAAAATGTCCCCAGTATAAGAAAACCGGGCTTAAAAGCATATGTTAACATAATGTTCGGCTGTAATAATTTTTGCAGTTATTGTATCGTTCCTTATACCAGAGGCCGGGAAAGAAGCCGGCGGCCGGAGAATATTCTACAGGAAATTAAAACTCTGGGGGACCAGGGTTACAAAGAGATCACTTTGCTGGGACAAAACGTCAATTCCTATTACAGCAGTGAAAAGATCTCATATGATTTTGCTGATTTGCTCAGTGATGCAGCCGGGATAGAATCCATCCGAAGAATTAGGTTTATGACTTCCCATCCCAAGGATATCTCGGATAAACTTATTCATACGGTTGCTAACCACGAAAAATTATGCAAACATATTCATATGCCATTACAGGCCGGCAGCAATAAAATACTGGGCAGGATGAACCGTGGTTATAGCAGGGAACATTATGAGGCCTTGATCAGCAAGATACGGTCTGCTGTTCCCGGGGTCGCAATCACCAGTGATTTGATCGTCGGCTTCCCCGGTGAAACGGAAGAGGATTTCAGGCAGACACTGGAAATGATTGAAAAAATCAGGTTTGATGCTGCTTTCACCTTTATGTATTCTATACGCACCGGGACCAGAGCGGCAGATTTTGCCGAGCAGGTATTACTGGAAGAAAAAAAGCTGCGCTTGAGTAGATTAAATGAAATTCAATATGGTATTGCCGCCGATATCAACCGCTCACTGATAGGTACTGTGCAGGAAGTCCTGGTGGAAGGAGCCAGCAAAACAGATCCGGCAAAACTTACCGGCAGAACTGACAATGATCGGATACTGATTTTTCCCGGCCCCCAGGATCTGATCGGCAATTTTGTTAAAATTAAAGTTACCCGGGTTACGACTTTTTCTTTGTTTGGAGAAATAGCTTAAATTTAATATTTTGAAGGAGGAATTAATAATGATGAATGGTGAACATATTATCAAATTGGCCTTCGAGCTGGGGGAAGCTCTGGCGCAATCAGATGAAATCGAACAGCTGAAAAACATGCAGGCCAGTATAACTGAGGATGCCAGAGCCTATGATCTGATCGTAAACTATCAGAATATCAAAATGAAATTGGACGACCAGGTCAACGAAGGTAAGATCATCAGCAAAACCGATGAAGATCATTTGCAGATTTTAGAAGACGAACTGGCCAGCAACGAGGTCATCCAGCAGTTGATGATGGCTCAGGAGAGATTTGATAATCTGATGCAAGCAGTTTATTATGCCATTAATTCAGCCATTGTAGCCGAAGAGGACTGTTCTTCCGGGTGTGACTCCTGTGGTTGTGACTGCGGTACAATGTAATTTAAACCTTCCTTGAAATAAAGTATGATAAAGAAAGACTTGGTTTGCTGAGTCTTTCTTTTTAGTATGAGAGCAGGAGGTAATGGTTTTGTCCCAGCCCACACCAATGATACAGCAATATATGGCTAATAAAGAATTACACAAGGATGCGATTTTGTTTTTTCGCCTGGGTGATTTTTATGAAATGTTTTTCGATGATGCCGAATTAGCGGCCCGAGAATTGGAAATAGTTCTCACAGCCCGGGAGAGCGGGGAAAATAAAATTCCCATGTGCGGTGTGCCCCACCATTCCGCTTCCGGCTATATTGCCAAATTGATTTCCCGGGGCTATAAAGTTGCTATCTGTGAACAGATTGAAGATCCCAAAGAAGCTAAAGGACTGGTGCAGCGGGAAGTGACCCGGATTATTACCCCGGGAACTGTCCTGGATGACAGCATGCTGTCGGATAACAATAATAATTATCTGGCAGCAATATATGAAGGTCCCCAGGTGATAGGTTTTTCCTATAGTGATATAAGTACCGGTGAATTCAAGGTAACAGAGTTCAGCGGTGATAATGCTTTTAACGATTTAATGGGGGAACTTTACCGCCTGCGGCCGGCAGAATGCTTGCTGCCTCCTTCTGCCAGTCTGGGGGGCCAATGGTCCGATAAGAATATGAATGTCCCCACGGTATTCACCGTAGTTGAAAATGCAGCCCTGAGTGTGGAGGAAGCAAAATCCATGATCAAAGGGCAGCTGGATGTTGATAAAGAGGAAGATCTTGATTTTGACCTGACAGGGCCGGGTTTACTGGCGGCAGCTATGGTGGTGATCTTTCTGGAGGCAACCTGCCATTCCCACCTGATACATATCAAGGACCTTGAATCTTATAAGAACACCAATTTTGTTGTAATGGATGCCTCTACCAGGCGTAATCTGGAATTATCTGCCACCATTCGGGAGGGTAAAAGGGATGGCTCATTACTGTCAGTCCTGGATTTTTGCCATACTGCCATGGGTAAGCGTAAATTAAAAAGATGGCTGGAACAGCCAGTCCGTGATATTACTATGATCGAGGCCCGTCTCGATGGGGTTGAGGAAATCAAAAACGGGCTGGTCTTGAAAAGTCAGCTGCAAAAGGCTCTGGGCAATGTTTATGACATGGAAAGGATCGCCGGAAGAATAGGCAGCGGGATTGTCTCCCCCCGGGACCTGAATGCATTGAAATTTTCTATTGCCGCTATTGGGCAGATAAAGGAATTGCTCCGGGAGGCACAAAGCGGTTTGCTTAAAGAAATAAGTGAAATGGATCCTCTGGAAGATATATATGATTTAATAAACCGGGCAATCGACGATGACCCGGCCCTGGGGCTTAAAGAAGGAGGTATCATAAAGCCGGGATACCATAATGAAATAGATGAACTGAAGCGTTTGAGCCAGGAAGGTTCTCAATGGCTGGTGGAATTTGAAAACCAGGAAAAACAACGTACCGGAATGAAGTTTTTGAAAGTGGGTTTCAATAAAGTTTTCGGTTATTACATTGAGGTCAGTAAATCCAATTTACATCTGGTTCCGCTGGACTATCACCGCAAACAGACACTGGTCAATACGGAACGTTTTATAAATGAAGAACTCAAAAATTACGAAGGACGGATACTGGGGGCCCGGGAAAAATTATTTGCCCTGGAGTATGAGGAATTCGTAAAAATACGGGAAGAAATAGCTGGGCAGATAGAAGCAATCCAGTCTGCAGCGGATAAAATCTCGGCACTGGATGTGATTTATTCCCTGGGTGAAGCGGCTTATCAGAATAATTACATCCGTCCCCAGCTGAGCCGGGAAAGCACTCTGGAGATCAAGGGCGGGCGTCACCCGGTAGTAGAAAAGCATTTACTGACCTCCCGTTTCGTTCCCAATGATATAAAAATGGATAGCGATACCCGTTTTGCTATAATAACCGGTCCCAATATGGGAGGGAAAAGTACCTTTATGCGGCAGACAGCCCTCTTGATACTAATGGCTCAAATCGGCAGTTTTATACCGGCTGAAAGTGCTGAAATCGGCATTGTAGATAAAATATTTACCCGGGTAGGAGCCTCTGATGATCTGGCGGCCGGACAGAGCACCTTTATGGTGGAAATGGTCGAAGTGGCCCATATCCTGGACAATGCCACCCGGAACAGTCTGATTATTTTAGATGAGATAGGCCGGGGGACCAGCACTTTTGATGGTTTAAGCATAGCCAGGGCCGTAAGTGAATATATCGCCAACCGCATCAATGCCCGGGCACTTTTTGCCACCCATTATCATGAACTGACTGAGCTGGAAAGTGATTTCCCCTCCATCGTCAATTTATCTGTCTCCGTTTTGGATTCAGGGGATAATGTGGTATTTTTAAAGAAGGTATTGCCGGGTAAAGCTGATAAAAGTTATGGTATCCATGTGGCCCGGATGGCGGGAATAAAAAACGCGGTAATATCAAGAGCCCAGTCCATTCTGGACGGATTGGAAAAAGAGAATGATATGTTTATTCCCGATGTTTTGCAACAGGAATTATTTCCTGCTGAAGATCCGGTAAGGGAAGAACTGCAAGCACTGGAAATTGATAATTTAAGCCCGAAGGAGGCCCTGCTTTTAATCTATAGATGGAAGGAATTGCTGGATAAAGATCAGCAGAGTGTTTAAGGGGGTTATTTAATGCTCATTGGAATTGATGTGGGGGGCACCTTTACTGATGGTGTTGTTTTGGACAAGGGACGGATAATTACTTTTGCCAAAGAAGCTACCGACGAACAGGAACTGTCTGCCACACTGTTAAAAGTCCTGGACAGATTGCTTTCAGACTTAAATAGTGACGCTATTGCCAGGATCGTTTTAAGTACCACACTGGTGACCAATTTGATCGTAACTGACAGGGGACCGCGTACGGCACTACTCCTCATGCCCGGATTTGGACTGCCCCAGACTGCTTACGATCTGGCACCGGATACCTACTTTCTTAAAGGTTGTATTGATTTTCGCGGCAATGAGGTCGCACCGCCGGATACTCAGGAAATACTGGCGGTCATAAACAAAATAAAAGAGCAGGGCATTAAGAATGTGGCTATCGCCGGAAAATTCTCCAACCGCAGCCAGAAACATGAATTATTGGTTAAAACTATGCTGGAGGAAAATTATCCGGAGGCTTCAGTTGTTATCAGTTTTCAAATAGCCCAGCAGCTTAATTTCCCGCGGCGGGCCTTTACCGCCTATCTTACCGCCCGGACCAGGGCCCGATGGAATCAGTTCATAGATGATATGCAAGAGGCTATGAAGGAACGTCATATCAATGCACCGGTACATATTTTGAAAGCCGATGGCGGTACAATGCTGCTGGAAACCGCCCGGGAACATCCCTGTGAAACCATATTTTCCGGACCTGCTGCCAGTACGGTCGGGGGACTGGCCTTAACCATAAATGACCGGATGAACTCTGTGGTATTGGATGTGGGTGGAACTACCACAGATATTTCCCTCATCATTGAGGGTAAGCCCCTTCATGCTTCCCAGGGTGCTAAAATTAACGGGAAGCTTACCCATATCCGGTCACTGGCGGTCAAATCCATTGCTCTGGGCGGCGATTCGGTCGTGTGCAATAATGCTGGTTTATTAAAGATCGGACCGGAGAGGGAAGGTGCAGCGGCCTGTTTCGGCGGGCAGCAAGCAACTATCACTGACGCTTTTAATTATCTATATGAATTACAAATTGGCGATTTAAGTTTATCAGCAGAAAAAATGAATAGAATATCGGCGGAACTTGATACACCGGTTATGGATTTATGCCGGGAAGTCGTCGATAAAACCATGGGCCGCTTACAGGAAACCATCACTGGAATGTTTAAGGAATGGGAACAGGAACCGGCCTATCGGGTATGGGAGATAGTTAACCGCCGGGCATTTCGTCTGGACAGGATCATCGGGATTGGGGCAGCGGCTACAGTTATCGTCCCGCGGCTGGCTGAAGAATTAAACATCGATTATCTGGTGCACCAGTATTCACCGGTTGCCAATGCCCTGGGGTCATCTGCTGCCCGGCCTACCCTGGCAGTAAACATGCATGCCGATACCCAGGCTGATTTGTTTACCATCGATCCCGGCGGGATTCAGGGTAATTTAGGCAAAGTCCGTAATTTACAGCTGGAAGATATCAAGGAAATAACCCGTCGGTACCTGCAGGATATAGCGGCAGAAAGAGGACTGGGGGAATATGCTGATGAGGCACAATTCACCCGGGAAGAACAATTCAATGTTTTAAGCGGCTGGGACCGCATGGGTAAGCTGTTTGATGTGGGAATGCAAATAGACCCCGGTCTGATAAATGAATTCAAGGGGGTTGATGAGATATGAAACCAACAGGATTGATTTTTTTTCCGGCTTTCGACTGGGCCATTTCGCCGACTCATCCGGAGCGGGAAGAGCGGCTTTTATATACTCGTGACCAGATATTTGAAGAAGGCATCATGGATTTGCCCCAGATAAAAGAATATACACCCAAGCTGGCCGAAGCCAGGGATATTGCCCGGGTGCATTTTTGTGTACCAGATGTAGCCGCCCAGGTTACGGAAGCTCATTTGATTTCGGCTGGTTCCACACTGGTAATTGCTGATTCTTTGCTGCAGGGAGAAATAAGGAATGGTTTTGCCCTGGTGCGCCCGCCGGGTCATCATTCCATGCTGGTAAGCCATGGCAACCGGGGGTTTTGTAATATCAACAATGAAGCCATAATGGTGGAATACCTGCGGCAAAAATATGGCATTAAAAAACTGGCCATAATCGATACCGATGTTCATCATGGGGACGGCACCCAGAATATATACTGGCACGACCCCGATGTCTTATTTATTTCCTTCCATCAGGATGGCCGGACACTATACCCAGGGACTGGTTACATGGAAGAACTGGGAGGTCCTCTGGCTTACGGCACCACCATAAATATACCCCTGCCGCCCCGCACGACTGATACGGGTATCCATTATGTGCTGGATAATCTGGTCATGCCCATACTGGAAGAGTTTAAACCGGAACTTTTAGTCAATTCGGCAGGCCAGGACAATCATTATTCTGATCCCCTGGCCGATATGCGTTTTTCCGCCCAGGGTTATGCTCGTCTGAATGAAAGGCTGGCACCGGATATTGCCGTACTGGAAGGCGGTTACTCTGTTGAAACGGCTTTGCCCTATGTGAATATGGGTATAATCATGGCCATGGCCGGTATCAATTATTCCAATTTACGGGAACCGGATTATGACCCGACCCGTTTTAAGGAGCAAAACCTGGAAACCATCAAAAAGATTGTTAACCGACAACTGGATACTTTCAAAAACCGGGAGGAAACCATCCACAAAAACCGTTCCCGGGGGCAGGAATTTGAAACAGTTTATAAAAATATCTTTTACGATACTGATTATATCAGCGAAGATCAAACCGAGAGATTGCGTTTATGTCAAAAATGCGGCGGCTTCAGAGTGATACTGTCCAGCGCCCAGCACCGCAGTGCCAGGTATTATGAAGTTTATTGCATTTCCGTTCCCGCCTTCTGCTGTGATGATTGCCATCAGCAGGCTATTGATATGTACCAGCAAATGTGCCGCCAGGGAAAATATGATTATGTTTACCTGCAGGACCGCATCAAAGATGAATATAAAAGTTTTGATCCCCGTCAGGAAGTGGAGATAGTCTTATAAATGGTAATTAAATTACTGGAAAATGACGTAATCAATAAAATAGCGGCCGGGGAAGTTATTGACAGGCCGTCATCCATTGTCAAGGAACTGGTGGAAAATGCCATTGATGCGGGCGCCGATTTGATTACTGTGCAGATACAAAATGGCGGCATCGATGAGATCATTATAGAAGACAATGGCCAAGGGATCGACTTTGATGATCTGCCCCTGGCCTTTTTACGTCACGCCACCAGCAAACTGGATCGGGAAGAAGATTTGTATACAATTGGCACCATGGGTTTCCGCGGTGAAGCCTTGCCCAGTATTGCTTCAATTGCCCGCATGGAAATCTACACCAAAACCCCCCGGTCTGACAGCGGCAGTCATTGTGTCATCGAAGGGGGGACCATCACCAGATTGGAACGGTATCCCACTGCCGAAGGCACTAAATTGACAGTCAAAGATCTATTTTATAATACCCCGGTGCGTAAAACCTTTTTAAAAAGCCCGGTAAGTGAAGGCAATCATATTTATGATACAGTAGTCCGTTATGCACTGGCCTATCCGGACATCTCCTTTGTTTTTGACAACCATAAAAAGACTCAGTTTAAGACACCGGGCAATGGCAGTCTCCGTGATACAGTTTTTACCCTTTTTGGCACCGATATCAATGAGTTTTTGATAGAAGTCAAGGAGGCCAGCGATAGCTATATTTTACAGGGATTGATATCCAAACCGGAATATAAAAGGCAAAACCGCCGACAGGGCTTTTTCTTTGTTAATAACAGACCCATCCGCAGTCCCTTGCTAATGCGGGCAGTTGATCATGCTTACCGTGGTCTGCTGGTATCAAAAGAATTCCCGGTTTATTTTTTATCCCTCAATGTTCCCGCCGGCAGCCTGGACGTAAATATCCATCCACAAAAATCGGAAGTCAGATTTCAGGACGAGCAGGGAGTATTTCGTTTTATCAGCGGCGTTTTGCGCCGGTATCTGGATGACACCAGTTTCGGACCGGGGAATTTTCTTCATGCCGGCAATGATTTTCCTTTGCCCCCTCAGGGCAGCCGGTCTTATTATGCCCGGACCGGCTATACTTCCGCCCCGGCGCATTTGTTTTTTGAAAAGGCTATTTTTAATGAGAGCTTCGATCCGGAAACCGGTGAGATCCTGGTGAAAGCTGCCGAATTACCGCAGATACAGACGGCTGTTAAGCAATACGAAGATTATTCCGTCATTGGACAACTGGACAGTTCTTATATCCTGGCAGAAAGTAGTGAGGGTCTTATGATCATCGACCAGCATGCTGCCCACGAACGCATCTGGTATAATCGCTTTTCCCGGATGTATGAAGAACCAGATCTGAAACAACCGCTGGTTTTGCCCCTGGCACTTGATTTCAGCAGTGAAAAGGTCGTATTGCTGGAAGAACACCTGGAACAAATAACCAAACTGGGTTTTGAAATCGATATTATCGGTCATAACTCCATTATGCTAAGGGCTGTGCCCCATTTTGTCGCCGGCAATGAATTACTGGTGCTGACCAATATCCTGGAGGGGTTAAAAGAAGGGGAAACCATCAATTTAAAAGCTGATATCTTAAGCAGCATGGCCTGTGAAAAAGCTATAACTGCCGGCACCAGCCTGAGCATGAATGAAATGGTGCAGATTCTGCATGATTTAATGACAACGGAAGATCACAAACACTGCCCCCATGGACGCCCCACCATCATCAACATCAGCAGTGACGATCTGGAGCGTATGTTCAAGAGGCAAAAATGAAAATAATTGTTACAACAACCCATTCCGTCAAGGAAAGCGACATCTTGCTGCAGGAATTTCTGCAGGAGACCCGGTGGGAATTTGTGCCCCGCCGCAGAAAAAGCCTGGCATATATATCCAGGGAACATGAATCTCCCGGAATAGTGGTCTGGCATAATGATGGACCGGTACTCCATCTGGCCGATGAAAAGTTTTTCTTTCATCCCAGCATGGCTAAAATCAGAATTAATGCCTATAGAAACCGTCAAATCATAGATCCCCTGATCAAGGCCTGTGATTTAAAAGCCCAGGATCATGTCCTGGATTGCACTCTGGGAATGGGAGCAGATTCCATTGTCGCCGCATATTTCACCGGTATAAAGGTGGTGGGGCTGGAAGCTTCTTTCCCGGCTGCCATGATGGTCAAATGGGGAATGAAAACCTACCATTCCGGTATCAACTGGCTGGACGAAGCCATTCACCGAATCGAAGCCGTCCCCGCAGATCATAAAACCTTTTTAAAAAGCCTGCCAGATGATTCCTTTGACATCGTCTACTTCGACCCCATGTTCCGGCAGCCCTTAATGGACAGCAAGCCCCTGGCGCCCCTCCGGCTGCTGGCTGATCATGATCCATTAACAGCGGAATCCCTGGCGGAAGCCTGCCGGGTAGCCAGGAAGAGGGTAGTTATGAAAGAACTCTACCGGAGCGGAGAAATGCAGCGCTTAGGGTTTGATGAATTTGTCGGCAGTCTTAATAATCCCATCAGATATGGGTATGTTTTAACTGATAGATCCTCCAGGAAGAAGGGAAAAAGATGCTGAAACTGGCTGCCATAGTCGGACCTACAGCAGTGGGGAAGACAGGAACCGCATTAAAGACTGCCCAGCTTAACGGGGCGGAAATCATTTCCTGTGATTCGATGCAGGTTTACCGCGGCATGGACATAGGAACCGCCAAAGTAACACCGGAAGAGCAGGCCCTGGTGCCCCATCATTTGATCGATATAGTCAATATAGATGAAGAATATAATGTAGCCCGATACCAGAAGGAAACAGCCCGGCTCATTCAGACATTGAACCAGCAGGATCGTCTGCCTTTGCTGGTGGGGGGGACTGGTTTATACTACCAGGCAGTAGTTGACAACTATCAATTAATGCCCCTGGAAGCAAGTCCTGAACTGCGGGATGAATATAAACAGGAAATCAGTATAAAGGGAATTGACCATGTCTATCGTCAATTACAGAAGATAGATCCAGCTTATGCAGATAAAATAAGTCCCCGGGATGAAAAAAG
>JAAYZA010000045.1 GCA_012515055.1 Syntrophomonadaceae bacterium | reverse complement strand
TAAATGACCTGTTGATTAAAGAATCTTTAAGGTAAATTAAATATTATTTCGACAAATAATTCCTTGCCGAACTTAAAGTAAGCGCATCACTCCTGGTGCGCTTGCTGTTTTAGAAGATAAACTCCAGAAAAGGTATCTAAAAACTTTTGACGAATTACTGGTAAATATAAATCGTATAGAAACCAGGGAGGACATATGATGGCAGTAATTATGGAAATGTCCATAATCACCCTGATCATCGTGGGAGCAGCATTATTTATAGCCCTGATCCTGTGGTGTGCTGTTAAAGGTACGAATCTGAAAAAGAAATAACCCCGGCATTCTCACCGGGGCTAAAAATTTTATTTTGCAATTTATTAATCCAGCCAGTGTACTATCCTGGTCAGATCCGGGTCCAATCTCTCCCGTTTGGGGGGCCAGGAGGCCGGATAACCCAGTGGAGTAACAGCCACTATTTCGCGGTCCTCACCCACTTTTAAAATCTCCCTGAGTCCCGCCTCATCATTTAAAGGCCCCGTCATCCAGCAGGTACCCATCCCCAGATCCCGGGCAGCCAGCATGATGTTCTGCATTGCCGCACAGCCGCTTTCCAGATGCATCCTGCGCACAACGGGGTGGGGGCTGGCCGTCACCGTAACAGCCAGCACTACCGGCGCACCACCATAAGTACGGGCATATTTGATGAAATCGCTTTTGGCCGGTTCTTCCCATTGGGCAGCATAGGCTTCTCCTATTTTACCGTAGCTCTCTCCCAGCATATCTTTAGTTTTGCCGGTGGCCACGATGAATTCCCATTGTTGCTGATTTTGCCCCGATGGAGCATGGTTGGCCGCATCTAAAATTTTCATGATATCTTCTCTGCTTACCTGATCAGATTTATATTCCCTTACTGCCTGGCGTTTTTTCACCAACTCAAAAAATTCCATAAAACAACCTCCTTTTGCTCTGACTTACACCTATTGTAAGCTTTATCCCTTAGCCGTTGCAATGTCCAGCCGCCAAAAGGAGGTCTGTGCAGTTAATTGATCAGTTTTAGATCCGGGTTAAGCCCCTTAGAGAAATCCTGCAGCGGGATGCGAAATTCTTGAATGCCTGCTGCATAGGGTGCGATTTCATATTGATTGAAACATAAAACCAAAGCATCATTCTGCAAATAATACTTATGATCCAGGTCAATGCCCTTAAAGCCAAATTCGCCGGCAAAGAAATCGTCAGGATTCTGGCTGATCTCCCCACTGATGGCAGTATCGATACGAGATTTATAATCATAACCTGATATAAAGACATCTTTTAAGCTCAAGGCCTGGCCTGATACGACATCATAATTATAAGTCCTCCGGTCAGTCATGCCATGGGCTCCGCCGCTATAATTATAATAGTCAACATAGAAGCTGAGAATTTTACCGTTTTCAAAATATGGCCCTGTACGAGCATATAACTGATACTGATGGAAGGGATAATCCATTTCCTCTGCGGACCGCTTGTTTTCGACGGCCATGGTCAACAATTCCTCCCGCTGTTCCTGTACCACTTGTTTAAAATGTTCATTGATCTTCAGCTGGGCGGCAGTGTTGTTCATGCCGCTGATAACTGGTGTTTCAACACTTACTTCCAGGTATTCATCACTGGTCTTTATTTCCTCAGCCCCAATTTGCAGCGCAGGCTCCATCTTTTTCACCCCAGG
>JAAYZA010000293.1 GCA_012515055.1 Syntrophomonadaceae bacterium | reverse complement strand
GCTTTCCCGGCAAAAGGTGGAAATCTCATTATAGTTGTTCCGTAAGTCCGTACTTGACTTAATGTTTGGCACAAAACCATCCTCCTAATCTCATCTAAAGATATTATATGCGAATTTCTTTAGATGAACAATGCAGCCTGTAGCCAAGAAGAAGATTTACTTTCATTTTTAAGCTATTGTTTAATAGGTAAAGTATTTGTTCCACAATATCATATACCTGTTAAAAAAACGGGTTCATGTTTTTCTCCTTACTTCGCTATTGAAAACAAGCAGCAGTATTCTGTTTGCCTTCAGGATACAAAAAAGATGCCGCTTGAGCCGGGTCCCCCCCTGGCGGCAGGGTATAATTCTGTAAAACTCCATGTGGCGGCGCTTTTTTTAGACTTTATTGTCTGCATATTGCTTACAATACAACCTTTCACCTAGAATGAACGTGTATTTAAAATTCGCTTCTATAATAATATAATTTTATTTGGCAATGCGCATTTATAAACAGTTTGGGAATTTGTGAAAATTGCTTTATAATATAAATGAAAATTATTGGAGGTCTTAAGCTTGAGTAAATATCAAAAATGGACAGTAGTATGTTGCTTACTTATGAGTGCATCAATCGCATTAGGGCAAGCAACTAAACCAATTTTTGCCTACGCAACATTAACTGGTTGGTTTTTCAGCGCAGTCTTTTGCGTCCTAGCCGCTATTTTTGCGCTAAAAGCCTATGCCGCAAGATAATACAAGTACTTCCGGGGGTGCATCATAGCCATAATGCGCACATCGTCCACACTTCCTATGGAAAAATTTCCTTTCAATAAATGAAATGATGCGACTATCATGCTTTTAACCTGCCCTGAGCTATATGTTGTTTAGTGTTGCACACGGCTTACCCATTCGAAAAGCATCCTGCTGTCGGTTTCTTCCATTCCCCTAATCCTAATAACGGCCGCTGTAATACTGGATGCCACAGCTACGGACAAATTTGTCACGCCTAACCGTTCCTGTAATAAGGTTTGCGATACATCCAGGGATTGAATTCTCCGGCAGTGAACAATGGTCGTAACTCTTCCCAGAATCCTGGACCTCACTTCAACACTATTCCCCATCATCCTTATTCTGCATCCTGTTGATTACAACTGTTATTACAGCGATGGCTATGCCTGCAAATCCTGCGCTAAACAGTATTTGCGCGCTTATATCATTGATTTGTCCAACATCACTAAAACCAGTATTTTTGAGTAAAATAATTATACCCATGGCTACCAAAACGGAAATCAGTCCCGTCATTAATATCGTTAAAACCGGCCTTTCCTTTTTAGTGGATGGTCCCACATAGGCACTTGCCTTTATCAAACGAATTGCATAAATTCCGGCGCAAACCGTTAAAATGATCATAATATTAGCCGGATAACTGACCCACCTGAAGCCATAACCATAAAGCCCCGCATCAATCAGCAACAGATATAAGAGCATTAGAAATGCTTGATTGCCGATGTTATTCCTTCTTTGAATCTGCATTTCATCCAGGCCTTTTTTATTCATTGCTCTCCTCCTCCCAGAATAGATCGTTTAAGGTTTTGCCCAATACTTTGCATATAGCTATGCACAAATTAATCGTGGGATTGTAATCACCATTCTCAATGGCATTGATGGTCTGACGGGTAACCCCCACCGCGTCTGCAACATCTTTTTGTGACATATCTTTCGCCGCCCGCGCGGATTTAAGTTTCAAATTTTTGCTCAAGGGCTCACCTCCGTTTAAACTCTATCAAATAGAGTGTACTGTATAGTATACAATATGTCGAATATATTTTACCTCCTATATGCTTTGCTTGTCCTTTCATATTTATTTATCAATAGCAGTTTTGAATTATTCATAATTTCCTGGCTTCACGTTTAATGCCCGTAAAGCCAAAAGGCTCCCAGCATCGTATGCCCTGGAGCTCCTTATTTTATGGAGCTGGAAGCTTTACCGGCAGGAAACCCATTGGAGACAGACCCCCATGAGCAATGCATCCCGCAGGTGTTTTAAATGATATCTAAAAAAGGTTATGATATCTTCGGCCATCAGCAGGATAACTGTATGAAATGGCTAATAACTCCGTAAGTCCGTAAGAGAGATTAGGAGTAGAAAAATTAAAGGGGAATCATCATGAAAAATACCGTGTTGGAAAAGTTTAAAAAGGGACAGAAAACCATCGGGACATTTTCTCATATGCAAAGCATCACCGCCATAGAATGTCTTGGCTTCACCGGACTGGATTATGTGGTGATAGATATGGAACACAGCCCGGTTACCGCCGAAGGCGCCAACCAGTATATTGTAGCAGCCAGGAGCGCGGGCCTGGCGCCTTTTGTAAGGGTAGATGGGGTCTCCAGAAGTCCGATCTTAAAGGCACTGGATGCCGGTGCCCAGGCCGTGGTCGTTCCCTGTGTGGAAACCCTGGATCAGGTAAGAAAGCTGGTGGAATATGCGAAATTTGCTCCCTCAGGTTCCCGGGGCTTCTGCCCCACCAGAGATGGGGGCTGGGGTTATGCAGAGCATGCTGCCGGCAGTATTGAAGACTATATGCAGATAAGCAACCGGGAAACTCTCTTGATCCTGCAGTGCGAAACATTAGGATGCCTGGATAATATAGAAATGATAACATCAATTGATGGAGTTGATGGCATACTGATCGGGCCCTTTGACCTGTCCATTGCCCTGGGGAAGCCTGCCCGATTTGATGATCCTGAGATCAAGGAGGCCTTTGCCCGTATACGCAATGCCTGCCAAGCCGCCGGTAAGATGTGTATGATCTTTGCCGGCAGTGCCGAGGCAGCAAAGAATTATTTTTCTGAAGGCTTTGATAGTGTCGCAGTGGGTCTGGATACCAGTATTTATATCAGTTCCTACCGGGAGATTGTAAAAAACAGCCTTTAGTTTTGTTTCCTGCCGTCAACCCGGGGATTGGATTATGCATTACAAAACGTCAGATTTATCACCCTGGATGCTTTAAGCAAGCCTCCCATCGGTAACCAGTGGGCATTACTTATGGCAGGCGTAAAAATATACTCCTTTCATTGAGGGCAGGCGATATTCTCAAAATGTTCAACATACAAAAAACATCATTCCCCTTTAAATAAAAATTCTTTACTTAATTCTTTTTTAACGTAAGATCCTACTCTGCAACCATCAAGGTCCCGTCTCATTTGCCAATAATCCTGCCGCATTATACAATTAAACCCTGGCAGCATATAAATGGAGGGATTGGAATGGAGACCCTGCTGGAGAGATTCTTAAGATATGTAAAAATTGATACTCAGTCTGATGAGGATTCTTCTGTCCATCCCAGCACACCTGGGCAGATGGAATTGGCCCGCTTGCTGGAAAAGGAACTGCGGGAATTGGGGTTAAGAAATATCCGGCTTAGTGACAAGGCTTATTTAATGGCGGAACTGCCTGCCAATACCGATAAAAAGCTTCCCACGGTGGGTTTTATTGCCCACTTGGATACCAGTCCCGATGTATCCGGCAAAAACGTAAGGCCCTTAATTTTTTCTAACTATGACGGCAGTGATCTGGTATTAAACCAGGCTGAAAATATTGTGATGCAAGTCCAGGATTTTCCTGAGCTTAAGGAATATACAGGTCAAACCGTCATTACCAGTGATGGGACCACTTTGCTGGGTGCTGATGACAAAGCGGGGATTGCAGCTATTATGACGGCACTTTCCCAATTGCAGAACCACCCTGATATTAAACACGGCAGAATAGTGGTGGCTTT
>JAAYZA010000098.1 GCA_012515055.1 Syntrophomonadaceae bacterium | reverse complement strand
TCTTGTTGAAAAAATTATTTTCTTCCGCATTGCTAGTCTGCCTGCTTACAGCCATGCTTTTCCCTACCCCGGCACTGGCCGCACAGTTTCCCGATGTTGGCCAGCATTGGGCAGAAACATATATTAACAGCCTGTCGGGAGCCGGTTATATCAAGGGATATCCTGATGGAACTTTTAAACCCGATAATCCCATGACCAGAGCCGAATTTGCTACGCTGCTGATTAATTGCATGGGACTGACACCCGCTGTCTTAAATGCCGGCAGTTTTAAAGATACCGGAACTCATTGGGCGCGAAAATACATAGATGAAACCGTTCGTCAGGGCATCTTGTTTCCCTCCGAATATACGGCGGGACTGGTCCCGGATGGTCCTATAAAAAGAAGTGAAGCATCAGCTATGCTGGTCAGGGCCCTGGGAGAAAAACCTGATAATGGGCAACTCCCACCTTTCACTGATTTATCACAAGTAGAACAAAGCGATTATAAAGCTTTTATTAAAAGGGCTTTCGATTTGCGGCTTCTGCAGGGATATCCCGGCGGTGAATTCAAGCCCTTTACTGATATGACCCGGGCTCAGGTAGCCAAAGTCCTCACTGATTTTCTGACACTTTACACCGGTACTGCCCCTCAGCCAGGCCTATCTGTCAGCGGTGATATTTCCTCCATTGCCATCGGCGAAGAACAGTATCAATTAAGTCAGTATCCAGCTACCTTCAAGTTCGCCTATTCGTCAGTGCCTGTCACTTCGATAACTGTCAGCGACGGCCAGGTAACCGTAAATGGTAATTATACATTTTTCACTGATAGTTCTCTGGGTAATCCCCAGCTGGTCATCAATAACAATCTTTATTCCATCAGTAAATATACCGTAAACGGAAAAGTGCTGGTGGCTTTCCCTGAATCACATACCATCGACTCCCTGGAAGTCAGTGGTTATAAATATAATGCCGATTTCGTTAAACTATATATAAATTCGTCCAATAGCGACTACTACCTATCAGATATGGAAGTTGTGGATGAATATACCATCCGGATCGACGGAGACTTATATGACCTGATGAAAGACCGCCTGACAGTCACCCTGGGGGATGTGTTCTACGATATCGTCAGGATCGACCTTAATGCTGCCAATCCTTTGCGGCTCAGTGAAACTGACCGGGTCATTATCGAAGGCATGGATCTATCTGACATATCCGCTATTTTCGTTGACGGCCGGACTATTTCTTTGAAAAATATTGATGAGATACAATTTCTCATCGGGATGAAAATGTATGATTTAAACAAAATAGTAATAGATGGAACCGGCAGCTTTACCATTGGCCGGGATACTTATGACTTTGACGAAGTAGCCATGTATATCGACGGACAGGTCCATACCATCGATGATATAGAACTATACCGCGACAAGTTCATTTTTTACTGCAGTGAAGGCAGTGATGAGGAACTGGTCCAGATAAATGGCAAATACTATGTTTACGATGATGTGCAAGTCATCTATGACAGCCGGGTATACGATCTGGACCAGGTGCTGGTTATCAGCCGCAATCTGGTCAGGATCGGCGGCAAACGCTATGAGATCGATTCCAGCTTTTATGTGCGGTTGGATAAAATATATTATAAAATCGATCGTATCGATTTCGATGAAAAGCAGGGCATGGTAGTTATGAAACTATCGGAAACCAAAGCGCCGGCTTCAGTTGCTAATCAGCCTGACCGCATCATCTTCTATGTAGATGACAGTAAATATCAGGACGGTGTCGACCGCTATACGGAAATACGTGCCGGCAGTACCTGGGTGGATTTCGACCAAATAACCATTGTCGATCCTGCTACCTTTAGCTATGATGGCAAAGACTATGATCTGATCGATGCTCAGATCAGATTGGATGGCGACAGGTTTATAGTGGTAGATACTTCCTGGACCGGATCCCGTCAGGTCTTTTCCATCTATATGGAATAAACCGATTGAAAATTAAAAGTGGGCAATCTGCCCACTTTTTTTATTCAAAATAAGATTAATTTAACTTAACTTTTATTCATCCTCCGCAGTAAAATCTGATTTTCCCGCGCTGCATATGGGACAAAGCCAATCATCAGGTAAATCAGCGAATTCCACTCCCGGTGGAATATCATTTTCTTCGTCCCCAACTTCGGGATCATAAACATAACCACATACATCACATTCATATTTAGACATCTTACCTTATCCCCCTTCCAGTTCTCTTCGCAAATTATTGATAACCTGCCAAAAAGTTATCTTGTATTAGATTATCTATATTTACAATGATTATGGCAAGATAATTTTGCCATTGAATTACTGCCATATATTATAAGGCCTCAAAATCCGATTTGCCAGCCAGGCAAAGCGGGCAAACCCATTCATCCGGCAGGTTGGAAAAGGCTGTTCCTGGATATATGCCCTGGTCAGGATCGCCTTTTTCGGGATCATATATATAATCGCAAAAAACACATTGATATTTATCCATCCGCTGTCTCCTTTCAAAGT
>JAAYZA010000051.1 GCA_012515055.1 Syntrophomonadaceae bacterium | reverse complement strand
TCATCTAAAGAAATTCGCATATAATATCTTTAGATGAGATTAGGAGGATGGTTTTGTGCCAAACATTAAGTCAAGTACGGACTTACGGAACAACTATAATGAGATTTCCACCTTTTGCCGGGAAAGCAGAGAACCTGTTTTTATTACAAAAAACGGACAAGGGGATTTAGCGGTAATGAGCATTGAGACTTATGAGATGCTCACTGGCAAACTGGAGTTGTACCAGCTGCTTGATGAGGGCAGAACGGCAGTAAAAGCGGGAAGAAAGCGTCCGCTTCAGAATGTGATGCAAGACATCAGGCAGGAAATGATAGATGGCAAATTATAAAATTGACCTTTCAGAACCTGCCGAAAACGACCTGCGTAATATCGTTCGGTATATCTCTGCGCAGTTATCGGCGCCCATGACCGCGTTAGAGATGATGAATACCATTGAGGAAGCAATCGCGAGTTTAGCGGGCATGCCGCAAAAATGCCCAATGGTAACCGATGAGCGGCTTGCAATCAGGGGATATCGTAAACTGCTTATAAAAAACTACATAGTTTTCTTCACCATAGATGAAAAATCCAGGGTGGTTGATGTGGAAAGAATCCTATACGCCAGACGCGACTGGCGTAATATCTTATAGTGTTGCCCCCGGATTGGCGGCAGGTGTTAAGCCAAACAAGACTAAAGGCTGTTTTTTACAATTTCCCGGTATGAATTGATATAAATACCGGTATCCAGGCCCACTGCTACACTGTCAAAGCCTTCAGTAAAATAATTCTTTGCTGCCGCGGCACTGCCGGCAAAGATCATACACATCTTACCGGCGGCTTGGCAGGCATTGAGTATACGGCCAAAGGCCTCTTTGACCTCAGGGTCATCAAATCTGGCAGGCTTCCCCAGGGCAATGGACAGATCAAAAGGCCCGATCAGTATGCCATCAACACCATCAATTGATGTTATCATTTCTATATTATCCAGGCATCCTGATGTTTCACACTGCAGGATCAAGAGAGTTTCCCGGTTGCTTATCTGCATATAGTCTTCCATACTGCCGGCAGCATGCTCGGCATAACCCCAGCCTCCATCCCTGGTGGGGCAGAAGCCCCGGGAACCTGAGGGGGCAAATTTCGCGTATTCCACCAGCTTTCTTACCTGGTCCAGGGTTTCCACACAGGGAACGACCACTGCCTGGGCCCCGGCATCCAGTGCCTTTAAGATCGGACTTCTGGAGACCCCATCTACCCTTACAAAAGGCGCCAGGCCCGCGCTCCTGGCTGCTACAATATAATGATTGGCGCCTTCGGCGGTAACCGGGCTGTGTTCCATATCTATCACCACATAATCCAGTCCGGTGAAGCCAAGACATTCGATGGCGGTGATACTTTGCAAATGAGAAAATGTCCCGATGGTTTTTTGTCCTTTTTTAAACTTTTCCAGCACGGTATTCTTCATGGTGATTCCCCTTTAATTTTTCTACTCCTTATCTCTCATACGGAGTTATTAGCCATTTTATACAGTTATCCTGCTGGGGGATAAACATTAAACGTTCCGTTAAAAGATGGAGTGAATGAAATTGTCTACCACTTGGATAAACGAACTCGGCAGCGCCCTTTCCTGCTCAAACCTTCAACAGCCTCCAGGCGGATGCGGCCTTGCCCCCGCACTGATAAGAGATCGTTCTCTTTTACAGAAACTGCGGTTTTCTCGGTTATCTGATGATTTATCTGTACCCGGCCGCCTTCAATCAGGTCTGCAGCTTCGGAGCGAGATATTTTGCAAGCGGCTGCCAGTACTGCATCCAGGCGCAGGGAGGAGATGGTACAGTTGATTGGCACAGGTTTAGGTTGCGGCAGGCAGAGTTCTTCTATCTCGATGCTTGAGGTTATGACTCTGCTGCGGCCTACCCGTTCCAATTGCCGGCACAGGTAATCAGTCAGGCTTGCATCAACCAGACAATAAGCTTCTTGTTCCTGCACCAGGATATCACCGATTTTTTCCCGCTTAATGCCCAGATTCAAAATGGCTCCCAGGTAGTCACGGTGTTCCAGAGAGGTTTTCTTTCTGTCGGTTGGTTTTATCTGAATGTATTGGATATGGTTATCCATGGCATCGTCATCTACCCAAGCCGGAGCCAGCAGCAAACGCTTTCTTTCCGCTGACTCATAGCCGCCGTCCATCTTCCAGACCATATCTGCATACTGGACGGCCACAGCTTCTCCCAGCACCTGCTGCCGCAGGTCCAGAAAATCACTTGTAACACTGATTCCCTGCAAAGCCTTCTGGGCCAGATCATCCAGGCGGCCTGCCAGATACCTTTCTTCTGTATTAACCGTTAATTTTATCAGGTATTGATTCATTTGTTACCACCGAATTTCTGCTTTCCCATTTCCAGACCAGAATAAAACCGATAAGGGCTATTGCTATAAAAATCAGAGGATTATCCAGATTGGCGGGGATGAGCATTTTGCTGGAGCCAATCACCAGGCCGGAAAATAACCAATTCAAGACGTCCCGCCAGCGGGAATAAATTCTGTCCAGGACATTGGCCAGGCCAAGAATGCCAATGATACTTCCCAGGGCAAAAGTCAGCAGAGTCTTCCACTCTAATCCGGCCAGAGCCCGCATGATATCATCATAGATTCCCATGATTATTAAAACCACATTTCCCGGGACGCCGGGCAATATCATGGCAGCAGTAGAAAGAGCTCCTCCGGTAATAAGAGTAATGGCATCAGGCGGTAAACCCTCCGTTATCCCAAAATCTGAAATACCAGCCAGTCCATAACCGACCACCAAACCAATGACCGCAAATATTACCCGTTTGCTGCTGGGGCGAAAATCTTGTCCCAATATGGATTTAACTGATGC
>JAAYZA010000191.1 GCA_012515055.1 Syntrophomonadaceae bacterium | reverse complement strand
CATGACTTTTCCGCACCAGATGGCAGTTTTAATGCTGACGGAACAAATATACCGCAGTTTTAAAATTATCCGCCGGGAACCCTATCATAAATAGCTTATTGGCAGGATTAAAGCCCGGATAAAAACATATCAGGAGGATGAATATGCAAAAGACAGCGATAGCCGATTTGCTCGGAGATATTACCGGATATGAAGGGCAAATGGTAAAAGTCAATGGATGGGTCAGATCCAATCGAAGTCAGAAGACTTTTGGGTTTATCATGTTAAATGACGGCACCCATTTTACTTCCCTGCAAATCGTTTATGAAAGGGAGAGCCTGGAGGATTTCGCGGTTATTGCCGGCTTAAGAACCGGGACAGCGATAGCGGTAACTGGTTTGGTCATACCCACTCCTGATTCCCGACAGCCTCTGGAGATAAAGGCTTCACAGGTAGAGTTGAGGGGGGATTGTCCCGCAGATTACCCCATTCAGCCCAAGCGCCACACCCGGGAATTTTTAAGGGAAGTGGCCCATTTGCGTCCCCGTACCAATTTATTTGCGGCGATTTTCCGGATCCGCTCCCTGGCTGCCTTTGCCATACACCAGTTTTTTCAGCAGGAGGGATTTGTTTATGTACATACCCCGATAATTACCGCCAGTGACGCCGAAGGTGCCGGAGAGATGTTCCGGGTTACCACATTAAGTGCGGAGAACCCGCCGCGGCATGATGGCGGCCCGGTGGATTTTGGTCAGGATTTTTTTGGCTGTAAAACCAATCTGACGGTGAGCGGTCAATTGCAGGCAGAAGCTTTTGCTCTGGCTTTTAACAAGGTCTACACTTTCGGTCCCACCTTTCGAGCGGAAAACTCCAATACACCCAGGCATGCTGCTGAGTTCTGGATGATTGAGCCCGAAATTGCTTTTGCCGGTCTGCAAGAGGACATGGATCTGGCCGAAGCGATGGTAAAATTCATTATTAGCTATACCCTGGACCGGGCATCGGCGGAAATGGCATTTTTAAACGAATATGTTGATAAAGGTCTTATCAGGCGTCTGGAGGAAATAGCGGCAGCAGATTTTGCCCGCATCAGCTATACTGAAGCCATCGGGATTTTGCAGGCTGCCAGGGAAGAGTTTGAATACCCGGTTGAGTGGGGTAAGGATCTGCAGACGGAACATGAAAGGTATATCAGCGAAAAAGTTTTAGGCCGGCCGGTTTTCGTAACTGATTATCCCCGGGAAATAAAAGCCTTTTACATGCGCCAGAATGATGACGGGCGAACAGTTGCCGCCATGGATCTGCTGGTTCCCGGGGTGGGCGAACTGATCGGCGGCAGTCAAAGGGAGGAAAGGATGGATCTGCTGCAAAAGCGCATGGAGGAAATGAGCATCCCGGCGGAAGAACTCCACTGGTATCTGGAATTAAGAAAATTTGGCGGGGTTCCCCATGCCGGCTTTGGTCTGGGTTTTGAAAGAATGATAATGTACTTGACCGGGGCAGGTAATATCCGTGATGTCATTCCCTTCCCCCGGACGGT
>JAAYZA010000211.1 GCA_012515055.1 Syntrophomonadaceae bacterium | reverse complement strand
TCTGATTTCTGTACCGCATTCACCGCAAAATTTCACCGCCGGGGCTTCCGCCTGGGTCGCTGCCGCTGGCGGAGTGCCTCCCACTACTTTTTGCAGGGCTTCTATCCATTTCAGCAGGGACTGGATAAGTTCAGGCATGGTACTGGCCTGGTGACGAAATCTGGTCCCTCCCCCTGCTGCTGTTTCAAAAGAGAAAATATGATTGGCAAAAGCCGTGGCGGTCATAAATATACGGGAAAGGCTTTTTTCCTGACCATTGACCAGGGCTGTGGCCTGACAGCCAATGGAGCCCAGCCAGCTGGTGATCATTTCTGCCCCCATCAGCTGGGTGCGTTCCCCCAGTGTCAATATGTTTTCATTGCTGCTGAAAAATCCCAGTTCTTCAGCTTTTTGAAGATGCTCCGGCTTTAAGGCGATAGTGCTGCCTTTAAGGCCGGGGGTGACCTCAAAAAGGGTAGGTAACAGCCAGCGTTTATCTTTACTGGCCAGAGCCCTTTTGAGCAGATCAACAAAATCGGCTGTGCTGATATCCAGACCTAAATTCCCCTGATATTCCAGCATGCTTTCCATGTAAGAACGGCGATAAATATCTATGGCGTGCAGTGCACAAACCAAAACTTCCGTTTCCAGACTGTCGGTAAACACTGATGGATAGATGCTGTCAGCATTGGCTGCATAAATATCCGCCCACCATTGCCAGAATGATTCTTCATTATCAAAGAGCAAAAGCAGTATATTATCTTCACTGTCAACAAATTGCACCAGAACATCATTATCCTCCAGGGAGAGAAAGGCATGGTAGGTCTCTTCAGCCGAAGCGGCTCCCCCCCGGTTAAATTCCAGCTTTACTGCCGGTGTCAATAAATGTCGGGCCACCCGGTTCAAATTGGGGCTATCGGCTAATTCTTTGAAATACTCTGAGGGATCGGTGGTTGCCCCCTGTTCGGCATTATAAGTAAATAGTGACAGCTGATTCCCCTTTGATCCCGAACGCCGGAATAAATGGTCGATATCCACCGGTGCCAGCTTGTATAAACCGATAATTGCCATATTGTCCTGATTGACTTCCATGCTGCCGCCTCCTTTATAAACCATCTTTAATAGGTCTCCCCGCTCCAGACTTCCCCCCGTTCGATGCGCTGCAATTCCCTGTTGCCCTTTAATCCGATATAGGGACAATTTTCGCTGGATGTCATTAATGTCAGTGATTCATCCCCGGGTTTTATCCAGTGGAGCTTACCCGCTTCTATCCAGGGGCCCAGTTCAAAATCATACTCATCTATATGCAGGTCGTATTCACCCCAGCGCACCATGTTTTCCCCGTCCAAAAAAGTATATATGCAGGTGCCCCAGGTGTTGACTCCGACCATATCCTCCGGTGCCTCCTGGGCAAAATAGAAAATGGCATAACCCTGGTGACTTCCTATGGGAAAGGAAGAAATAACCGCCTGTATCTCTTCCTGGGCCAGCAGCCGGGGCAAAACCCCGGGGACTCCGGCACCGGGTTTGCATAAAAACGGGGCATTATCGATGCTGCCTTGCAGTGTTACTGCCCCATCCAGGGCAAAATAGGTGTGCGGAAGCTCCCCGGTCCGCCTGACCGGGGCGTCATAATTCCACCACAGACCATCCAGACCCAAAAGATCTATGCAATAATTAACTGCTTCACCAGTGAAGGGACAACGGGAAAGAGGCACGACGGGCAGCCAGTTTTCATATTCATCCCTCATAGCCGCCAGCTGTTCCTGCAATGCTTCCACGGCAGCTTCTTCTGCCGGACTCCCTTCCTGGAGCAATGTCAGATCATATTCCCGCCATTGCTCCAGCTTAATAAAATATTGCTGTAAGAAATCTCTTCTCTCCTGCGCATTGGTAATCCTCATGCTCTGGTTCCCCCTTTCCACCAATTAGTAGTCCATCCCCCTTTTTCTCCCCGGAGGGGATCATAGGTGTTCAAGGCTTCTCCGCCTTCTCCATGACCGCCTAATATCTTTTGATCTATTGCTTCAGCAATCTCCCGGGGTGATTGGGCTCCGGGGACCGCACCATCAGGAACTTTATCTGATAGTCCTGAATAATCCCAGCCCACATGTTCCGGATGCTGAGTCGCTCCTAAAGATTGCATCTCCCGGTTGATCTGCTCATTCACCCGCGGTGAAACCGGTTTGCCGCTGACTGCATCAACAAGGGCAAAGGTATCATGGTCACCACAATAGGGCTTCATGGTCTGTTTATTGTAGATTATCCCGGTTTTTTGATCCCAGACGATTTTGCCCTGTTTTTCCAGATGTTTGAGTTTAGCAGCCTGGTCAGTAAATTCCGTCATCCTCTGGGTATGGCGTTTTTGCAGACTGTTCCAGTGAGCATCGGTCATACTGGAAGGTTTGGATGCCGGCAGCGGATCAGGCCTGCGGCAGCCTACCGTGCCTATATTCTCTTTGGGGTAGCCCAGTTCAACATCCAGATTGTTTATTGTTTTGGCCTTGAGCATCTCTGGTTTGGGATGGGCTTTGCCGCTTTCCAGCCAGACTCTTGATTCGGGATTAGTTGGCCTCATATGAGCTTTCACTCCATATTTATCGCAAACCGTCTGAACAGCTTTCTGGTCACGAGCCGGCATCCCTCTTAAATCAGGGGGCAGACCCGCTTCTTTAAAGCTGTTTTTGTCGATTTTCAGTCCCGGAGTTTCCGCTGACACCGTCTTCAATGTCGGTTTGCCGGTAGGTTTAGCCACCTGGGAAGTCTTCCCGGCGGCCTGGGTGGTTTTACCCGCTGCCTGGGTGGTTTTAGATGCTGCCTGGGTGGTCTTGCCCGCCGCCTGAGTGGTCTTAGATGCCGCACGAGCACCGCTTGTTGCCGCTTTCCCACCGGCTGCAGCCCCTTGTCTTCCCACTGCCAGTTTTATAAACTTATCCGAGGCCTGCTCACTGCCCAGTTCTCCCAGACGTCTTTTGATAGCATTCAAGGCTGATTCAGCCGATTCCTGGCTGATAAGCCCTAATTTGCGGCTTAACTGCTGGTTCAGCCTGCTGCCTTTAAGAATTGCTTTTTCAACAAAATCAGCCGCCTTATTGGTAAACACCGGGAACCTCTCCAGCATTGATTTGTTTAAAGCCCCCATACCTTTTCCTGCTAAATATCCGGCTTGCTCCCCTAAGACAAGTATTCCGACGGCTTTGGATATGGCACGGAAGCTCGTTTCCCCCTGATCCACCGACTCCTGGATCCGGGTCATAGCCTCAGCAACTGTCAGACTGCCATCTATTATCTTGCCTGGCACTCCCCCGGTAGCAGTTGTCATTATCACCCGGGCGGCCATTCCCTTCCAGGATATGCTGCCGTCGGCCCGCTGCCCGGTAACGACTTCTTTGGCAGTGGCCATATTGGCTTCTAAGGCGAAGCCCAGGTTCTTAAACCAGTCTTCTTCGTAACGCGTGCCAGAATCCCCGGTGCTTACTCCTGCGACACGGTTCTTGATAATGTTCTTCAGCTGTTCCATCCTGGCATCATCTATTTTTTTGCCGGCGGCCATATCAGCTCTTAAATCCTGGATGGCTTTACTTATATCCCCAGGACCACCATGTTGGCCAATACCGTATTTATCAGCTGCTATTTCCATTTGGTCCAGCTGTTTCAATTTGCTCATTGCTTCATCAATAGCCCGACTGCTGGCATCCTCACGATTGGCCATCTTCTCCAGGTCAAGGGCTGAACGTCTTAAGTCTTCGGCAACATCATCCTGCCAGCGGTTAAAATCATCTATATATGAACCCAAATCTTCATTCCTGACCTTGCCGCCGGTAAGCAGATTCTCCCATTCCCCGGTCTTTTCATTGTAATCCAAAACATACTCATGCCCGTCTTTTCCGGGAAGGGTGATGGTATCCCCATGCCGGGGCCCGGTCACCGGAGGCATATCCACTGGTATTTTCATATCAGGATCAGGTATTTCTGCTCCAACAGGAAGATCTTCATCCGGTATGGGAATGTGAGGAACCTGGCCTTCCGGCACATCAGTCCCCGGACCAACACCATGCTGGTCAAGTGTACTCATGGGATCTTCCGGACCTATGGCCCCGCTGTCCTTCGGTATCGGTATTGCTGTGTGTTCCGGTTCATCAGGTATCGTATCGCCCCAGGTTTTAGCCCCATATTTTTCCACTGTTTTGGGATAGGGCTGACCCAGAGGGGGTTTGGTCGATCCCGCAGCATCAGGCAGATTACCGTAATCATCCCCTTGATAAATTGCCGGACTCTGGTCACTTGTGCTGACGGATTTACCTAAGTTTATCGGCCCCTCGGTAAAGGGGGTACGATACGTGTAAGGTCCATCTGTCGATACATTGAAAGGACTGTCCGGCCCGAAGCTGGAACCGCTGCTGGGAGCAGTGGAACCCTCGGACCAATGCCGTCCGTTCCGGTCATAGCCGTCAGCATCATAGCCGCTCCAATGGTAGCCATCCTTGCCATATCCTTGTTTGTCATAGCCCCAGGGATCCCGTCCGCTGCGGCTATAACCCTCAAAATTGAAACCATCCCGGTCATAGCCATCCCGGTCATAGCCATGCTCATTGAAACCTTTTTTGTCATAGCCGTCGGCATCGTAACCTTCCTGGGATTGACCCTCCCGATTATAGCCATCCCGGTTATAACCAGCGGCATCATAACCATTTTTATCATAACCTTCACGATCCCAGCCGCTTTTATTGAAACCGTTTTTATCATAGCCATCCCGGTCAAAGCCTTCCTGGTTGAATCCGGCTTTATCAAAACCATTTTTATTATAGCCCTGGGCATCAAAGCCCTGTCGATCATATCCCAAGCGGTCATAGCCGTTTACATTAAATCCATCCCGGTCAAAACCTTCCGCATCAAAGCCGTTGCGTCCATAACCATCCTGATCATAACCAGCTTTGTTAAAGCCCTCCCGGTCATAGCCATTGGCATCGAAGCCATTTTTGTCAAAGCCTTCCCGGTCAAGACCTTCTTTACTGAATCCTTCCCCATCGAAGCCATCCCGATCAAAACCTTCTTTATCAAAACCTTTCGCATTGTAACCTTCCCGGTCAAAACCACCAGCATCAAAGCCTTCCCGGTCATAGCCATTCTCATTAAATCCAGCCTTATTGAAGCCTTCTTCATCAAAACCATTCCTATCAAAGCCATTTCTGTCGAAACCAGCCTGATCAAATCCTTCTTTATTAAATCCCTCCTGATCGAAGCCTTCTCTGTCAAAACCGGCCTTATCAAAGCCCTCCCGGTCATATCCTTTGGCATCGAAGCCGTTTTTATCGAAGCCTTCCTGGTCAAAACCAAGCTGGTCGAAACCTTCTTTATTGTAACCCTCCGCATCAAATCCTTCTTTATCGAAGCCGCTCTGATCGAATCCGTTCTTGTCATAGCCCTCTTGATCGAAGCCGGCCTGGTCATAACCATTTTTGTCGAAGCCCTCCCGGTCAAAGCCATCCTTATCAAAGCCCTGGGAGTTATAGCCTTCCCGGTCATAATCCGCGCTGTTACGGCCATCCCGATCGAAACCTTCTTCATCGTAGCCGGCTTTATCATAACCTTCTGCATCGAAGCCTTCCTGGTTGTAGCCCTCTTTGTCATAACCTTCTGCATCGAAACCTTCCTGGTTGAAGCCTTCTTTGTCATAGCCTTCTGCATCGAAGCCTTCCTGGTTGTAACCCTCTTTGTCATAGCCTTCTGCATCAAAACCTTCCTGGTTGTAGCCGTCCTGATCATACATACTATCTTCCAGACCAATGCCGGTCTCATCCCCGGGTTTTCCTTTCACAGCACTGGTATCGATAAGTATTTCTCCTTCGCTTCCATCTGCAAACATTTCTGCCTCGGCTGACCTCACACCCGGTCCTTCCTGAGCAGTATCGATTAATATATCGGTTTCAGAGGATATAACCCCGGCAGCTTCTTCCGGGCCGTCGATGAAGATGCCGCCGTCATCTATTCCGCCTTCGACAGGACTGGCATCCATTATTGGCCCTTCTCCAGGCTGTACGAGTATCGCCTCTTCTTCCACACCATCTATCAAAAGGCTTTCATCAATTAGTATTCCTGCTTCTTCCGGTCCATCTACCAGAAGTCCATTTTCTATGAAGATTCCCGCCTCTTCAGGACCATCAATAAGGAGGCTGCTGTCAGCAGTCATGATCCCTGCTTCAGCAGCAGGATCAATAAGTATTCCTCCTTCATCGGGAACCTGCCCCGCCACATTACCTGCCGCGGACATGCCAGCTGGGTCGACGAGTATTTTTTCTTTGCCCCGGCGTCCTAAATGGCCGGTGGCTTGAGTCGCTCCCGGTACACCGCCGCCGGTTCCGGGACTCCCGCCAGTACCGGGCAGAGGACTTCCACCGGTAGGATGAAGGGGTATTCCTCCCGCTGGTGGTATAAAACCACCGCCGCCCAGTCCTCCCAGTGCTCCCAGAGCTGTAGCTATAAGTCCTGGTACAACTACTCCGGTTACTGCTTCAGTAGTATTGGAGGGTCCGGGTATATTGCCCACAGAACCTACTCCAGCCGGGCTTTTTTCACAATCACAGGTGGGATAATCCCAATCCCTGGTTACCGGTCCCTCAGTAACACCAGCCGGACCTGGTTCAACCTCAAAATGGGGAGTGGCCTTCACAGAACCCATTCCTATACCCCCTGATTGTGCGTTCTGGGACCAGGTGCCCGGATCAGAATCTATTATGGTATAGATCCCGGCGGGAACAATAACACTGGGGTATACCAGCCAATTGGCATCGGGCACTCCTCCCTGTCCCGGTGCACCGATTGCCTGCCAGGGACCGTACATTTTACCGTTTTGATCCTGTAAACCAATCGTTCCAGGAGTTTTCCCCTGAGCATTATTCCAGTGGTAGGTATGTATCTCTGTCACCAGATGGGGGGCGTTTATGGTAAATGTGTTGGGAACTGTCGCTCCATTGGAGACTCCGGCAATATTCATGGTGTCTGAAACCGCTGTCGGTTCATCCAGTGGAGTTCCTACCTGACCAGCTGCGACTGGTTTATTCTCGTGTTCTGTGCCTTTTTCCCGGGGCTCTTCTTGAGTTATATCTGGTGCTGCCTGACTCAGGAGGCCAGCTCTTTCCAATCCATCCAGCGTTTGCTGGGCAATTTTTATAGAAGTCTGAATGTCAGCTGCCTGACTATTACCAGTTTCATGAAATTCTACAGTGATGAAGTAATCAGGGAGGACCACTCCGGCTCCAGCTCCATCATGGAGGGTGTATCTTCTGACTTCACAGCCTTTCATTTTTTGAGTATCGATACTGGTGTGGCTGGTTTGAGTATCAACATAACTCAGCAGGGCCTGCATCCCGCGGCTGTCAACAGGTCCTAAAACAGTCAGGGCACCATAACCATTCCCATAGTAACCTGCAGCCAGAGACATATCGATCCTCAGACCGGTTTCGTCTTCAAAGGAAAAATCGAATTCCGGATCTGAATAATTGGCTCGGCCTACCTGGGTTACTACATCTTCAACTTCTGAAGCCAATGCGGCACCAGGCAGGCTGATTGTCAGCAGCATAAAGAATAAAGCCAGTGTGATAACAACCCCCAGGGATTTTTTTATTCTTTTGCGTTTAGCAGTTAAATATAATATCGACAAACTCCTCACCTCCCCTTCTCTATGGCAGAATGCCGACTAAAAGCATCCAGACAGTTGAAACAACCATGGCCGCTACCGTGGGGATCAGGACATTTTTTATTCCCTGGGCACCTTTTTTCATGGCTTCAGTCCCGGCAGTAGCAGCAGCAGTGGTAACCGCCGCTGAAGCAAAAGGCATTATAGCATTCCAGCCTAAAACCACCATGGCCAGAATTGCCAGAACGGTAAAAGGTATCATGAACAACATGCCGGATCCTACGGCTTCCCGGGCAAACCCTCCGTCAGTCTGCCGCAAATCTGCATTTCCGCTGTTAAAAGCCATTATCAATATATTCACAGCCATAAATCCCACGGCAATTGCAATTATCAAAGAAAGGAGCAAGGTGGTGAATTTAAATTCCGGTTTGCTGAAGGGCATCAGTATGCCAAATATAATGAAACATAGATAAGCCGGCCATATTTTGACCCCATCCGGACCGGCTCCTGCTGCATAACCTAATCTGGTTTCCACATTTTCAACCTCCTGTCTGCTTATCGATCGAACTGAGTTTATCAGCTAACCGCCAAATTTCCCCAGCAGGGCCCAGCCCATCAACAATATCGCACCACAAAGGGTGGTCATGGCAATACTGAAGGCCACCCGGTCGCCGGACATTTGCTTGATGGTAAACATAGTGGGCCTGAGTGCCCATAATAGCCCGGTCACACCAAAGGCTACCGCGGTCTTCCAGCCAAAAGCCAGAGAAAATATCAAGCCGCTTAATGCATAGACGAAAGTAGCCGAATAGCCCAGGGCGAAAGTGGAAATCGCCCACTCCATATCAAGCCCCCGCTGTTCAGCCTGGGACAAAGCCCAGACCATAACTGCCAGAAGGGCTATCCCGGCGGTGCCATACAAGAGTCCCAGCATGGCCATCAAAACAACGGTCCCGGTTGTCGCCTGTCCGGAGCGCAATAAGTCCAGTCCGGTCTGCAGGAAAAAAAGCATGAAGGACAAACCGGATATTGTCAGGGAATAAGGCCAGGGGATTTTGATCATCTGGTTTTTAACTATTTCCCCGGGATTCATTA
>JAAYZA010000117.1 GCA_012515055.1 Syntrophomonadaceae bacterium | reverse complement strand
TGGCAGAGTTGAACGGTTATTTAGAAAATCTGCTGACAGGCAATTATATTCTGGACAAACGTATGATATTGGAAGCGGAGATCATGGAAAATGGTCAATTTATCACCTCAGTACATTGCCTTAATGAAGTAGTGATAAAAGCGAAAAGTCTCCATATGATAAGTTTCGATATTTTTATAGATGATCAGAAACTGCAGACCAGCAAGGGAGACGGGGTAATTTTTGCAACTCCTACGGGTTCCACCGCCTATAATCTTTCGGCTGGCGGGCCGGTTGTGGATCCGTCGATGAATGCTTTTGTTATTACACCGGTATCAGCATATAAGCGGAATACACCCAGTATAGTAATCAGTGGGGATAAAATTATTACAGTGGTTCCGGTCAATTGTTCCGGTGCTATTATTGGTATGGACGGGCAAATTGAATATGAATTCCAATCAAATTATCAAATTAGAATAAAACAGGCCAAAACGACTCTTAATCTGGTTAATGTAAAACAACAGCAATTTTTCCCATGTATTGACAGTAAATCAGGGAGATGAGAAACGGTCAAAGTGAAAAGAATAATAATGAATGCTGTGCAAATAAGCCGGGAGATCATCAACCAGACCGTTAAGCAAGGTGATATAGTAATTGATGCAACCTGTGGACGGGGTAATGATACGCTTTTATTGGCCCGCCTGGTAGGAGCAGCTGGCAGGGTATATAGTTTCGACATTCAGGAATCAGCTTTGCAATCTGCACGGATCCTGCTGGAAACAGAACAATTGAATGATAGGGTAAAGCTGATCAATGCTGATCATGCCCAAATCAGTCTTTATATTGATGAAAAGATTCATGCTGCCATGTTTAATCTGGGTTATCTGCCCGGCGGCAGCCATCAGATTACAACTAAAAGCTTAACAACGATTAAAGCAGTGGGAGAAACTCTTGGTTTGCTGGCACCGGGCGGGATAATAACAATTGTTGCTTATCCCGGGCATGAGTCCGGCGCCGAGGAATTGCAGGAACTGCGGAATTATTTAAGTACAATACCACAGCAGCAATTTGATATCATTGCTGTCAGCTTCTTAAATCAGATCAATTGTCCACCGCAATTGATCGTTGTGCAGAAGTTGGAGGAGGCACCATGAAAACTCAACGACAATCAGCAATAGTGGATATCTTGAACAAGAATCGTATTAAAACCCAGGAAGAATTATGCCTGGCACTTAAAAACCGCGGTTTTGATGTTACACAGGCCACTGTATCCCGGGATGTTAAAGAAATGCAGTTGCATCGGATAGCTGATCACGATGGTTATCATTATACAATACCTGAGCCCCAACCGGTACGAAGAGTCAATGAACGCCGACGCCGGATGTTTCAAGATTTGGTGGCCCATATTGATTACAGTGAAAATATCATCGTGCTTAAAACACTGCCCGGTGCTGCCCAGTCGGTTGCCTCAGTGATTGATTCCCTGGGTCATGAACAGATTTTGGGGACCGTAGCCGGTGATGATACCATTCTGGTCATTGTTAAACAGAAACGACAGATTCTGCAAGTTTTAAAAGAGTTCCAGGATATGATCAGCAAGTAATTATCAGCAGCCTCGCTAGCCGGGGCTGTTTTTTTATTTGTCAAAAAACTTATGGACAGGTTAATATTATTATAAAGATTTACTTGCTGATTATTGCTAGCTGGCAAAGGAGGTGCCGGGATGGATTGGCTGCTGCAGCCAATTCCAGTATGATGTTACAGGAAATATACATAAAGAACTTTGTACTTATTGATGAATTGCGGATGACATTTTATCAGGGCTTAAATGTTTTGACCGGTGAAACAGGTGCAGGCAAATCAATTATTATTGATGCCCTGAGCTTGATCATTGGCGGGCGTATAAACAATGATTTTATCCGGGATGAAAACCAGAAAGCCATTGTCGAATCAGTTTTTTCCCTGGATAATAATTCGGGGGCTAAAAAATTTTTGCAGGATAATCATTTGCTGGATGAATCTGAAGATGGTGAGCAATTGATAATTTCCCGGGAAATCAGCCCGGAAGGACGCAATGCCTCCCGTATCAACGGGCGCAATGTATCCCTTGCTCTGCTAAAGGAATTAGCGACCTTTCTGGTTGACATGCATCTGCAAAATGATCATTTAAATATTTTGCGCCCAGCAATGTTTATCAATTATGTGGACCAATTTATCGAAAACGATGATATATCGGTTCCCCTGGCCCAGGTTTACCAAAAATTAACCAGTCGGCAGAGGCAGCTTGAACAGTTAAAAAGCGATGAAAAAACCAGACTGCAGCAAGTCGACTTGCTTTCTTTTCAAATTGATGAAATTGAAAAAGTTCAATTACAGCCCGGCGAAGAAGAAATGCTTACCGCCCTGCGGAATCGCATCAGGAATTCAGGTAAATTAGCAGAAGCTGCGGGTAATTTAACAGCAATAATGTATACAGGGGAGGAAAGAGGCAATATTTTCGATTTGTTGGGGCAAACCGTAGAAATCATTAAAAAAAACCAGGGAGAAGAGTTTTTTGCCCAGTTACTGACTGCCTGTGAGGATATGTATTATTCGGTGCAGCATCTGGCGGGAGAAATTGCAAATTATCGCGAATCTTTAGACTTTGAGCCGGGGCAGCTGGAAGAAATTGAAGCAAGGCTGCATATTATCGATCGGTTAAAAGCGAAATATGGCAAGGATATTGATGAGGTACTTGCCTTTTTAAACCAGGCCCGACAGGAATTACAAGCCATCGAAAATACTGAGCAAACTCGTCAGGAATATGAAGTTGAAATTGAAAGATTAGGGCAGGAATATGATCGCCTGGCTGACGGGTTAACGGAAAAAAGGAAAACAGCCTCCAGGATTTTACAAGAACAGGTATTACAGGAACTTGTGCAGTTAAATATGCCGGATACACAATTTGCAGTTGCTGTGACTGAGAGTACACAACCTGCTGCTAAAGGAAGGGATGAGATTCAGTTTTTGTTTTCTCCTAACAGGGGTGAACCAATACGTCCTTTAGAGAAAATTGCCTCGGGCGGCGAAGTGTCCAGATTTGTTCTGGCCTTGAAAAAAGCTCTGGCTGATGTTTATCAGGTCCCCACTTTGATTTTTGACGAAATTGATGTAGGTGTCGGTGGAACTTCACTTACTGCCATGGCAGAAAAAATAGGAGAGTTATCCATAAACCATCAAGTAATTCTGGTAACTCATGCCCCACAGGTTGCCAGTTATGCCGCCCATCATTTTCTTATCGACAAACAGGTGATTGATAATCGCACCAGCACTTCAGTGAAGGAACTAAATAAAAACGAAAAAGTTCAGGAACTGGCCAGGATGCTGGCAGGGCTGGATTATTCACCCATTACCCTGCAACATGCTGAAGAAATGATAAAATTGGCGAGAAAGCCCTAAATATCC
>JAAYZA010000040.1 GCA_012515055.1 Syntrophomonadaceae bacterium | reverse complement strand
TGCAGGGTCTGCATTATAACGGCGAGGATGGAGACCATCATCAAAACCAATATCTGAGCCTGGGTGAGAGTGCTGTACATCTCAAGCATGGGGTTTCCCCCCTTCCCTGACCCGAATTATGACGGAAAAGGAATCCCCCAGGTCTTTAGTGGTGATCTCTACATCATTGCCGCCGGGAAACATTTCATTTTCCAGGGCCTCCATGAAGGGCTCTATCTCCCCATCGGCCAGCAAATACAGGCACTGGTCCTCCCCTTCGGGATAGATCCTCACTGTAATTGATCCGATACCGGCGGCACAGGCGAGGTCATTTATTATATGAAAATACTCGTATAATATGGCTGCGGTCTGATAGGACAAATCCACATCCATCTGACAGAAGGCAACAAAATTCTCCGGTGCGGAGGCGGAAGTTTCCTGCACCAGGCGGCAAAGCTCCTGGGAAGGATAGACCAGATGGCGTTTCGACTGGATCAAAAGTTCACTTCTTCTTTTGCAAAACAGGGCCAAACGATGAATCTGGTTGAGAGTTTTCCGCTGTGTTTCGGGGTTGTTGTCCATATTATTTAATAAGTCCTGCATTTTTTGGATTTTGCCCTTTATAACTTCATTCACTTCCCCCGCCAGCCGGTTTTGCTCCTCCAGGAGAATCAAACGGCTGCGCACCTGTTCTTTCTGGGCCAGAATCAGGTTCTCGTCTTCTAAAAGCTGTGTCACTCGCCGGAGGGCATCGCGGGTCTCGTTCAATACCTTAATATCTTCCCGGGTAATGACACTGCCCCCGCTGATAGGAGTGGACCAGATCAGGGTATCTTTTTCCGGGCGGACGGTTTTCCGGCGGTCGCTTTTACCGGCGATAATATCGGCATCCAGGGGAGAAGCTCCGGCAGAGCGAAAGCGCACATCGCCATTTAAATCTATTATTTGCATATCCAGGCTGCTGCTGGCGAATAATTCCTGATAATATCGATTGGAGGGAATAAGGCCGCTGTAAGTAACGGCTGCCCAGAAGAGGAAGACCAGGATGCTCATACCCAGGGTCAATGCTATATCATGGAAAAAGGGCACACCCAGGTTGTACATAATGCTGTAAAATATGGCGCTAAAAAAGATCAGGGCCGGCCAAACAGCCCTTTTCCGCCGGGGGGAATCCCAGCTTTTCATTAGCATAAGGGCAAAAGCGACAAATTGACTTATGATGGACCAGATACTGAGCAGTGTAAAACCCAGCCCCCGGGTGTATTCTTCGCCCCATTCAGCAGGATTATCAGAATGGAAAACAAATACCCCCTGATGCAGATCATTGGTCAGGACTAAAATTAGAAATCCCGCCGCTATAACTCCGCAAAGCTTGAGCCACGGGGGAACAATGCTATCTTCTGCATTATCGGCATTTACTGCGACATAAAGGCTTAAAATCGGCAATGATAATATAAAAGCATAATAGAAATACCACATATAGCGTTCCGCCAGGGGGTGGGGATAGAATGAATACTTAAGGACACTCAGGCTGATCCAGCCCATGAGCAGGATGCCGGTCAGATAGAGTCCCCGGCGGATACCAGGATGGATTATCTGCTTTTTGACCCGGGCTATCCACAGGGTGATGAGGATCAGCAGGAACAAACTGACCAGATGGTGCTCACTGTTATCTGCCGGCACATGGCGGCGGACCTCCAGGACATCCCGGCGCAATGGTGCCGTAATGTCACCTGAAGCGACAAATTCCGCCAGAAGTGAAGCCGCCGGGTGGATCAGCCCGCTGTCGGCCGGCCAGACATTATCATCGGATTGAAGAATGTCCAGTAATTTATAACCAGAATTCTGGCATTCTTTCATTATATATAGTATTTTTTCCTCGGGGAGGGGACGGCGGGACAAAATCCCTATATCAAAGGATAAGGTACCTTCTGCGGGGATGATGATCTCCCGGTCCTTGTCAGTCTTATACTGATCAGCACCGGGGGATCCCAACAAAATTTGTAAAGGGGCATGGGGATCATCCCTTTGCAGACGACCTGATTTATGGATCGGGGCCAGATAACCGGTGGTG
>JAAYZA010000037.1 GCA_012515055.1 Syntrophomonadaceae bacterium | reverse complement strand
TTTTCTCTATTCCAGTGGGAGGTCAGCAGTTCATTTATAGCAGCCATCCTTACTGTAATAGGTTATACCATCAATGATACGATCATTATTTTTGACCGTGTCCGGGAAAATGTCAAAATGAAAAGGAAGGATTCCTTTGCCCTATTATTGAACAAAAGTATTATGCAAACATTGAACCGCAGCATCAACACGGTTTTGACCACCATCATGCCATTGATTGCCCTGCTCCTATTTGGCGGGGTAACAATTAAATTCTTTATGACGGCCATGCTGATAGGTTTTGTTGTCGGGGCATATACCTCCATCTTTATCTCCGGTTCTTTGCTTTATGAAATCAAAAACAAAGCGGCCTGATCAAAGGCTGGATACAAAAGGGCATTCAAATGGATGCCCTTTTTATGTGTCCATGATGAAGGCGAAGACATATGGCGGACCAATGTATAATGTATATCGGTCCGGGACTCATTGACGCAAATTAATTTTAAATGGTAAAATAACAGGAATTTACAAGTCTTTAAAGGAGTGTATATATTTTGTATTTGACTGGAACGATGAAGATCAATAACGCGGGTCACCTGGAAATTGGCGGGATTGATGTCCTGGACCTGGTCAGAGAACAGGGTACTCCTTTATGGGTCATAGATGAAGAAGGTTTCCGGGACAATTGCCGCCGATTTAAAGATTCTTTCAATAAATATGGTGACACACTGGTCCTTTATGCCAGTAAAGCACTATGTAGTTTATCCATTTGCCGGATTATTGAAGAAGAAGGTTTGGGTTTGGATGTGGTTTCCGGCGGGGAATTATATACTGCTCTGCAAGCTGGTTTTCCGCCGGAAAAGATATTTTTCCATGGTAATAATAAAAGCGAAAAAGAACTGGTAATGGCTCTGGAGGCTGGTATCGGCAGGATTGTCGTGGACAATTTTTATGAATTGGAATTGTTGCATGAATTAACCCGGGAAAGAGACCAGCACACAGATATTCTTTTGCGGATTACACCAGGAGTTGAGGCCCATACCCATGAATACATCAAAACAGGACAGATCGATTCCAAATTTGGTTTCACCCTTACTGATGGTCAGGCCTGGGAGGCAGTTAGACGGGCTCTGGATTATCCCCGTCTTTATTTAAGGGGTCTGCATTGCCATATCGGTTCGCAGATATTTGAAACCCAATCCTTTCAACATACTATTGATTTGATGACCAAGTTTATGGCCGAGATCAAATCGAAAACCGGCCATGAACTTGATGAATTGAATATGGGCGGGGGTTTTGGTATTTACTATTCAGCCGGTGATTCTCCCCAGGAACCGCAAAAATGGGCGGAAACTATTATGGAGCATGTAATAGCGCAAACAAAGCAGCATGGCCTTAAACGGCCCCGGGTGATAATTGAACCAGGCCGGGTCCTGATAAGCCCGGCGGGGGTAACACTTTATACTATTGGCTCTGCCAAGGAAGTGACCGGAATCAGAAAATATATATCCATCGATGGGGGCATGAATGATAATCCCCGTCCCGCTTTATATAATGCCCGGCACACGGCAGTAATTGCTAATAAAGCTGATCTGGCTGCTGATGAGATAGTGTCAATAGCAGGCAAATGCTGTGAATCAGGTGATATGCTTATCTGGGATGTGAAACTGCCCCGGACAGAGGCGGGAGATATCCTGGCGGTGTTCGCTACCGGAGCCTATAATTATTCCATGTCCAGCAATTATAATCGTCTGCCCCGCCCGGCAATGGTGCTGGTCAAGGAAGGCCAAGCTGATGTTATTATCCAGCGGGAAGATTATAAAGACCTGATAAGAAATGACAGAATTCCACCCCGGCTCAGAAAATAGCGGGGTTGTAAAAAAAGAAATGCAGGGAAAGGGATAAAGCGGCGGCAGGCCGCTTTCCTTATTCAGGGGGGCTCTTTCTTAATAAGACCGGCTCTATTATGATATAATTAAATATCTTACGTTTAGGAGAAATAGATTTGGAAATCATCACTTCACATAATTCCCTTGATTTTGATGGACTGGCAGCTATGGTAGCGGCAGGAAAGCTCTACCCCCATGCAGTCAAAGTATTTTCCGGCACCCTGTCCCGGAATGTCAAAAATTTTATGGCTCTCTATAAGGATCATTTGCCCATCAAACAGCCCCGGGATATCAAAACCGAAGAAGTTAAGAGGATCATTCTGGTAGATACAGCCAATGCCAATCGTCTGGGATATTTAAAAGATATGGCCGCAAGAGAAGGGATGGATTTTCATATCTATGACCATCATCCTTATGTGGAAGGCGATCTTAAAGGCAGTTTTTCCTGTTTGCATTCAGTTGGTGCTGTTACAACGGTCCTGGTCGAATTGATAAAGGAAAAACAGATAGAAATTAGTACTTTTGAAGCTACCATACTGGCATTGGGCATATATGAAGACACCGGCAGTTTATTATTCTCCACCACCACTTCCCGTGATCTGGCGGCGGCGGCATTTTTGCTGGAAAAGGGGGCCAATCTTTCAGTAGTGGCTAATTTCATGGAAAGACCTTTTACCAGTGAACAGCGTAATCTGCTTCAGGAATTATTGCAAAACACCCGGAATTTTAATATAGAGAACGCGGCAGTGGTTATTTCTCATGCTGAAGGCAATGAATTTGTACCAGGCCTTGATATCATTACCCATCGCCTTTTGGAAGTGGAAAACTGTGATGCCGTCTTTACGATGGCATCCATGCAGGGCAAAATCCATGTGGTGGGCCGCAGTAAAACGGACAACATAAGGATAAACCAGGTCTTAAAGCCGCTGGGGGGCAGGGGGCATGACCGGGCTGCTTCGGCCATGCTGAAGAACATGGAGTTTGACAGGATTACCACCATGATTCTGGAAGAACTAAAACAGGCTACCATCCCGGCATTGCTGGCCGGGGATATAATGAGCACCCCGGTCAAAACCGTTACCATGGATATCAGCATGGAAGAAGCGGGTAAATTGATGCTCAGATATGGCCACACCGGTATGCCGGTTACCGATGGGGAAGAAATAGTGGGAGTCATCTCGCGGCGGGATGTAGATAAAGCTATGACCCATGAACTGGGGCATGCCCCGGTAAAAGGTTTTATGACCACAGCGGTTCTGTCGGTGGATCCTGCCACCAGCCTGGCGGAGGTTCAGAGGATAATGGTGGAAAAAGACATCGGCCGCCTGCCGGTTATGGACGATGGTAAATTGGCAGGAATCATATCCAGAACAGATATATTAAGGTATCTGCATGGGGATGACTATCCGGAAGATCATGAATTGCTTTACAACAGCGATTCGGTCCCGGAAGATGATTTCAGCAGTCTGATAAAAAATACTTTGCCCCAGGAAATGACCGAAATTCTGGTTAAGGCGGGAGAAACAGCCCGGGATCTGGAGATGGAAGTGTACTGTGTGGGTGGTTTTGTCCGGGATATGTATCTGGGTGTCACCAATTACGATCTGGACCTGGTGGTGGAAGGCAGCGGCGAGGTGCTGGCCAGAGAACTGGCTCTTCGTTTGCAGGGCAGAACCAGGATCCACGAACGTTTCGGGACCGCTATAATTGTTCTTCCCGATGGCCGAAAAATAGATGTGGCAACTGCCCGGACGGAGTATTATGAGTTTCCTGCGGCATTGCCGACGGTTACCACCTCTTCCATTCGGGAAGACCTGTACCGGCGTGATTTTACTATCAATACCCTGGCGGTGCATTTAAATCCAGATTGTTTTGGCCAGTTAATAGACTATTTTGGCGGCCGGCAGGATATAGATAATGGCAAAATACGCATCCTGTATAATCTGTCTTTTGTGGAGGATCCGACCCGAATACTCAGAGCGATCCGCTTTGAACAGCGATATAATTTTAAGATAGAGCCGGATACTTTACGTTTTGCTCAGGATGCCATTGCCAGAAGGCTTTTAAGGAAGCTGTCTTATAAACGTATCTTACAGGAACTGATACTGATATTGAACGAAAGGAATCCCTTGCCGGCTCTGACCAGGATGGGTGAGATAGGAGTCTGGCAGCATATATTGCCGGAAGTCGATCTGGATGGATTAAACTATATCCGTTTAAAAAGGATTCCCATTGTCAATGGCTGGGCCCTGGAACATTTTTATCTCCGGGAAATAAAAACCTGGCTTATTTATCTGGTGATAATAATGGAAAATCTGACCGCTGAATCAATCGGCGCCATAAGCGCCCGCTATAAATTCGATAAATACATTGTCAGAGTAATTGAAGAAGCAGATTTGGCCCGCCAATTAGCTGCCAGTATCGATAGCGGGGATTGTACTGAAAACAGTGAAATAGACGCCAGAGCATCACATTTCTGCAATGAAACATTACTTTATTTGCTGCTATGCATCAATTCGGAAAACGGCTGGCAGTATGCCACTGCCTATTTACAGGCCAAGGACATGGTTAAAGTGGAAATCGACGGCCATGATTTAAAAGCATTGGGCATTAAGCCGGGCCCCGTATATAGCAAAATCCTGAATGAACTGTATCGGATGAAGTTAAACGGCGCCATTACTTCCAGGGAAGAGGAAACAGCTCTGGTACATAAATTTTTAAAGGAGGGCATATTTTAGTGCAGTTTATAATCGACATTTTGATCTGGCTGCCAGCTATATTAATTGGGCTGACCTTCCATGAATATGCCCATGGAAAGGTGGCTTATATGCTGGGGGATGATACTGCCTACCAGCAGGGGCGTCTTACTTTAAACCCCTTACCCCATATTGACTGGCTGGGGTTTTTGATGCTGGTATTGTTTAAATTTGGCTGGGCTAAACCAGTGCAGGTCAATCCCCTGA
>JAAYZA010000002.1 GCA_012515055.1 Syntrophomonadaceae bacterium | reverse complement strand
CTGATGTTGCGGTGACCAGAGAAGAAGCGGTCATAATGATGGTCAACAGTCTGGATCTGGAGGCCATAACAGAAGCGGCGGCAGAGTTTATTGATGATGAAATAATTTCGGAATGGGCCCGCCCTTATGTGGCTGCTGCTTCAAAGGCTGATTTGATCAGCGGCTTTCCTGATGGCAGTTTTCGCCCCCGGCATCAGGTAACCAGAGCTGAAGCTGCGGTACTGCTGGAAAACCTGCTAAGCTACAAGGGGCAAAAATATCATTTCTTCGGCGAGCTTCTATCCATTGATATATCATCAAAAAAAGCCCGGGTGTTGATTGCCGGTCAGGTGCAGACCTTTGTTCTGTCAGAAACAGTGTCAGCTTACCGGCAGGGGGACATTCAGCCCGTCTATGAACTGGGTCTTCCCGTTAAAGCCTATATCAATGTCAATTCCGCCGGACAACTGGCTTATTTATATCTGGTGGGGGCCTCACCGGTCAACAAGGTCAAATTATCCCTGACCAGTTTATCCCAGAACATATTTAACCATAATCAGGCTGCCAGCCGGCTGGTGACACTGGAGGAGGAAGATGACCGGGCAGGAGAACCAATAGATATTACCTCCCAGAATCTGGCCCGGAGTCTTTATAACACTAAAGAGGCCATGAAAGTCAATGAGTTTGTAGAAAAACACGGTACCACCGGCCAGGGTCAGTTGATTGCCGTAATCGACAGCGGTATTGATCCCGGACATGCCGATTTACAAAAGACCAGCGAAGGCCTCCCCAAAATACTTGATTTTATCGATTTGACCAACCAGGGGACCGTAAACTTAAAAGAAACAGCCCGGGACGAACAGGGGTTCATCACTATTGGTGAACGGAGGATCGATGTGAGCAATCTGCCCAATAATGCTGAAAAATATCGCTATGGCTATTTTCAGCTGCCTTCCCTGCCAGGGGTTTTTATAGGAGGGAAACAGGCTTCTTCTGTTTTAGTACTCGCTGTTGCCAGCAAGTACAACGAAGAATTCGACACGGTCTATATCGACACCAATGGTGATCATCAGTTTGGTGATGAAATCGCGGTAAAAAAATATAACCAGCTGCACCAGTTTGTCCCCATCAGGGGTATGAATGGCAAACAGCTTAATCTGATTGTGAGCGAGATATCCGCGGAAGGGAACTATGTAAAACTATCTTTTGACAGTCTGGGGCATGGAACCCAGGTAGCAGGGATAGTAGCTGCCCAGGGGAAAATCACTGGAGTGGCCCCCGGTGCCCAGATTTTAGCCATAAAGGTCTCGGACAATATGGGAGAAGCACCCCTGGCCTCTCTGGAAAGAGCCCTTCAGCTGGCCGCTGAGCGGGGAGCTAAAACAGCGGTGATCAGCATGGGACAATACAGTTTGACAGCTGCTGAAAGCCTGCGCTTAAATGCCCTGGCCGAAGAAATGCTGGCTGAATATGGACTTATTATTTGTATGGCAGCTGGGAATAAGGGGCCGGGAATCGAAACGGCTGCCAGCACAGCGGCCCTCAATAATGTCATCAGTGTCGGTGCCTATGCCACTCCGGCCATGTGGAAAAACGACTACGGCTGGTCAGTAGACCAACCGACCCTGTGGTATTTCAGTTCGGCAGGACCGGCCAGCAATGGGAAGATGGCACCGGCGGTGATTGCGCCCGGCAGCGTGGTTTCTGCTTATCCCCTCTGGGGGGAACAAAATTACCGCTTGAGTGAAGGTACCAGCATGGCAGCACCTCATGTTGCCGGCATAGCAGCCTTATTAAATAGTGCCCTCAGCGAAAAATTAAATCGTCATGACACCCAGGCGGTTTATTATGCCATATTAAATGGTGCCGACCGTCTGGAATCCTTTTGCTCAGCTGAACAGGGCCGGGGAGCAGTAAACATTCTTAATGCCTGGGAACAGCTGCAAAAAGGGGAAAAAGAAATGATAGCATATAGCACCAGTCAATACAGCCCCGATTATGGCTATGTAAGCAGTTTTTACTCCCGATTTTTGCCGCCGGCTGAATTAAGACTCAGAATTTATAATAATTCTGACCAGAACTACCATATGGCAGCGGGAGGTTTGTCTTCCTGGATCAAGCCGGCCCAATACACCATCCAGCTTCCCAGTCATGGCTACCGCAATCTGGAGATCAGCTACGATCAAATAGATGAACCAGGTTTATACAGTGATTTGATATTGTTAGATG
>JAAYZA010000074.1 GCA_012515055.1 Syntrophomonadaceae bacterium | reverse complement strand
GTGCCAGTCCGTTTACAGCAGCTATAACGGGCTTGCTGTTGTCTTCAATGGCAAAGATGGTTTTGTGGACCTTGTCGATAAAGGCATGGGCTCCGAAAGCATCTAAATCCTTGACCGCTTTTATATCCGCACCTGCGGCAAAGGCGTTTTCGTTACCGCAGATTATAAGAGCCCTTACTTCTTTATCATGGTGTATTCCATCCAGGATCTCAAAGGTTTCATCCAATAATTTTTCATTGACGGCATTGAATGCTTTCGGTCTGTTGATTTGAATGATAGCAATATTAGGATCTTCAAATGACAAAAGGACTGTTTCGTATTGTTTATCTCTGTATGACATATTTATCCCCCTTATAAAAAACAATTATTTTTCACTGTAATCATAAAATCCGCGGCCGGTTTTTCTTCCCAGCCAGCCAGCCCGACAATATTGTTTGAGAATACCTGCCGGGCGATATTTGGGGTCTCCAGTTTCTCTGTATAAAACATTACAGACCTCCAGGCTGATATCAATACCAACCATATCACATAGTGTGAAGGGGCCCATCGGCCAGCCAGCTCCCAGTTTCATGGCTTTATCGATATCTTCAACAGTAGCCAGGCCTTCCATTAAGACGAAGGCTGCCTCATTCATGCCTGGAATTAGAATTCGGTTAACAACAAAACCGGGGCCTTCCTTGACTTTTATCGGCTTTTTGCCTAAAGTCCTGGAGAGTTCCATCACAATTTCGACTGTTTCCTCCGAAGTCTGGAGTGCAGGGATAACCTCAATCAATTCCATGACCATGGCTGGATTGAAAAAGTGCATCCCTATGACCCTGGCCGGGTCAGGATAAACCGCAGCAATTTCTGTGACTGAAAGTGAAGAGGTGTTGGAAGATACAATTACTTCAGATCTGAGAACCTGGGCGAGATTTTCATAAACCTGCTTTTTAACAGCCATATTCTCTACTACTGATTCTATTACAAAATCAACGTTATATAGATCTTCTATTCTGTCTGTTCCGGAGATTCTACCCAGAACAAAATCTTTTGCCCCCGCTGGCGCCCGACCTTTTTCTTCGGCCCTGGCCAGACCATTGCCGATTCTGGCGATGGTTTTGTCGACAATCTCTTGGTTAATATCGTAAAGAATTACATCTTTACCTGCACCAGCGACTGTCCAGGCTATCCCCATGCCCATAGTGCCGGCGCCCAGAACTGCGATTTTGTTGATCTCCATTATTATATACCTCCGCTGACAACTGCTGCGATTATGATTTTAGTTTTCCTTTACCACCTCCTATAAATTCCAGACCCTCACCGTTGTAAATTCTGATAAGGAATAGATTGTCATTGATTGATTCTATATATTAGATATTTAACTTCTAAGGGCAGAAATCCTCTTTCTAAAAGAAATATCCTGTTTAAATAATTCATTTTCGAATTATTGAGCAGAATAAAGGCTTTTGTGTTTCAATGATTTGTATTTTTTATGAGGGTTACGTCGGTGGATTTAAAAAGGGTAAAAACCTTATCACCTTCATGCAGGTTCAAAGCTTCGGCAGCCCCTGCGGTTATTGTGGCAGTAACTGGCTGGTCACCAATATCAACGATTATTTCGGCTGATTCTGAGCCCAGTGAAACTTTCCTGATCCTGCCGGTTAATTTATTGGGATCACTTATCCGCATAAATGGCCTCCTTTCATATTTATATCAATAGGATTTGCAATTGT
>JAAYZA010000384.1 GCA_012515055.1 Syntrophomonadaceae bacterium | reverse complement strand
GATCCCGGATTGTAACAGGCATTTACTACCATTATGGTGTTGTCTCTTCGGGCCCGATAATAATCGTCTTCATAGCTTTTGGTAAAAAAGAGTTCATCTAAATAATCGATGGCTTTCAGATCACAGGAGCGCAGACCAAAAATGATTTTCGGTTCGCTTTCTTCAAATACTTTGTCAATCAGTACCTGCTGCCCCTCTTCCTTGAAGCTGTACATCTTTTCTGTCTGGGGGAAGACGATATCTTTAGGCGGCAGGTAGACATTTAATATATCCAGCATGATATCATCGAAATCCTCATTATAGGTTCGGTAAGAGAAAAATCCGGTCTGGGCCGCCCTCTGCATCGGAACATATACATCATAATCCTGGTTCAAGGCGGCAATTACTTTTTCCATATTGTTCCTTTTTATTACTTTCATCCCTAAATACCCCTTTTCTACAGAAAGTCATCGGGATCATTTTCCCGGTATTTACTCAACGGCGGTTTGGCGCCTTCCTCATATTTTAACCCTGCATCAAAGGGGCCAAAGTAATTGTCCACATCTTTGATCAGCTTTTGATTTAAAAGCATCAGCGGAATATTCACCGGACAAACTCTTTCACACTCGCCGCATTCGATACAGCGGCCGGTCATGTGAAAAGCTCTGATGATATGATACATCATGTTGTCACTGACTTCCGATTCCCTGCCCACCCACTGGGGGCGGGATTCATCAAAGATACAGGTGCGGCAGTTGCAGGCCACACAAGCCTGACGGCAGGCATAGCATCTGATACAGGTCGATAAGGTGTCCTCCCAGAACTTGTATTTCTCATCCGGGGTCAGGGCTTCCATTTCTTTGACTTTTAAGAAGCGTTCCCCCTGTAATGGAACCGGCTGCTCTTCCCCCAGCAGTACATCATAAATGACCGGATTGGGCTGGATGCAGTCTTTACATTTATCGGCCGACAAATCCGTATCGATGTTTTTCTCAAAACCTGATTCATTGCGGAAGGCCTTTAAGGGGTCCTTCATTCCGGGGCAGCAAACCCCTACGATGTGTAAACGGTCGCGGGTAAACTGATGGTCTTCCAAAAGCCTTACAATACCTCTAGAATCACAGCCTTTGACCACTATCCCGATTCGTTCTTTGCCGTCGCGGAACCTTAACAGGGCATTGGAAAGATTGTGGATGGAAAACTCATCGAAAATGATTTTATCCACGTCTTCAACTCCCCGGGCAAAAAAGGGCATGCTTTGAAAATCAAAATCACTTTTTTCCCAGGCTAAAAACAAATCTATCTTTTTTTCTTCGAAGAGCTGACGGGCGATATCTTTTATCTGTTTCGTTATTTCCATCATTTCACATACCTCAACTTTCTGTTGGGGCCCAGTGTGGTCACATCGTCTACCAGTTTATGCATTACTTCCTGGAATTTGTTGCCTTCCGAACCGGATATCCAGGCGGTCTGGTAGCGTTCGGGTTCAATTCCCATGAATTCAAGGAGGCCTTTCATAATGGTATGACGCCGCCGGTTGTAGTAATTGCCACTACCATAGTGGCATTCGCCAGGGTGTCATCCCGATAGAAGGACACCATCTGCTCCCCGGTTAAAGGCTCTTAAAACCAGATTGGGGTCCATCCTCCCTGAACAGGGGGTTCTTATTATCCTAACACTGGCCGGGTATTCCAAATGATTTAATCCCGCCAGGTCTGCTGCTGCGTATGTGCACCAGTTGCAGGCAAATACTATTATTTTAGGTTCGTACTTCTGGGTTTCATCTATAGACATAATGCATCCACCTCCGCTGCCAGTTGTTCATCAGTATATCCTTTCAGGTTTATAGCAGTTGTCCGGCAGGCGGGCAAACAAGCTCCGCATCCCTGACACAGACTGGGATTGATATCAGCTATGCGGCGGCTTATCTGCTCCCCATGGCAGCGTTCTGCCAGTTGTTTGATGGAAATGGCCTTATAGGGGCATATGGGTACGCAGAATTCACAGCCGGAACATTTATTGTAATCTATTTCTGCTATCATGGGCTCGGTGGCCAGTTCATTTTTGGCAAAGAGGCCCAGTACCTTGACCGCTGCTGCACTGGCCTGGGCTACAGTATCCGGGATATCCTTGGGCCCCTGGCAGGTGCCGGCCAGATAAACTCCGGCGGAAAAGGTTTCTACCGGCTGTAATTTGGGATGGGCTTCCTGGTAAAAACCGTCTTTATCCGTTGAAAAACCTACTATCTTAGCCAGTTCCCGGGCTCCTTCCGCTGGTACCATTGCCGTAGCCAGAACTACCATATCGACTTCGGCTTCCAGGGGCTGGCTTAAAAGGGTGTCTTCTGTTTTTAAGACCAGTTTATCTCCTTGGGGATAGATCTTGCTGACCCGTCCTCTGATATATTTGGCTCCTGCCTGCTGGGAGCGCATGTAGAATTCTTCATATCCTTTCCCGGCGGTCCGGACATCCATGTAAAATACATAGGCTTCGGAATCCGGGTATTTATCTTTCATCTGGAAGGCATGTTTGGCGGTAAACATGCAGCAGGCCCGGGAACAATAACTTACGCCTTTGGTATCATCACGGGAACCGACGCATTTGATGAAAGCTACACTTTCAGGGATCTTGCCGTCGGAGGGTCTTTTTATCTGTCCGCCGGTCGGGCCCCCGGAACTGGACATCCTTTCAAATTGAAGACTATCGATAACATCAGGGTACATGCCATAACCATATTCTCCATAGGCTTTTTCCCATTCAAACAGATCAAATCCGGTGGCCATAACTATGGCGCCGATATCTTCTGTCACTATTTCGTCCTGATCATTGAAACGTATGGCTTCTACCGGGCATACTTTTTCACAGATGCCGCATTTGTTATTGGTGAGTTTGGTGCAATGTTCGGCATCTATATAGGGTTTGCCCGGTACTGCCTGGGGATACATGAAGCGGATGGCTGTTGTTGGTCCCATGCCAAATTCAAAGCTATTCGGCACTTTTTTCGTGGGGCATTTTTCCACACAGGTATTACAACCGGTGCAAAGATCCCAATCAACATATTTGGCCCGCTTTTTGATACTTACTTTGAAATTGCCTATATATCCATCTACATTGGTCACTTCTGCCATTGTCATCAACTGAATGTTAGGGTGCTGTGCCACAGCAACCATCTTGGGGGAGACAATTCAGGCGGCGCAGTCCATGGTGGGGAAGGTCTTGTCTATCTGGCTCATCTTCCCGCCGATGCTGGCTTCTTTTTCCACCAGCAGGACTTTATGACCGGCTTCGGCAATATCCAGTGCTGCCTGCATTCCGGCAATGCCGCCCCCTATGACCAGGGCTCTTTTGGTTATGGGGATGGTGGACGCCTTGAGTGGTTCATGGCGCAGTACTTTACTTACTGCCATTCGTACCAGGTCTTCGGCCTTTCCCGTGGCTTCTTCCCGGTCTTTGTGGACCCAGGAGTTCTGCTCTCTGATATTGGCCATTTCAAACATATAAGGATTAAGACCTCCGGCTTCCACTGCCCGACGGAAGGTGTTCTCATGCATGCGGGGCGAACAGGAGGCTACAACCACTTGCTGTAAGCCATGCTCTTTTATGGCGTTTTTGATCAAATCCTGACCAGGGTCGGAGCACATATATTTATAATTGGTGGAAAATATTACTCCGGGCATGTTTTGGGCGGCTGCGGCCACTTTTTCTGTGTCTACTACAGAAGATATGTTGGTGCCGCATTCACATACGAAGACGCCTACTCTTCTTCTCATTTTTTTCTCCTCTCCAGGTATTTAACCATTAATTAGTGCTTCTATTGCTTTTACTGCTTTTATTGCTGTATTTTATATAAATATTTATTCCTTGCTTTTTTCCCGCTTTTTAAGTTCGCCGGTCACATAAGCTTCGGCGGCTTTTACTGCTTTGTCATTGTCGGTGGCTAATAGCTCGGCCAGCTTGTGCATCTTTTTCTCATCCCCGCTGACTACTTCTGCCAGGATGGCTGCTCTTTCTTCATCTTCTATGAGTCTGACGGCTATTTTCTCCGGGCTCTTTTCCAGGGATTTTATAAAGGCCTGGATCTTCTTCTGGATTTTTTCTTCATCTTCTTCGCTGGGTTCTGCTTTACCCGCGGCTTTGGCTTCTGCCTGTTGTTTTTCCAGCCGGGCTATTTCTTCCGACCTTTTATCTACTTCCTTGAGATAATCCAATGCTTCAACAAAATGTTTGTTGACCTGGACCTGTTCCGGACTGTCTCCACAGGCAATGGCTAATAGTTCAGTAACATAGTAAACCGGCAGGTCAAACTTTTCCTGGGTCGCTTTTTCGGCGCCGGCCTGCCGCATATCCAGATTCATCATGCACAAGGGGCAGGCGGTGACGATGCATTCGGCTCCGGCTTCTTTGGCATTCCTTAACACTGCGGCGATCATTCTTTGCCCTACTTCGGGTTTGGAGGTACCCAGGGCGGCTCCGCAGCATTCAGTTTTGTGCGACCACTCCACGACCTGGGCTCCCAGGGCTTTTACTATTTTGTCCATGCTCTGGGGGTATTCGGTGTCATCGAATCCGGTATGGCCCTGGGGCCTTACCAACAGGCATCCGTAATAACAGGCGGCTTTCATCCCTTTAAGGGGTTTGGTCACTTTGGCTGCTATTTTATCCAGGCCTACCTGGTCGGTTAAATAATTCAAAATGGAATAGGTTTCGTTTACGGCCTGGTATTCCATACCTATGACCTGCTCTACCCGGGTTTTCATTTCACTATCGCTTCTAACGGCATTTTCGGCGTTTCTGAAGCGGTTATAGCAGGCTGCACAGGGTGCCAGTATATCAAGTCCGGTCTGTTCTGCTATGGCCAGATTCCTGGCGGGCAAAGCTACTGAAAGGAGCTTGTCGGTGTTATGGCCGGAAGTGGCGCCGCAGCAGCTCCAATCATCTATTTCTACCAGCTCAAAACCTAGTTTCTCTGCGGTCCTGGCAGTTGAAACTCCGTATTCTATGGCACTGCCTTCCAGTGAACAACCGGGATAATATGCTATTTTCATTTTAGTTCTCCTCCCTTTGTTCCTGTACCCGTTCAAATATCTTTTTCATCTGATCCCGGCCTTTGATCCGGGCCGGCAGGATGCTTATTTTGCCTCTTTTCATCATGGGAAGACCTAAATTGGCATCTTTGAAGGGCTGCATTGTTACTGCATTATGCTGCAAGAGGATGCCGGCTTCATAAGTCCTGCCCAGATATTTCACTGAGCTTAAAAAGGCGGCATTAAATGCTGCTACCTTGTTGTCGCCCTTTTTGCCCTGCCGCAGTGCTTCCCTCCTCAGGGTGTCCATAAGTGATGCAATATCGACTCCCCGGGGGCATCTTTCCGAACAGGTTTCGCAGGTGGCACATACCCAGATGCTGTTGGAATTTATTGCCTCATCCAGCATATTAAGCTGTAATAGTCTGATGATCTCCCGCGGCGGATAATCCATAGCAAAGGCCGCCGGACATCCCGCCGAACATTTACCGCATTGATAACAAAGGCTTACCTGTGTGCCCGCTTCCTGTTCCAGCCTGGCCAGGAACTCCTTTTCTTCCTGATTAGCAGCCTTAAGTTTTACTGCATCATTTTTCATGGTTGACCCCTTTCTATAATATATCCCTGCTTCAACCTGGCCGATCCATGGCAGGAAGTCAGCAGCGAGGCAGATAATCTGTCGAATTTTCACATCTTTTCACATCTGCAATCTATATTATTATAATACAATCATCGCGTTTTGTGGTGTTTAACATTCTGGAAATGTTGTATATATAAAAGGACCTGAGGCGATGCCGCCGGAACAGTATAAATCATGCCCGCAATGTTGCTCTGATACGCAGGGGATTAAGCAATAAATCCAGGGCCTGATTGATGTCTGTCACAGCAATATCTGCTGCAGTCAAAGCCTTCAGGGAACAGCCCTCGGGGCCAATCACAACTATGGATAAACCTGCTTCCGCCAGCATACTGCGATCATTGAATCCATTCCCCACTGCCGCTACATTTTGCGGATTAAAATGATGCACAAAGGCCTTCTTATCCTGATTGCCATCCTCCGGGCTGACTTTTAAAAACTGGATACCAAGTTCTGCGGCAATCTGAGTGCCAGAGCCAAAGGTGTCAGCTGTTAAGATATAAATATCAACCAGCTCTTTAAGCGGGGCGATTCTTTCCGCTACCCCCGGGATCAAATGTCCGTCGAAACTTATTGTGCCGTTTAAATCCAATAGCAGTGTTGTAATCTCCAATTTTTTGTCCCGTCCCGGTATATTAACTTCAATCACGGAATGATACCTCCGAGCTCATATTGCGCTGGATCCGGGCCCAAAGATCCTCAGCGACCAATTCCCCTTCGTATACAGCCTCCATAATTCCGCGGGGCTCCCGGGCATCGCCGATGACATATACCCTGGCCGCTTCCAAGCCCTCAAGTGGTAAAACATCGCTCTGACTGCCACTGGCCAGTACAATGGCATCCACATTTAGATTTTCTTCGCTTCCATCTGACAATTTTACTATTTGCGCCGTTTTTCCAGCAATACTTTTTACCACAAATCCCCTTTTGGTTTTGATACCCTGTCCTTTAATTCGAGCCAGCAAGCCCAGGCGATTCATGGTTTCCAGACCCGCGGCCAGTGTTCTGGTTTGTTCAACGATTGTCACCTCATTATCCGGCGCAAGAAATTCTGCCGTTTCACACCCGGTGATACCGCCGCCTATTACCAGCACTTTTTGCTGTTTTAATGTTATCTGGCCAGAAAGAATATCCGCCGGTATAATTACCTGATCCGGTTTCAAACCCCCTATTGTCGGAAGAATCGGCCGTGAACCAGTGGCCATTATCAAAACATCGGGCTGCTCTTCTGCCAGCATCTCGTTTTTCCAGGCAGTATTAAGCTGGACCTTTACCGCAGATTTTTCCAGCTGTTTGATGAGGGATTCCAGCATCCAGCTTATTTTTTCTTTAAAGGGCGGCTTGTCCGCCAGGTTCAATTGTCCCCCCAGGCGGCTTTCTTTTTCCAGCAGCGTGACCAGGGCTCCAGCCGCATCCAGGGATAAAGCAGCCTGGATACCTGCCGGTCCGCCCCCGATAATCATTGCTTTGATCCCCTCCAGACGACGGTCAATGGTGAGTATATTTTCACGTCCCGCTCTGGGATTGACGGCACAGCGAATATGCCATCCCTGGCTGATACTGTCGAAACAATGGTTACATGATATGCAATGTCTTATCTGGTCGGTCTTTCCGCTGACAGCCTTCTCCACCCAGGCAGGATCCGCCAGCATACCGCGCCCCACCCAGACGAAATCCGCCTGTTGGGCAGCCAGAATCCCGGCAGCGGTCTCCGGATGCCGGATTACTCCCCCGCCAATTACCGGCAGTTCTACAGTTTTTTTCACCTGTTCCGCCAAATTGCTCCGCCAGGCTTCCCCGAAAAAACTTGGTTCTATTGTGGTATGCCCTGACTCATACATGCCGCAGGAGACATTTAATATATCTGCCCCGGCCCTTTCAAGATGCCGGGCGATTTCCAAACCCATGGTTTCGTCGATCCCTTCTGCCGTAAAATCATTCATATTAAAACGTACCAGGATCAACAGACGGGGAAGATATTTTTTAATACTGCTGATTATTTCAGTCACCAGTCTGACCCGGTTCTCTACAGATCCCCCGTATTCGTCAGTCCGGTGGTTGCTGTAAGGGGATAAAAATTGACTCAGTAAATATCCATGGGCAGCATGGATCTCAACACCATCAAAACCAGCCTTTTCCGCCAGTATAGCTGCGGTTATGAATTTATCCCGCAGGGCATGGATCTCCTTTAACTCCAGTTCCCGGGGTTCTATTTTTACAAAACGGCAGGGGATCGGGGAGGGTGCCACCGGTTGAATACCTCCGGTTACAAATGGCGTTGTCTGTCTTCCCGCATGGTGCAGCTGAATAAAGGCCCGGCAATCATGGGACTGGATAGCTTCACTCAATTCTTTTAAACCCGCTATATAATAGGGCTGGTCAATGCATAATTGAGTAGGGCTGGCTTTTCCTGCCGGGCTGTCGACACAGGCGATCTCCACTATGATCCCTCCGGCTCCTCCCAGGGCCCTTTCCCTGTAATAAGCAATCATCTGCCCGGTGACCTCCCCGGAAATATTCGCCAGTCCGGTCCCCATCGCCGGCATAATGATCCGATTTTTAAACTTTACCGAATTAATTTCGATCTCCTGGTTTATAATCCTGGCAATATCCATTTCAAGCCTCCTGATTTCGAATTTTAAATGTCATATGTTACCAGTATAGAATCCTGGTATCAGTATATAATATCTTTAGAATCAGCGATACTTTCGGAAAACATAATTAAGTCCCTTCACCAGAAGGATAAATCTTAATTATCTGCCGAAGTCCTTAACGGAACAACAGTATCGCTGATTCATTCTGCTTATAGTCAGCAAGTTGTTATATACATTATTGATGCCCGGGGACCAGAGTCTCCAGTACCACATGGCATCATTGGTCATCCTTTATGAATTGCCAGCTTTGCTGCCGCCAATATTGCCAGTTGTACTTATTTCTATTCTTCGGCCGGTCTGGCGGATTTATTTTTAGCCAGTTCCCATACTATATAATAATACAGACTCATCAATACTGGCAAAAGCAATAAAACACCATTATATAAAGGCATTCCCGACAAAGATACATGTGATGTCAGGGAAATTAAAGGGATCAAAGGAATATACCAGTATTGCAGAATGAACATGGCATAACTGCTTAAATCACCCTGACTGATACCGGCCAGGGTGATCATAACCAGCACGAAGCCGGGTAAATGCAAACTCAATGCCGTTATTATACTTTTACCCCGGGTCAAACCATTTTCAGCTGCTTCCTTGCCTATTATGATAATATACAGGATAGCCATGGCTATATCCAGACCCGGGTAATAAGTGGATACTGCTACGGCGATCAAAGCAAAAAGATGTATGCAATAAAGGCGGAAGATATTACCCGCCATTATTATTTCCCCTTTCTTCTATTATATTTATCCAGGGACTGGCATAAAAACTGTCCGGTGCCACCCAAATATCCCCCACAGAATCCAGATCGATCCCCTGGATCATATAAGCCTGCCAGATGATTTTGGTACAATTCCATATCCTATCACCCGGTTTAAAGGCCAGAGGGAAAAACATGCTGTTTTCGTTTCGCCGGGCATAATCGGCAGCAGCCAGTTTTGCTTCCTCAGATGTCTTTACTCTTAAAATAGCGGCTTCCGAATAATCCCGAAAATGTTCCACCGAATTCAATGTGATACCGGAATCTAAATACCCTTCAATAACATTGCCCTTTCCAACATAAATGGCAGCGTGGGAAAACCTGCCATACGCGCACCCCGGGTAACCGCCCAGAATGATGTCGCCCACTTCAATATCCTTAAAAGAAATATCGTTGCCGACAGAATCTGATTCTAAACCATATCCTATTCTGCCATAGCGCATATTATCCAGATATGTATACATACTGGCATCCGGGTTGGCAAAAACCTCCTGATTATCCCAGTAAACTGCAAAGACCAGCCAAACTGCCAGGAGGGGAAATATAATTATATTAAAATGGCGGCGGACAAATTTTTTCACTGTTTTTGATTTCCTTATATATTTATTATTTGCTTCAAGGATTTTATTAATTTTACCCCAGGATGGAATACAAGTAAAAAACCTTTTCTTAAAAAAGGAGGGCGTCTTTTCCCTCCTGTGATTTATTAAAGTTTACATTATTAAGCTAGAAGCCCCGCTCCATCATATTCGGTCCCTGAGGGGGTTGTCCGATTTCACATCTGATGGCCGCGGGGCTTATCGCATCTTAACCTTTATTATTACTGAAGATTCCGGTCTTTAGACCTGCACAGGGAAAAGACTGCCTTCCTTTAAACCCTGTTCAGGCAAGTTTGCCGGTATAATCGGAGCGGAAATGTTCCAGGGTTGTCAATACCGGTGCCGGTGCTGCCTGTCCCAGGCCGCATAAACACGCGGTAGACATTACGGTTCCCAGGGTGTCCATGAGCTCCATTTCCTCAATTGTTCCCGTACCGGCTTTGAAACGTTCTACCATTTCATGCATACGTTTGGTCCCCTCCCGGCAGGGGGTGCATTTTCCACAGGATTCGTGTTCAAAAAACTTGGTTATTTTTTCTATGACATCGACAATATCCCGGGTTTCATCCATAACAAAAACTGCGCCAGTCCCTAATGTTGCGCCGATTTTACCCATGGAATCAAAATCGATCTGGGTATCCAGCAATTCCTCGGGGATAAATCCTCCTGAAGTGCCCCCGATTTGGACAGCTTTGAATTTTTTGCCCTCAGCAACGCCTCCACCCAATCCGAAAATGACCTCGCGAATGGTTACATTCGTCGGCACTTCAAAATAGGTGCGATTGACCACATCCCCCGAAAGGGTAAGGATTTTTGTCCCCGGATATGAAGCGGCACCAATGTTTTTATACCATTCTGCACCTTTTTCTACAATAACCGGTATATTGGCAAAGGTTTCAACATTGTTAACAATAGTTGGTCTGCCCCATAATCCTGCCACACCAGGAAAAGGAGGCTTAAACCGCGGCTCGCCGCGATGACCTTCGATGGATTCGATCAAAGCACTTTCTTCCCCGCATACATAGGCCCCGGCTCCCATTCTGACTTCAATATCAAAATCACCCAATACTCCCTTTGCTTTGGCCTGGGCAATAGCCTGGTTAAGGTGTTCCACTACATAGGGGTACTCGCCCCGGCAATAAATATAACCCTTATTGGAGCCGATGGCATACCCGCAAATTGCCATGCCTTCAAAAAGACTTTGCGGGTCATTTTCCATAATAATACGGTCCTTGTATGTCCCCGGTTCCCCTTCATCGGCATTACAGACCACGTATTTCTGATCAGTTTCCAGCTGGTAGGAGAAGCTCCACTTCATGCCGCAATTGAAACCGGCCCCGCCTCTGCCGCGCAGGTTGGCTTTTTTAACTTCTTCGATTAATTCTCCCCGATCCATGCCGCGTGCTTTCTCCAGGGATTTATAGCCGCCGGCATTTATATATTCGTCAATGTTTAGTGGATCTATTTTCCCAACATTACGTAAAACGATACGCATTTCTTCTGCCACAACCGTTCCTCCTTTCTATCTTATTTACACCCCTGCAGTATCCCGGGAATCCCTTGAGCTGATACACCCAGGTGGGGGGTGCTGTTAATGGTTATTACCGGTGTGCTTTGACATTGTCCCACACATTCGGCAAATTCCAGAGTAAACTTTCCATCCGCAGTTGTCTCACCCATTTTGATACCCAATTCAGATTCCAGTGCTGCTACTACCTCGGCCGCCCCGGCTACATGACAGGGTGCACTTTCACATATCCTGATTATATAGCGGCCCCGGGGTCCCACCTTAAAATATGAATAAAACGTGGCCACCCCGTAGGCCTGGGCAGGGGAAAGACCAAAGGTTTGTGCCGCCACTCCAATGGCATCTTCAGGTATATAATTGTATTCCCTTTGCAGTGCATGATAGGCTTCAATGATTCCTCCGGGTTTATCCTTACAAGAACCGATTATCGTCTTATAGTCCGACATAAATATCTGTCACCTCCAGTGCGCTGTATGGCGCTAAATTTTATGGTTGCCCCTGCTGGATAATTTCCTCAGGGGTTAGTAATATAATCGTTACCTCCTGCCCGGCTTCAACAGGCGGAGTCCCTGCCGGGAGATCGAGAAAAGCATTGCAATTCACCAATGAACGCATCATGCTGGGTTTTTGCCCGGGAAGGACTTCCACTTCCCAACCGCTTTCCGTCCACCAGGCCTGTCCGCGGACCATCCGCCGCGAATTGCTTTTTTTCGCGAAACCATTGGTACAACAAGCCTTTATCCTTTGCCACCGGCCTTCCAATCCCTGCATCCTTTGCAGGACCATTCTGGCTAATAAATGATAGTTTACGGCACATGCAGCCGGGTTTCCCGATAAAGATAATAATATACAATTATCCTTATATGCTGCTCCGACATGGCTGCCTGGCTGCAAATCAACACCTTGAAAAAGCATCCGGGCATCCAGAGCATCAACAATACCGGCAAAGTTACTCTCGCCATTCTCGAAAGTTCCCCCGGTAAAAATGACTATATCTGTTTGTCCCAGCCATTTTTCGAGTTGCGCCGCCAGCTTATCCCCTGGAGTGCTGCCGCCATAAACCAGTCTGTTCATCACGCCGCCATCCCGGTTGATCAAAGCATTCAGCATCGGTCCGTTGCCATCCCTCATCTGCCCATTCTGCGGTTCCTGGTTCTTATCAATTATATTGTCCGCCAGGCATATAACGGCAACCTGTGGTTTTCTTACTGTTTCAACCTCCTGCAGACCATATACTGACAGCAGAGCGGCAGCGGCATAATCGATCCGTTTTCCGGCTGACAGCAATAATCCACCCTGAGGGTAATCTTCTCCGGCTTTTTTGATATTGGTTCCCGGCTTGATCGTCTCCAGGACAATGATCTGCTGTTTTTCCTCCCGGGTTTTTTCCCCCGGCACTACGGCTGCAGTACCTTTCGGCAGGATTCCTCCAGTCTTTACTGATGCCGCCTGACCATCTAACAGACTGAAACGCGGAAAGCTATCCAGTTCCAACCGAGCTGTCAGTTCATAACTGCTGCCGATATTGCAGCCACCGGTTCCCAGAGCATAGCCATCAACTGCTGACTGAGTCTGAGCTGGCAAATCATGGGGCGCATAGATGGACTGATGCAAAATTCTATTGGCAGCTTGATCCAATGGAATCTTTTCGCCATCCAAAGCCCCACATTTATCTGCCAGGAGCCGCCTGGCCTGTTCCAGGATGATATTGCTGAACACTTTTTACCTCCTTAGAATGGTGCCGACTTCCCAAAAGGACATATGGGAAAATGACATACCTTACATTCCAGACATAATCCTCCGTGACCCAGAGCTACAATATCGGCCCGGGAAACACGTTCCCCAGCAAAAACCCGGGGTAAAATCAGGTCCAGAGTTGTTACTCGGTTAAACAGGGCGCCGCCTGGCACACCACATATGGCTGCATGTCCGATATAGGCCAACATGAAATGGGATCCCGGCAAAATAGGCGCACCGTGAAAAACTATCTGGGCCCCGCTGTTACTGATGGCATTTGGCGTCGTGTCATCTGCATCCACTGACATGCCTCCAGTCACCAGAACCAGGTCAGCTCCTTCGGCAATAAAGTTTTGTATCTCCTGGGAGATCAGATCCGGTTCATCGGGAGCAATTGACTGCCCCATCCACCGCCCGCCAAAATCATTGACCTTGCGGCGCAGTATCTGAGCAAATCCGTCTTTTATCCGGCCGCTGTTAACTTCATTTCCTGTTGTCACCACCCCTACCCATAAAGGTTTATAGGGTTTTACTGTCAGGAGGGGCATGGGTTTGCCCGCCAGGCTTTCAGCTTCCTGCAAGAGGTTGCAGTCTATAGCCAGGGGTACTATCCTGGTGCCTGCCACTACCTGACCCTGCTTTACCGTCAGATTATTATGCAATGTTGCAAAAATGATGTCTTCCAGGTTGTTGAGCCATTGCAGCTGACTCACCTGGACTTTCAGCAAACCGTCATGTTCGGCTATCATGTTTACCCGGCCCTGATTGGGCTCACTGATAACTATACCGTTTCCGGAGGCAGCTTTGGCCAGACGCAGTGCTCCTTCATCCTCATGGATAAATTTTTCTTTATCTTCCCAGATAAAAATATGCTCTTTACCAAGGTTACGGAGTTTCTCAACATCTCTGACCGTAATGATATGCCCCCGTTTGAAGGCCCGATACTTTTTATTGCCGGTTACAATGGCGGTTATATCATGACCAAGGGGCAAGCCGACGGCTTCTTCTACCGTGACCTTTTTCATCATAAGCCTCCTACAGTTTTTCTACTCTTACTGCTGCAACCTTATATTCTCCAGTACCGGTAATGGGATCCAGATGTTCACTGGTCAAGGCATTGGTTGGTGTAGCAGCATAGTGGAATGACATCCAGACCATTCCCGGCTGGACTCTATCAGTAATTTTGATCGCTGATACCACTTCACCCCGACGGGAAGTGATTTTAACTTGACTGTCTTCATTCAGCCCCATCTTTTCGGCATCCAGCGGATGGAACTCGGCCAGTTCCTTATCCCATACACTGGCTATACCAGGAGAATAGGGCGTAGTAACATTATAATGATATAATATACGTCCGGTGGAAAGCAGGAAGGGATAATCCTTATCCGGCATTTCTCCGGGTGGTATATGCTCGGAAGGCTGGAATAAGCCCAGTCCCCGTGTGAACTTGCCACTATGCAGGAAAGGAGTTCCTGGATGTTCAGTTGTCGGACAGGGCCACTGTAAACTCTCGTTTTCCAAACGTTGATAATTAACTCCTGCCATTGATGGGGTCAGGGAAGACATTTCGTCCCATATTTCTGTGGGATGGGCATAATTCATGGGATAACCCATGCGTGTTGCCATCTGGCAGATGGTTTCCCAGTTGGCTTGTCCGGGAATAGGTTCGATAGCCTTGCGAACCCTTTGCACCCGTCTTTCCGTATTGGTAAAAGTTCCATCACATTCAGCGAAACTGGCAGCAGGCAAAATAACATCTGCATACTCCGCAGTTTCAGTCAGGAACAATTCCTGCACCACCAGAAAGTCGAGATTTTCCAGGGCTTTACGGATGTGATTGCTGTCCGGATCAGTTAATACCGGATTTTCCCCCAGAATATACATGGCTTTTACCTGACCTTCATAGGCGGCTTCAAACATCTCCGGTATCTTCAATCCTACCTTATTGGGGAGTTCTTTGCCCCAGGCCTTTTCAAATTTCTCCCGTAAATCAGGGTTAGTGACGGCCTGATATCCTGGATATACATTGGGTAAAGCCCCCATGTCACATGCACCCTGAACATTATTCTGGCCGCGCATCGGGCAAACCCCGGTTCCTGGCCGCCCAATATGTCCCGTCAACATAGCCAGATTGGCAATGCTCATGACATTACGAGTCCCGCAGATATGCTCGGTGATCCCCAGTGTATAAAAGATCATGGCTTTGTCTGTTGTGGCATAAAGCCGGGCAACAGCATATAAATCTTCCACTGATATACCAGCCATTTCTGCTGCTTTCTCCGGCGGATAGTTTTCTACCACCGCCTTCAGTTCCTCGTAATTTTCCGTCCGTTCTTCAACAAATTTCTTATCTTCCAGACCCTCTTTGATGATTATATGCATCATACCATTTATGAGAGGGATATCGGTACCCGGTTTGATCTGCAGCCAATAATCGGCTTCATCAACCAAATCGATCCGCCGCGGGTCACAAACAACCATTTTAGCTCCATTACGGGCAGCTTGCCTCATTTTATAGCCAATGACCGGATGAGCTTCTGTAGCATTGGTACCTATGAGCAGCATTAATTCTGCCTCATTGGTGATTTCATAAATTGGATTGGTCATGGCTCCGCTGCCAAATGTTGTGGCCAGACCGGCCACAGTGGGAGCATGTCAGGTACGGGCACAATGGTCAACATTGTTGGTTCCCATATGCCCACGGGTCAGTTTTTGCACCAGATAGTTTTCTTCATTGGTACAGCGTGCGGAACTTAAGGCCGCAAAGGAATCCGGACCATATTGGTCGCGTATCCCATTGAATTTTTCCGCAATAAGGTCATAGGCCTCATCCCAGCTGGCTTCAATAAATTCTCCGTTTTTCTTGATCAACGGATGGGTCAATCTTTTTTCATTATAAATGAAATCCCAGCCAAATCTCCCCTTGATGCAAAGCATATGCCCATTAACCGGTGCTTCCGGTGTTGATAGGACACCGATGACTTTTTCATCTTTCACTGCCAGGTCAAAATTACATCCCGTTCCGCAAAACGGACAGGTGGTACGAACTTTTTCAATTTCCCAGCGTCTGGCTTTACCGGACATTGATTTTTCCAATAAAGCACCGGTGGGACATACGGCAACACATTGCCCGCAAAAAACACAGTCTGATTCAATGTACGGCACATCTCCGGCCGTTGTTGCTTTGCGGTCAAAACCCCGATAAAGGTAGGACAGATTATCCTGCCCGGTCATGTCTTCACAGGCCCTGACACATGCACCACAAAGGATGCATTTGTTCATGTCGCGGATAATGAATGGATTACTGTCATCAAGTGGATAGTCATGTACTTCTCCCATATAAGGACTATCTTTCACCCCGTATTGATAACAGTAATCAGCCAGTTTGCATGCCCCCATCTTATCACAGGTCATACAATCCAGCGGATGGTCGGCTACCAAAAGCTCAAGAATAGTTTTGCGCGCCTGTACCACTGCATCACTTTCGGTTTCTACAACCATTCCATCAGTTGCTGGTGTGATGCAGGAAGCCGGCAGCAAGCGATTGCCCTTGACTTCCACTATGCACAAACGGCATGCCCCCAGGTTTTTCAGGTGGGGGTCATAACATAATCTTGGAATTTCGATACCAGCATTCTCCGCAGCCTGTAAAATAGTGCTCCCTTTCGGGGCTTCAACCTCCTTCCCGTTGATCGTTAGTTTCACTCCCAATTAATCCACGTCCCCTTTCTCTATTTATTAAAAATAAAAAGCTTCCTATGATGAATAGGAAGCTTTTTAATTGCAAATACTAAAGGGCAATGTTAACATTGTCATCTGTATTTTTGCTCCTTTCCAAACACGGGGGGCATACCCGTTTCCCGGTATACCTTAACGGTCATATCATCATGGCTTAGCGCTTTAGATGAAAATGACTCGGAGCTATTCAATTATATCTAGGGTTTTCACTGCCTAACTCTTTCTACATAAAATGCTTTTTCCCTGCTTTATATTAATTGATTATTCTTTAAAGCTATAACTAATATAAAAACCGACACCTTATCAAAACGGTGTCGGTTTTTATTATATTGCTTTAAAACATATATTCACGACATGAATTTATCCACGCCAGCTGGTCACATCATCCGGCCGGATGTTGGTGCACTGGCTGCATTTTCCCTCCTGAATATTGATGAAATGATCCCCTAATGCCTGAGCATCTTCAATATCATGAGTGACAAGGATAATAGGTATTGCCCAATCTTTTTTGACCTCCTTCAACAGGGCACGCAAATCAAGTTTTGTCGGCTGGTCAAGAGAACTAAAAGGCTCATCCAGCAAAAGCAGTTCGGGTTTGGCCGCCATGGCTCTGGCTAATGCTGCCCGCTGTTTTTCTCCTCCTGACAATTGAAATGGATATCGGTCTATCAAATGCTTGATGCCAAAAGCCTGCATCATTTCAGTGCACCAGTGTTGTGACCCGGAATCATGATTTTTATGGTACCGGGGGCCAAAACCAATATTTTCCCCCACGGTCATATGGGGAAAAAGGGCATAGTTTTGGAAAAGATATCCGATGCCCCGCTTGCGGGCCGGCAAATTTATATTTTTACTGCTGGAAAACAGTAGACGTTGCTGTAATTTGATTTGCCCCTGATCTGGAAAACGCAAACCTGATATACACTCCAGAACCGTTGTCTTCCCCGCCCCCGACGGTCCCCATAAAACCATGACCTGCCCAGGGTCCACCGTAAAGCTGACCTGCAAGTTAAAATGCCAGAGTTGTTTATGTAAATCGATACTAAGCATATATTCTTACCCCTGCAATATTTTTTTATGTTCAATACTGTTTATATTTGTTTTTCCAGCGATTGACCCACAGAATCAGAAGAAAACAAAAAATACTGATGATTGCAACTAAGGTGTTGGCTGTCAGTTTGTCTCCCGATTCCACTGCAAAGTAAATTGCCAGGGGAATAGTCTGCGTGCGGCCGGGAATATTGCCGGCTACCATTAATGTAGCCCCAAACTCCCCCATGGCTCGGGCAAAACTCAATACCAGCCCGGAAAGAAGTCCCGGCCAGGCCAGGGGCAGCGTTACCCGGAAGAAAACTGTCAGTTCCCCTGCCCCCAATGTGCGGGCCGCTTTTTCATAATCGGGATTGACACTGGCAAAAGCCCCCCGGGCACTTTGATACATCAAAGGAAAAGCCACTACACTGGCAGCAATGACCACTGCCCACCAGGTAAAAACCAGGGACAGGCCGATACGGTGCAAAAAATCTCCTAAAAGTCCATTCCTGCCTATTAACATCAACAAAGCATATCCAACCACAGAAGGAGGCAGCACCAGCGGCAGCATAACCATTGCTTCCAGGATATCCTGGCCGCGAAACTTATATTTTTCCATAATACGAGCCAGGGGCAAAGCCAGGAGCGCCACCACGCCCGCACTTAAAAAGGCAACTTTTACCGAAAGCCAGATGGGAAACAAATCAATCAATTCCCAGGGTATATTCATAAACTAAGCTACTCCTGCAATGTTAGAAATCCGTATTGGGTAAATACTTCCGCAGCAATATCACTGGTCAGGAAAGCTATGAAATCCATTCCCGCTTCCTGTTGTTGGCTGGCAGCGACTATGGCCAGAGGATAAACAATCGGACTGTGGGAGTCAGTTGGTGCAGCAGCTGCGATCTTTACATTTTCCACCCCGGTTACATCCGAACGATAAACCAACCCGACATCAACATTGCGGCTGTCGACATAGGTCAGCACCTGACGTACGTCTTTAGCCATTACCAGCTTGGGCTGGATCGTTTCCCACAATCCCATGGAAACAAGTGCTTCCTGGGCATATTTCCCTGCGGGGACGGTCTCCGGTGTGCCAATGCTTATTTTTTCTATTATGTCAGAATTTAAATCTTCAAACCCATTAATTTCATTTTCTTTGTTGACGATCAGCACCAGCTCATTTCCCAGCAGGTCCCGGCGGGTATTATCGACGAGCAGCCCGGCTTCCTGCAAAACATCCATTTGTTTTTTGCCGGCAGAAATGAAAATATCCGCCGGGGCACCTTCTTCGATTTGTTTTTGTAATGTGCCGGAAGAAGCAAAATTATAAACGATTTTCACTTCAGGATGTTCCTGATTATACAACTGGCTCAATTCTTTGGCGGCATCGGTCAGACTGGCGGCAGCCGAAACATTCAATTCGATAACAGGCTGTTCGGTATTTTTGTCAGAAGATGTTTCACCATTTTGGGCCCCGCATCCACCCGTGCAAATTAACATTCCTATCAAGGCAGCTATTAATAACAATCGGTTTTTTTTCACTATTCCCACTCTCCCCTTATTGATTTTTCCCTGTTTAAATTCTCCCTCCTTAACTGGTGCGGGAAATCTCCACCTACCGGATTGATCTTACTAAACAGCACATAAACCAACACCTTTGCGGTTTGCGCCAACATAACTCAACATAACTGAACTGGACATCTGTTTTCCAAATGATAGAATATAGATAGAGATTTTGTCAAGAATGAAAGGGTGTTTTAAATGTCCCATGACAATTCCCTGACCCCGGAAGAAGTAGCGGAAATCCTGAAAATAAAAAGGCATACTGTTTATGAAATGGTCAAACGGGGAGATCTCCCTGCTTTTCGCGTCGGCCGCAAGCTGCGGATCAATCCCGTTGATCTGGATCGCTATCGCCAGCAAGATCCGCCACCGGCTCATATATCCCCCAGCGTTTCCAGCCCCACAATTGCATTCAGGCCCGATGTTGAACAGCGCCGGGACCAGAACGAACTGATCATCTGTGGACAGGATACCATTCTGGACATTTTAGGCCGGCAGATTGAGATTTTTTCCAGCCCCATACGAGTTTTAAGGAAACATGTGGGCAGTTTTGCCGGTTTACTGTCACTTTATCAGGGCAGTGCTGATATAGCTTCTGCTCATTTGCTGGATGGGGACAACGAGACCTATAACCTTTCCTATGCCAGATATTTACTGCCCGGTGTTCCCGTAGTTATAATCCATCTGGCTTATCGGCAGCAGGGTTTTTATGTGGCGGCAGGCAACCCCCATAATTTAACTGACTGGGCTGACCTGGCGGACAGGAATATAAGATTCATCAATCGGGAACCAGGCTGCGGCACCCGGGTTTTGCTGGATGAAAAACTGCGTCAATTGGAAATAGAAAGGCACTCAATAAATGGATATGAAGAATTCGCCACCTCCCATCTGGCCGTGGCCAGCGCTGTAGCCAGGGGCGCCGCCGATGTTGGTCTGGGGATACAAAAAGCCGCCCTGCAGGTGCGGGGGATTGATTTTATCCCTTTGCAAAAGGAGCCCTATGAACTGCTGATCCGTTATGAAGATTTAGCCCGACCGGTCATCAAACAGGTCATCGAAACCATTAATTCGACTGCTTTTAAAAACGAGGTGGCCGGGCTGGGGGATTATGATCTGAGTATGATGGGTAAAACTACCCAGGTGAGATGATTAGTATTTACTCGCCAGCCGGCTGAATGCATCCGGCTTTTTATTGTTGCTAATTTATTGTAATCTTTCTTCTTGTCCCGGACATGAAACCAGCCCGCCGATTTTCGCTATAACCAATTTTACCCGCGCATTTAAGGTGTTTTCCCTGGGCATGACCCCCTCCAGCTGACCAGTTAATATCTGATGATAATCCTGTGACCATCTCTTTGCACCTCTGTCAGACAATTAGTCACTTAATTTATCCAAGCAAATATATTATTATAGAGGTGGTATCATTGAAGAGTAACAAAGTATCGCTCTGGCTGAGGGATGATTACCAGATGCTGGCTGACTATATGGTAGGGAACAGGGTCGAAAGGATTTTATCATTGACCGAAACCCATATAATTTTGCTCATGGAGGATAATGTCATAATAAAGTTCAGCCATCTGGAAGATGAATTGATTTTTGATATAGAATTACCCCCGGTATAACAGTCATTCACCAGATATCTTTTATACCTGAAGGAGATGCAGCATGAAAAAGATCTTAAGCCGGTCATTGTTTTCTATCGTATTATTATTGGTTTTGCTCCCTTCCCTGGGCGGTTGTTCTAGGGAAGAATCCGTTTCGGTTACGGTAACCGGCCCTGGACTGCCAACAGTAGATAAATCCGAAGCCCCGGATCCCATCGAAACCGAACTGCCCGTCATCAGTGAAACGGAACTGCCCGCCGTCAACGAAATGGAACCACCAGCCGGAACGATTACGCCGGGCTTACCCCAGCCGGAACCGCCCTCTTCTTCTTATTCCTGGTATTTTCAGCGCAACAACCTGCACCAGGTCCCTTTTGTAGCAGAAAGTACCTGCCGGCTCCTGGAGGATAATAACGCCTTTTATTATCGGGAAATTTCCGGCAGCCAAATATACCTCACCTTTGATGAAGGCTATGAATTGGGCTACACCGGGCAGATCCTGGATATACTCCAGGCCAATGATGTAAAAGCTATTTTTTTTATTACCGGTCATTATATCAACAGTCAGCCGGAATTGGTCATCCGCATGAAACAGGAAGGGCATCTGGTGGGGAATCATACGGTTAATCATCCGGACCTGGGCATAGCCGATCTTAATACTATTACAGCTGAAATAACGGGTCTGGAAAATAAATTTACCGCCTTGACGGGGCTGCCGATGGACAAGTATATGAGACCGCCCATGGGCCTTTATAGTGAGTCCAGTCTTGCTGCCACCGCCAATTTGGGCTACCATACTGTATTCTGGAGTCTGGCTTTCCATGATTGGGACCCCAATGAACAGCCGGGGGCGGATTTTTCCTATCAGCATGTAATGGACAATGTTCACCCAGGTGCTGTTATCCTGCTGCATGCTGTATCACAGAGCAATACGGAAGCTTTGGATCGCATTATAAAAGATCTGCAGGCAGCAGGTTATGAATTCAGTTTGTTTCCGTAAATGAAAAATACTGGAGAATTGAACAAAAGATGCGAAGCATATTAAGAAAACTGGATGGCGAACAGCCTTTGACCGCTGACGAATATCAAAGGCTGATGGAATACTGGCAGAAACTCAGCATTGATTCACCGGAATCCTGGCAGTTGCTGCAGCAGCGGTATGCTGCCCGCTTGCCTTATCAAGGCCCGGCTGAATTAGATGATTTCATCAATTATTTATGCACTGATCCCAGTCTTATCGACCAGTGGGAAGATAGTATCCTTTTGTTCCCCCTTGCTTTACAGCCCTTTCTTAATGCATTGAAATATTCTGCTGACGGCCGTTTCACAAAATGGTTAAAAACTCTGGTCCAGGAAGGCCAGCCCCGGGAACTGCCCATAAGCCGGGAAAAAGACATTGTGATAAAATATGAGGAAGCCAACCCCTATAAAGAAAGCGGCATAAAGGCACATTTCGACCGGCTCTCACGTTATCCTTTCATAAGCCGTTTGCAGACTTACCGTTATCTTACCCGCAGTAAAGCTGTCAATGACCGCATTGAATACTTGCGGCCCGATCAGTTAGGAGGGATTTTCACCAATAAAGAGAAATCAATATACTACTACATATATCTGACCGAAGCGGATGAGAATAAAGCTCATTATGCCTGCAGCTTTCTCAATAAGGTTTTCTATGCCAAATAGGATGGGACGAAGAATGAGGGAAAATGCCGATAGTAGAATTTTAAACGATGATTTTTTTTATAGCTGGGAAAAAGAACTGCAACAACGCCGCCAATTAAGAAATGCCGGCGCCCGGGATTCTTTTTTGTCGATTGATTCTAAGGAAGAACTGGAATTGCTGTGGCGGGCATTATATTATACCGGCCACCGGGATGTTTTTTGGGCTGTGCTGGTCAGGCATTTGCATTTGTCCCTGGTCTTAAACTGGCTTACGGCCAATGATGATAGATGGGATGAATTCCTGGCCTATCTGCCGGCCCATTTCAGCAAAAACAAACCCGATAAAAAAAACCTCCAGCATCTGGTACACCTTTTCGCGGAAAAATTTCAGGGACGCTTTCAGGCTATCACAGCTTTTCTTGATGCTGCAGATTGTTCCTACCTGGCCTCTCGCAGTGCCAACCCTAAATTCAGGGAGCTCATCCAACAGCGACTGCGTTTTTTACAGGAACAAAGAAACCTTTTCTTTTATGGCCTGGAGGAACAAATAACTAATACTTCCATGCCTTCCCTCCATGGCGATAAGATCAAACTGCTTACCGCCGGCCTGGAATTAATGCAAATTGATCTGGAAAGTAAGGAATATCGCCTGGACCTTAAACTGGAAATCGCTGCAACCTTTTTTCGTGCCGGCATGATTGCTGACAGTCTGGCCCTGATCATCGAAGCTGTAAATCTCCCGTCAGCAGAACTTAATACCACCAGAATGGCCGAAAACAAAGTTCTGGCAAAATTGCTGCGCAAAGCTGCTGCCATTTATTCTTTGATCTATCGGCCAGATTCCGCCGGTTCAGTTTACAGCCAGATCTACCATGATTATTTTCCGTTTTTAGACCCCGATCCCGCCACTTTAAAATACTTTGCTGTTTATGATCTCCTGAAGATCAGCAGGGATTCTGCCACCATTTTTCCCCTTTATCAAATTGCTTTTGAAGCAGAAATGATCAGAGTCGACCGCAATAGTGAGTATTTACTGCTGAGTAAGGCTGATCTGGATGAGGGTTTGTCTGCCGCCCGGATCGCGGAGTTAAAGACAATGGTCGAGCAAAAACTGATATCACTTCCCCATGAGGCCTTTATCACCATGCAGATGATTGGTCTGCTGATGGACAAGGGCCTGGCCGATCCCCGTCTGCTGGCAGATTTTTTATGGGAAAAATCAATGGAACTCTTTTATTGGGTACCCAGCCGACTGTTTATTGACCCCTCTTTTTTGCAGAATCACGGCCCTTTTATAAAGGACGAATCCCGGGAAGAAGGCGAACGGATACTATCTGCCCGGACAGCTTTAAATAACAATGGGGATAACCGGGTGGAATTGTATCTGGAATGGCTTAAGAACAAAGATATGGACCGCATGCGTCACATTACTGCCGGTCATTTTTTGGGGGTGTTATAATGGCCAGGGAAATCGAATCTGATGAATACGGGCAATTACTTGATACGATGCTTTTAGAATTGCATGGACAAATTGAGGCAATCACGCAAACCCAGGTAATGACCTCGGGTTTTGATCGCCTGGATGAGTATATCCATGCCGTCAATTCTTTTTACTATCGCAGTTTCAAAGACCATTATTTCCCGCGTTTTATCAACCTGATGGATAGCGAGATTGCCGCTTTATTGAATCTGCGTCATAAGGAGGACCGGCTGGAAAGAGATATTATGACCAGTATGCAGAGATATGTCAAACTGTACAACCAGGTCAAAACCATCCGCAACTTGCTTTTAAAATCCCGTCATGAGATCAATAGCAAGCTCATTGATGCTACCCGTTATGAGGATAGGAGTAATGCGGACTTCCTTCTGGCCATAAAGCAATTAAAGGACAACCTGCAATTGTTCAAAATTTTTATCCTTGATTTGTTGAACTTGACCGAAGATACAGCTTTAATGAAATCCCTGCAGCAGATTCCAGAACACATGATTCTCCCCCAAATGGTATTAAAAATGGATTTTAATTATCAAAATGCCTTAAAAGACGCCAATACCCTGCTGTCCCATCTCATGCTGCTGAGCAGAATCTTACAGGAGAACAGCCGGGACTTCTGGCCAGACAGTGAAAAAGGCTCCCACCTGCTAACCAGCCTTAAAACAAATATGGATGAATATATAAAAAAAGCCCCCCCGACCTGGGGAAATTTTTATAATAAATATCTAAAAAACCAATTGACGGTTTACATCCAATTGATCGATCCCGGCTCCCGATCCGCGGCCAAAAACAATTTCAAACTGACCCAGGATCTGAAAGAATGGCTGGACGCCTGGGCCACATTACTGGAACGCAGCATTTACTACCGTACAACGCAAAATGTCATGCTGCAATATCTGGATACTGTAATGATGTTACCGTCGGACTACGCTCGTTTATTGCATAATTGGGTGACGGAATGCGTGGAAGAAGCCACCCGTCTATACGATGATTTTGCCGGGGCCAGCGAACCTGATTTCACTTATTTTCACCAGCAAGCCGCTGTGTTCATTGAAAAATATCAGGAAAAACTCACTGCTTCCGACTGGAGATCCTCCTCCGCCGACAGCAGTCCCCTGCCATTCTGGCAAAGGCGTGTGGTCCTGGAACTATCAAACCTGGCTTATCAGATGACTTTTTTTCAGGACAAACACTTATATGCCCAGCATGTGCGGGACCAGTACCTGGAGGTAGTAAACCTCCTGGACAGCTATCTCAATCTCCTGGCAACCATCCGTTCCGACCTGGAAAGAATGATGGCCCCGCGTAATATATCCCGGGCCTGGAAAGATATCTATATAAAAATTGAACGCATCCCCCTGGAAACCGGCAAATTCTTCCCCGATGAATATCTGTTCTTACTGACGCAAAATACCATCTATGATGCCAGTTCTGAGCTGCCCCGCCATACTATCTTGTACGAAGAAGGAGACCTGTTTGTGATTAAGGTCGCTGATCAGACAGCTTATGAACTCCCAACTTTGATACTGGCCGGATGAACCATATAATAAGAGCTGGCTGTTATTGACCTTTATCCTGACTGAAGGAGCAAGAACCCATGCATAAACATGAAACTAAAAGCAATACTACAGGCACGGTCTTTCCGTTACCAGGATCTGACAGGCTTCCTCCCGGGATCGCGGGACTATCAGCCTATCTGCAGGCTAATCCTTCCGAATCATTGGCCGGTGATATCCTCTTCCTGCAGATTAAAGAAAAATATACCCTTATCCAATTATTGACTCTGCTGCCGGCCCGAAATGAAATCATAGCGGAAAGGCCGCTGGTTATAGCCTATGATATAAATACCCCTGAAAATCATGGCTTTTTTCAGCGGGAGGAACTGGTTAACTACGGTTCCCGGCACGGGATATACCTGGACGGTGTTTGGAACATAAACCAGGTCCTGCTTGATGCTGCCGGAGATCTATGCATGTCATTAATGAAAAATATACCAGCAGATATCAAGTTAATGGCTATTACTGACAAGCAGTCGGATAATCCTATAATTTTGGCCGCTAATCATGCAGGACATATTTTTGAGAAAATTCTTATGATCCATCCCCAGCATTTTTACATCGAGAAAAACTCCCGGGATGGCAAGGCCAGCTTTTTAGAACCAATCCCTTTCGCCAGTGAAAATCTGGTTCTGGATATAACCAGACGCTATAAAATTTTTTCCTTTCCTGCTGCTGAATACAATCTGGCTGTTGATGACCAATCATTGTGGATCAAAATATATAAGCAGTCTTTTAAAGACAGCACCTGGGAAATAGAATCAAACCCCCTTCTGGTCCTGGAATACAAAAAAGATATTACACCTGATGATGCCATTATCGATATATATTTGAACCTGCCCTCCCCTGCCCTGGAAATAGTTTTTTCCGGCAACAGCACAATGGCAGCTGACGCCGATAACATGCTGCGGGATTGGCAGAGGCAAAGGCAGATCGGTTATGATAAGATTTGTGACCTGCCTTTTATCGCTCCCCAACTGCGGGCCGACTACCAGCAGCATTTGGAGGGTGACCAGCAGGTGGTACCAGATATAAGTAAATCTGTTTATTACCAAGCCTTAACACTGTTAAACATATTATGCGCTAAAAAATAATGTCTTTAAAAGGGAGGTCTCTTATGTTATCCACTTTTGCTCTCCATCCCGCCGCAGCAAAAAAATTGATTGCCCAGGCGGTGGTTAAACTGCCTGAAGTGCAGTCCGCTTATGAAACGGGGCGGATCGTAATTGGTAACGGCACGACCAATATCGATGTCTTTGAACAATTGACCGGTACGAAAATAACAAGCAAGGAAGCACATGTGTCCGGAGTCATTACGCAAAAAGCTGCTTGTGCCACCGACCCCGCGGAACGCAACGGCAATTGGTGTATTGAAAAAGGTCAGGTGGTGAAAACCGATTGGCTGGAATTTCTAACCGGTTTTCAACCCGGTGATGTCTTTATCAAAGGGGCCAATGCCATTGATTCCGGCGGTGATGTGGGCATCCTGACCGGAGACCCCATGGGAGGTACCATCGGCCGGGCCATAGGCATTCTGCGTTCCCGGGGTATTACTCCTATAATACCTGTCGGTCTGGAAAAAATGATTCCATCCTGTCGTGAAGCAGAAAAAACCCTGGGCATTTTCAAGGATGAGTATAATCTGGGCATGAAGGTGGGTTTCATGGCTTTGTCCAATACTTATGCCATCACTGAAATCGAAGCCTTAAAAATCCTATTTGGTGTTGATGCTGTCCAGGCTGCCGCCGGAGGAGTCGGGGGCATGGAAGGATCAGTCTTTTTAGCAGTAAAATGTGAGACAGAAGAGCAGGGACTGGGACTGCTGGAAATGGTCAAACAACTCAACCGGACCTCCCCCTTGAAACTGAATCGGAATAAATGTTCCCACTGCAATTGGCCCTGTCATTTTCGTTAGCACTAAACAGCCATTTCCCCCTTTCTGGGGATAATGGACGGCAATTGGCCCTGTTACGCTAACACAAAGCCATCATTTGCCCCGCAGCCAGGAAAACCAGGAGGACCTGCTTTTGTCCTCCTGTTCATTTTTCCATAATTGTAGAAATCTATCGATCTTTTCTTCCCTTTCCTGATTGCGTTTATCAATTTTTTCTTCCAGTCTGGCGATACGTTGTTCCAGCTTTTTATTCTGCTCCAGCAGCATTTCGCTTTGTTCAATTATTCTGGCACCAATATCGGCCAATTCACCCAGCGGCATTGCTTCACTGCGAATGGCAACTTCCGTCGTTTCGCTTTCTTCCGTGTTTTCCAGGGCTAATTTGATAGCGGTAGTGTTAAGACCCTTTTCTTTTAACTTGATAATCAACCTGAGAGTATCCAGATCTGCTTCACTATATAACCGATCACCACGCTCATTTCTTTTGATTCGCAGTCCCAGACTGTTTTCCAGGTAACGTAAAGTATGCTGCTCTATAGACAATATTTCTGCCACTTCACTGATTTTGTAATAGATTTCTCTCATCCACCTGTCACCTTTCTGCCGGTCACTTCATAGATTGTTATCAGGTAATCAATAAAGTATGATTCCTTACTGAGCACAGATCTCACTTTAATAACTTTTTATGAAGCGCCTGAATAACCGTCTTTTTCCCTAACTTGACAATCAACCTGATCATGAACTTTATTGTGAACCTTACTTTCCCTTTCCTTATTGCTCTATACTTATGTATATGAGCAAAACCGTCCTGAATAGGACGGTTTCTTTTTTTAATTCAGCAATATGTTGTTTGCCAATCTCATAAGAAAATGCTGTCAATTAAAAAGCCGCCCGGTGAGGGGCGGCTTTTTTATCTTCTCGGTTTTAATAATCAAAGGCTTCCAGCGGGCAGTCTAAAACTGAGGTATCGCCATCTTTGACCAGGTCTGCCGTTGCCCATACATTGGGAACTACATTTCTCAAATAGTATTTGGCTGCCAGGACCTTGCCCACATAGAAATTATAATCAAAATGATCCGGGCCCACTTCTTTGACCTTTTTAGCTGCCACCAGAGCCTGATCCAGAATACAGCGCCCGGCAAAGAGCTGTGCCGAAGCGGTTAAAATGCGGCGCGCATAAACCGGCATCAGACTGATTCTGCCTGAAGTGAAATAGGTAAGAATGGCCATCTGAATCTCACCATAGGCATCAAGAGCCCGGCCCAGATTGGCAAATTCTTTACCCAGAGTCAGGTCAATGCCCCCTTCCGGCGGCTGTTCCGCCTGGGCAGCATCTTTATTGGCTTCATAAAAATCTCTCATTTCCTGAATGAAAGCTCCATATGTTGCACCTTTTTTCATTGTCCATTTACGTCCTATCAAGTCCAGGGCCTGAATATAGTTGGTTCCTTCCCAGATGGAATAGATCTTAACATCGCGGGCTATCTGAGCTACCGGGTATTCTTCACAGTACCCATAGCCCCCGTAGGCCTGGATGGCTTCACCGATGAGCCACCAGGCTTCATCAGTTGGATAGGCTTTACAAAGCGGTGTGGCCACTTCGATGAGATTATTAGCCGCTTCACGAACTTCCGGATCGGGGTCATGTTTTCTGATATCATTAGCCAGATAGACTTTGTACATCATAGCCCTTATCGCTTCAACGTGGGCTTTACCCAGCATCAATGTCCTGCGGATATCTTCGTGCTGGATGATGGGGATGCGCTCACCTTTCAAATCGGTTATCGGGCGTCCCTGGATACGGTCTTTACAATAATCCCGTGCATTATAAAAGGCATTAGCCAGACAGGACAGTCCTGCATGTCCGGTTTCCATACGGGCTTCGTTCATCATCTGGAACATCATGGCCATGCCCTGACCCTTGCCTTCATGCTCCCGGGGGTCATTCCCCAGCAGCCAGCCGCGGCAGTTATTATTCTCGCCCATAGCCAGAGAAGCGGTAACTGATCCGTGCTGCCCCAATTTATGTTCAATACCAGTCAGCTGGACATCATTATCTTCCATACTTCCATCTTCATTCACCCAGTATTTGGGTACAACGAATAAGGAAATGCCTCTGGTGCCCTCAGATGCTCCTTCAATGCGAGCCAGATACAGGTGAATGATGTTATCCGTAAAATCATTATCCCCGCCGGTTATAAATATTTTATTCCCTTTAATTTTAAAGATACGCGGGTCATCTGTGGGATAGGCTCTGGACAATATATCTCCGACATCAGAACCAGCAGTAGGCTCTGTCAGACACATGGTACCTGCCCAGGTGCCATCCATCATCTTGGGCAAAAACATCTCTTTAAGTTTTTCGTCGCCATGACT
>JAAYZA010000297.1 GCA_012515055.1 Syntrophomonadaceae bacterium | reverse complement strand
CATTTTTTTACCCATTAAATCTACCACTCCTTCACTTTTCGCCTTATCTTTCCCGCGTTCATTATAACGCTATTATAGCGAGTTATAGTTTAATCGACAATGTTTAATTCAAATATTTTGTATAAAAAGAATCGGATAAAAGCGGGGTCTCCTTACTGCCCCCGGTAATTATACTCTCACCGACAGTATAATTATTCACGAAAAATATTCGCATTGAATTATGTTTACCCGGGTCGGATAACCTAATATAAAGGAGCTGGTTAGTTGTCATCCTTCGGCACGAGAACCCAGGCAGAACTGGCTATACTTCTGGTTGCAGCGATTTGGGGTGCCACCTTTGTAGTTGTAAAAGAAGCCCTGGCCGACATAGGCCCCTTTTTGTTTTTAGGCATTCGTTTTATAATCGCTTTCCTGGTTTTAGTCCTGCTTTCATTCCGTGATATAAAGCAAATCAAGGCCTCTACCCTGTCAGAAGGCAGCCTGCTGGGTTTTTTCCTTTTTATAGGTTATGTTTTTCAAACCATGGGGTTAAAATACACTTCCGCATCCAATGCCGGTTTTATCACCAGTGTCAGTGTGGTTTTGGTACCCATTATTTATGCGGTCATTAACCTTAAACGGCCTTCATTTATAACTATCTTTACCGCTCTTACCGCCGCCATTGGGCTCTTCCTCATGGCGGTAAAAGCCGGTTCATTTACCCTGGCCTATGGTGATATCCTGGTATTGGTCTGCGCTTTTGGTTTTGCCTTCCATGTGGTCTTTGTAGCCCGTTTGTCCCACCAGCATAATCCGGTAGCAATAACCGGTGTGCAGATTCTTTTCGTGGGTGTGGTATGTTTTATAGCAGGAGTTTTCGCTGAACCCCTCCCCCCTTATTTATCTGCCAATACCGCCGTGGCTCTTTTCATCACCGCCGTTTTCGCCACGGCCCTGGCTTTTTTGATCCAGAACGCCCTGCAAAAATACAGCACTCCATCAAGGTTTGCCATCGTACTGGCCTCAGAACCAGTTTTCGCTGCCCTGACCGGTTATCTGTGGGCTGGTGAAACTTTTACTCTGCGTACATTGACCGGGGCAGGATTGATCCTGGCAGCCATGCTGATATCCATACTGGTCCGCAGACCAAAAGATCCAGTTGGTCCCAGTCATTAGAGAGTGTATCGTTTTTGGATTTGAATGTGCACAATAATTATTGTCGTCAGAAAGGTTTGCTGGAGGATATTTATCCGTCAGTGCGTAGTGCCGGCAAATATTTCACTATTGCAAGCCGAGCTTGCTTAAAAGATCTTCCCTGGTGATCCCGGAGATTTCAAGCAGTTTATGGGAGGAGGTATCGCCTTTTATTATTGATATGTTTTTTTTGGGCAATGCCAGCAGCCGGGACAGGTAATCGACCAGCATCTTATTGGCCTCTCCTTCGACGGGGGGCGAGGTGATTTTTAATTTCAAACGGCCTTCCTGGACACCATTGACCATGTTTTTTGCTGAACGAGGCTGTACTTTTACTTCCAGACGGATCCCGCCGGCTGCTTCGTTTAAATTAAGTCCATGGCCCGTCATCAGGGTTCCACCTTTTCAATGCTGACCATGATTTCTTTCATGTCCCGGCTAAAAAAATACTCCGACATTTTTTCGACCTTTTCCTGATTCTTTT
>JAAYZA010000032.1 GCA_012515055.1 Syntrophomonadaceae bacterium | reverse complement strand
GAATGCAAATTTTTTCGTAATCGATATTAGCGGGAACATGCGGTGAATAATGCTTGAGCCAGGGACGATCCTCATATCTTGGTTTTGACACTATAAAATACACCTCCAAAATTTGTATTCCTACCAGGCCAGTTTGTTGATAGCAGGTTGGCAGATCCACCTCCTTTATGCGGGTTGATTATTCTATTACTGATCGAGTAAATTAAATAGTTATATAATTATAACTATTCGGTCATTATGTCCTGGAACCTTCTTAAAAAAATATTTTTGATTTGATTGCAGATTGGGTTGAATTAAATAGCATAGTCGCTGGAAAAATGAAAAACAGTTTTTAAGGAGGTTTAAAGCAAGGACATAGATGTTAGAAACATTGTCTTTTACAGAGAAAAGTTAAGAAGGGCAGGATGCATGCCAAAAAGATAGTCATAAAAAGTTGAAAAGACCCGGCGTTAATAGATGTGCCAAGCCTTTTTCTCCAGTAATCGCTTATCGAGGGCCGGACCCTGTCAATGATTATTGCATATTATATCAGATGGCTGGTGGTTTAACAAAAAAGGCGATAATTACTGCTATGGCGCAGAGTATGGCACCCAGCAAAAAGGCATTGCTAAAACCCAGGGCAATTGTAAGTTTGGGGGCGATGAGTGCACCTACTCCGTAGAACAGGAATATCCCGCCATAATTATTTCCAACATTTTGGGTACCAAACCATTCTGCAGTAATGGTGGGATACAATGCCGCCGTTCCGCCGAAACAAAAACCTACCACACAGGTAGCCAGGAGGAATGTCATATATGTCATGGGGATCACACTCATAAAGGTCATGGCAAGACCTAATAAAACAAAGATAACCAGTACGGAGGAAATGCGGCCCAATCTATCTGATACGCCCCCCCAAAATAGACGCCCTGCTGCATTGAACAGGGAAATAGTAACAACAGCATTACCAGCAGCGGCTAAAGTTAAACCTACCATACTGATACCGATATCTGCCGCTACACTGATAATCATCAATCCAGCAACAGATCCGATCAGCATTAAAAGGATCAATGCTATGTATTGCGGTGTTTTCATGGCTTCAATAATGGTGTATTCTTTGCTGCCGGGGGCAAAAACATCGGGGGAGGGGGAAACCGGAGGTGTCCAGCCTGGTGGTTTATAACCCACTGGGGGAGCCACTAAAAATTGAGAACCCACAATGATAAGTGCACCATATATGAGACCCAGGTATAAAAAGGCGGTACTGACACCGAAGTTTGCGATGAAAAACAGTATTACCGGTTTAAAGATTACTCCGCCCAGTCCCAGGGCGGCTAATACCAAACCATTGATAAGCCCCCTCTTTTCGGGGAACCATTTGACACAGGTTGCCAGTGGAGTGACATAGGCACTGCCGATACCGGTTCCGGCAATTACTCCATAAGTCAAATAGAGCATTGTCGGGGTAGTTGCAAAACTGGCTAAAACAACGCCCAGGCCAGTCAGGAAGCCGCCGACGGCAGCTACTTTGCGGGGACCGATTTTATCCTGAATACGGCCGGCTACAATAACGGATAAAGCAAAGAATACCAGAGTTACGGAAAAGGTAAAGACGGTGGCGCTGGCATCCCAGCCAAATTTCTCTACCAGGGGCTTATTGAACAGACTCCAGGTATAAATGGCTCCCAGGCTCAACTGCATGATGAGCGACCCCATAACCACCAGCCAACGATTTGTAATTTTTCCTTCCATCAATAAACCCCCCGCATAATAATCATTAACCTGCAGTTTCATAAAACTCTTATATATAATAGCAGATTACAAAAAACTATTGCTAATGTTTTGTTAAATCTCAGCCGGCGATATGCTCGAATTTGTTTGTGAAAGGAAAAATGCCGTTTTAATTGATGGCGGCATCGATCAGTTCAATTTTTCTTTGCGCCGGTCAGCAGGATTAAATCAACTGTGATTTCCCGGAGCCGGGAATCAAGCAGGCGGCGGAGATTATCTGCACTGCTTCCCCATACCAGTGGTGTCATTTTGATAAAATGAGGCCATAGTTCATCATCTATAGTAAATGTATAATTTAGCTTAACCATATCTAACAGCTCCAAATTATGCTGAAAAAGGCTTATGACCTCCTGGTTGGAATAATAGGCTGCTTTTCCATCCTGATAGATTATTTCCCGCAATTCCTTAAGATAGTTTGTTCCCGGCACCACCTTTATAACGAGCCCCTGTTGGTTAAGTATCCGGTGAAATTCTTTGTAGTTTGCTGGTGACAGGATATTTAACACAAAATCAAAAGTCTGGCCGCTAAAGGGGAGCCTGGCCAGATCGGCCACACACCAGATTATATCAGCATTATTGCTGGCAGCTATCTGGATACTGTATTTGGAAATGTCGGCACCCACATAAAAATAACCAGGTATCGATCCCATTGCCTGGTAAATATTATAAAGATTTGATCCCTCACCACAGCCGGCATCCAGCACATTTATCCTTCCGGCAGCATGGATCTTAATGATCCGGGCCAGCTCTTGGATCAGAGGATCACAAAAACCTGCCCCTAACACCTGATGACGGGCTGTAAACAAATCCCGGGGGTATGCTGCTGATGTCGCCGCAGTTAATAAATTCAGGGAACCCTTTTTGGAAAAATCGAAGTTGTGTCCGTTAGCACAGGCCATATTCAGGTTGGCGTCAACAAACATAGGACTCTGGCATACCGGGCAGTGGAAAAAACCCGGTCTATTAATCAGCATTGCTCTGGCCCGGTCGATTTTCTTTTTCGCTTTATCTTCCATTACTGTTAAACCCCGTCTGTTATCAAATGAACCGTTATGATTTCATTGTTTCCAGCTATCTTTATACTGCCTATAATAGACCTTTGCCGATAAATGTCCAAGGGGTTAGTGTATGATTATGCTAAAAAGTTTCAGATAATAGGTCAGTTGAACGGGAACAACGATGTTTTTCAGCTGTATTTGCCATAAAACGGCCTTCCGGCAGGATTTTTCGGCACAGAAGAAGAATCTATTATAAAGACGGCAGGTTAGTGTTAATTAACAAATGCTCATTATGGGACCCTGCCCGCCAGCATTATGACAATTGGCAAAAACATTTATGCGGTAATGAAATATGAAGGAGCGGTTTATTATCTGTTGTTTCTAGGCAAATGGCATAAATAGTCCAGTATCCTTTTACTGGGAGTAAGGGTAACTATTTTACGCTATAATCGGCCGGTGTTTCGTAATGAAAGGGAAGTATAATCGACCTGGATTTGTATATGTTATTATTAAAATGAGATCATACGGAAGCGAGGTTGATAAAATGGAATTGCCGCAGATTCTAAGTAATCCGTTAGTTTATTTTACCATCATCACCTGGTCTATAATATGGAAGGGACTGGCTTTATGGAGAGCGGCACGGCTTAACCAGCCGGGCTGGTTTATTGCCCTGCTGGTTATAAACACTGTGGGCATTTTTGAAATCATCTACCTGCTGGTAACCAATAAAAAATATAAGGAATTTAACCAATAAGAGTTAACCATCAGCGGTAAAGGCTAATATTTAGATTCAGCTTGATGATGTTAAGCAAGGAGCTTTTTAAATGAGGGCTGCAGTTTATTACCATTCTGATTTTGCCGAAAAAGGCTATATTACCTTACGGCATCGGGTTAAACCTGGTTTCGATGGTCTTCAGGACTTGATAAAAGCCGGTCATCTCGAGGTGCTGGAACCGGTGATCAATGCCGAAAGCCGCGAACTGCTGGCCAATTCCCATACTGCCGATTTGATCAAAAGAGTAAAAGCAGCAGGAATGCATGAAGTAGCCTTGCTTTCAGCTTCCGGGGTAATCCAGGCGGCGGAAAAGCTGCATAATGGCTCACTGGATTTTGCCTTTTGCTTTGTGGGCACCGCCGGACATCACGCTGGTAAAAACTATTGCTGGGGATTTTGTTATTATAATGATGTGGCAATGGCAGTAAAGAAGCTGAAGGCCCTGAGTACCAACCGGATCATGATAATTGATGTGGATCCTCATTCCGGTGATGGGACCAGAGATTTTGTCGCCCGGGATGCCAATATTATACATATTAATTTCTTCGAGGATGAGGATTATCCCTATGAGGAACTAAACTACAATAATTATGGTATTTTGCTTAATAATTGTGATGATAAAAAGTTTCTGACGGCCCTGGATGAAATGCTGGTCAGGGACTGGGATTTTGAGTTTCTCATCATGATATTCGGCCATGATTCACATAGTCTGGATTATGGGGATTTTAATCTTACCTTCAATGCTTACCAGGAGTTAGCCCGCAAAATCAGGGTATTTGCCCGGGGGCGTCCAGTTTTATGGGTCCTGTCCGGGGGATCTAATCCACAGGTGGCGGCAACAGCCATTCCAACTATTATAAAAGAATCCCTGGGTTTATGATTGTATCTACGGTTGTATTATCGACTATTTCTGATATCCGGGGCGGACTACGAATAATTCTGAGGAGATGAAATCAAATGGCTAATTTTGAAGGAATGAAAGAAAGCGAAATATATCAGCAGGTCTATAACTGGTACCAGGAATCCGGATTGGGCCGATTGCAGGATATGGGGAAAGATTGGGATGCCGAATACCGGCAGCGCAGCGCGGATTTGATCAAATCCCTGCCGGAACCGGAGGAAGCAGTGCCGGAGGATTGGTATTTTGTTTTCCAGATGATTTCCTCTGATTTGCTGGAATGGGCTTCTAAGGAAACTGATGCCCGAGGGATAAGTATGGGGGAATATGCCCGCTATGCCCTGCAAAAGAAGGAAGAAGAAGTTGGATTTGATGAATTGTTTGATTTCTTGCGCAAATCAAGACTTTTCAAAGAGTTCTCCCGGGTATTTTAGGGTTAAAATAGATTAAACCCGGATATTTCACCGGGTTATTTTTTTGGATAATTATCTTGGTCTGGATCTGAAAGATCAAATCGGCTTTAAGGTTTTATACTGCTCCGTATATTTTCTATCTTATCTGGTGAAAAACAAAAACAAATATGGTTTCTCCAACTGTCGGGGTTTCTTTTAATCGTTAACTTTATTGGTTTTGCGCCAGATTCCAAGTCTTTTAGCCTCTTTGACCAGATCATCCCGAAAATCGGGATGGGCAATGCTGATCAGTAATTCAGCCCGCTGCCAGGTTGATTTCCCCTTAAGGTTGATAGTCCCATATTCAGTAATAATATAATGCGCTATGGTGCGGGGTACTGTTACTATAGTTCCTTCGGACAGAGTGGGTCGGATCCTGGAAATCAGATGGCCGTTTTTATCAGTATAAGTGGAGGACATGCAAATAATTCCTTTGCCGCCTTCTGACATATAGGAACCCAGCATAAAGTCAACCTGGCCTCCGGTGCCTGAAATCTGCCGGGGCCCGGATGATTCGGAATTTATCTGGGAGAAAAGGTCCACTTCAATGGCATTATTTATGGCGATAACTTTTGGGTTTTGAGCAATTATATGGGGGGAATTGACATACAAAACCGGATGGGAGGTACAGGCCGGATTTTGGTGTATGAATTCATAAAGAAATTTCGACCCCATAGCAAAAGCATAAGTCATTGCTCCCTGATTGATCACTTTATGCCGGCCGGTAATCCTGCCGGTTTCGTACATTTTCACATGCCCATCAGCTAACATTTCAGTGTGGACGCCCAGATCTTTCAAATCCGAGTGGGCAATGAGTTCTCCAACGGCATTGGGCAAACCGCCGATCCCCAGTTGCAGGCAGGCACCATCTTCGATTTCTTCCATGACCAGCTGTGCTATTAATTCATCAGTAGGTTGAGGTGGAACCAGGGGGATGGTAAATAGATCAGGGTTCTCCCCTTCAACAACATAGGTGATTTCGGAAATATTGACAGTGGTTTTTTCGCCGCAAACAACGGGGAAATTTTCGTTAACTTCCAGTACGACGGTATCGACTGCTTCAATGATATCACGAGCATGAGCCACATTAGGTCCAAAGTTGAAATTGCCTTTATCGTCCATTGGTGATACCTGCATCATTGCAATATCCATGGGGCGATATCTTTGTAGAGTTATAGGCAATTCATAGTAAAGTGCCGGAACATAGTAATAATTCCCCGAATCCCGGGCGATTTTTCTGTCATGGGCCGAGGCATGCCAGTTATCATAAAGAAAATGTTCACCACTGGGGTCACTGGTGATAGTATATAAAGGGAAAAGGGTTATACTGGTATTGATAATCACTCCCCGCAGTTCATCCCGGCGCCTGGCCAGGGCCATGTCCAGACTGGGGGGAACCCCATTGTATGAATTATATTGGACATTATCGCCGGATTTTACTATTTTCACTGCATCATCAGTTGTAACCAATTTTTCTTTATACATTTTGCCGAAATCCAAGTAGAAAACCTCCGTTGCGTATATTATCATCAGGTAATATTATTACAATAAATATGAAGCAAATCAATACCGGATATTAAAGAAGACAGGCAGGAACCATGTTTTTTTCCGATTTCAGACAAAGTATGTTTAAATGAAATTATTAATAAAAGGAAAAAAGGAGCAGGAATAATGAATAAATATGTGGCCCACCCCTGGCATGGTATTTCATTGGGCGGACAGCAGCCGGATGTCGTCAATGCTTTTATTGAAGTGACTCCCAGTGACACCGTTAAATATGAACTGGATAAAACCACCGGTCTGCTGAAAATAGACCGTCCTCAGTTATTCTCCAATGTATGTCCCACTTTATACGGTTTGTTGCCCCAGACTTATTGCGGTGATAGAGTGGCAGAACAATGCAGGACGAAGTTTAACCGGGAAGGCGTGGTAGGGGATGGGGATCCCCTGGACATTTGTGTTTTGACGGAAAAGTTGATCACCCAGGGTAATATCCTGTTAAAGGCAATCCCTATCGGGGGTATCAAACTGCTGGATAATAATGAAGCCGATGATAAGATCATTGCGGTTTTAAAAGGCGATGCTCTTTATGGGGAATGGAAGGATATCGATGAATGTCCGGAAAAAATACTTAATCGGTTAAGACATTATTTTCTGACCTATAAACAAGCCCCGGACAGCCACAATTTAAAATGTGAAATTATTGATATTTACGGCCGGGAGGAAGCCCTGGATATCATCCGTATGTCCATCGAGGATTACCAGGATCTGATCAGTCAGTAATAAATGATCAAACCTGAAAATAATTCTATCGGTACAATAGAAGGGATGGTTTTATTCAACTCCTTGCCGGTCCCCGATTGGCAGCCTATAATCATCTGCAGGACTGAATTTATTCCGGATTAATGGACAGCTTGGTTTTACATCAGAACAAGGGACGATTTGGCAATGGCGGCAGAATTAAAGAGTGCACCATTGCCCCGAGAAATGATCAGGAGGCAAAAGCATTGAAAGAATCATTTGAAAAACAATTAAAGGGTCTGGTAGAAGAAATCAACGACAGACACAGTCGTTTCCGCTATAACAATAGTGATGGACCCTGCGCACTGCCCAATCGAAACAGCATCATCACCATGATAAATGATTTCAGGATACTGCTCTTCCCCAATTATTTCGGCCAGCAAAATTTGGGCAATACCAGTATGGAATATTATATCGGCAGTGTAATGCTGGATATCTATGAAAACTTATATAAACAAATCGTTTGCGCCCTGGAGCATCAATCGGTGAAAGCAAGGGGCACCTGTGGGGATATAGAAGAACAGGCTACAGATATATGCCTGGAATTTTCAGGCCGGATACCTGCAGTAATGGAAATCCTGGAGACTGATGTACAGGCAGCTTATGATGGTGACCCGGCAGCAGGTGATAAGGATGTAATAATATTCTCCTATCCCGGATTATTTGCTCTTTTTGTCTATCGTCTGGCCCATGAATTATATCTTTTAAATGTGCCGCTGATTCCCAGAATTATGACGGAATATGCTCATAGCCGCACTGGTATTGATATTAACCCGGGAGCATCAATCGGCAAATACTTTTTTATGGATCATGGTACCGGGATCGTCATCGGAGAAACCTCGGTTATCGGAGATTATGTTACCATCTATCAGGGGGTAACCATCGGGGCACTTTCTACCCGGGGCGGGCAGCAGCTAAAAGGGAAGAAACGTCATCCCACCATTGAAGATAATGTGGTTATCTATTCCGGCGCTTCCATTTTAGGCGGGGAAACAATTATTGGCAAAGATGTCGTCATCGGCAGTAATGTTTTTATTACCAAATCAATTCCTCCCGGGACCAGGGTCAGCCTGAAAAACCAGGAACTGCTGTATCAGGATCGGAGTGTGCGTGAATTTAATTCCGATTTCTAACCGGAGCGGTAGAAATGGCAGATAGCTGCGTTGGCCCGCAAGCCATGCTCAATCGGCGTACGTTAAGTACGCCTCAATCGCATGCCTTACAGGCCGCCTTGCTCTT
>JAAYZA010000228.1 GCA_012515055.1 Syntrophomonadaceae bacterium | reverse complement strand
GGGCATTTATATTCTATAATGAAAGGTTTGATAATATGATAGCGGAGAAAATGAAGGAATTGGTCCAGGGCAGTTCTGTTATCCGGGCCATGTTTGAGGAAGGCAAGCGGCTGGCTGCCATCCACGGCGCGGAAAATGTCTTTGATTTCAGTCTGGGCAATCCCAATGTGGCGGCACCGTCAGCAGTTAATGAAGCCGTCATCGAGGTCCTGGAAGACCTGGATGCCATGCAGATCCATGGTTATATGAATAACTCCGGCCACGAATATGTCAGAGCCGCCATCGCCGCCTCCATAAATGCTAAATTCGGGACCCGTTTTTCTCAGGACAATATCATCATGACAGTGGGGGCGGCCGGGGGTATCAATGTTATTTTCAAAACCCTGCTCAATCCCGGTGACGAAGTGATCACTTTTGCACCCTTTTTCGGGGAATACCGGGGCTATACCGCCAATTACGACGGTCAGCTGGTGGTGATCTCCCCCAATACTCATGATTTTCAGCCCAATCTCACCGAGTTCAGGGAAAAAATCACCCCCCGGACCAAGGCGGTGATCGTCAATTCGCCCAATAATCCCACCGGGGTGGTTTATTCGGCAGACACCATCAGGGCAATGGCAGCCATTTTGGAAGAGAAACAACAGGAATTGGGCATTGATATTTATCTGATCTCTGATGAACCTTATCGGGAACTGGTTTATGATAATGTGGAAGTCCCCTATCTGACCAGGTTTTATCCCAATACCATCATCGGCTATTCTTTCAGCAAATCCCTGTCGCTGCCGGGGGAACGGATCGGTTATCTGGTGGTACCTGATGAAGCGGCGGATCATGAAAATATAATTTCGGCAGCCAATATTGCCACCCGGGTCCTGGGCTTTGTCAATGCCCCTTCCCTTTTCCAGCATGTTATCGCCCGCTGCCTGGAGGTCAAAGTGGATATCGATGTTTATGACCGCAACCGCCAGCTGCTTTACAATGGGCTCCTGTCCAGCGGTTATGAGTGCATCAAACCCCAGGGAGCTTTTTATCTATTCATCAAAACTCCCCTGGACAATGATATCGAATTTTGCCATCTGGCTAAAAACAAAAATATCCTCATCGTTCCCGGCACTTCCTTTGGCTGTCCGGGATATGCCCGCATCGCTTATTGTGTGGCTTATGATACCATTGCCGGCGCCCTGCCCGGTTTCAAAGAACTGCTGGAGGAATGCCGGGACCGTTAAAAAGTCCTGGGATACTGCCAGGTTCATATTGGTGACAGAACTCAACCCCGGCGGAGGATTTTCTATGAAATGACAGCCGTCGGGGTTTTTTCCTGGCCCCAACAGGCTCTTATCCCCGCCCCGCAGCCTGGAACCAAAACCAGCTGCATTTAAGCCAGCTGTTAAGGATTCTTCTGACCTTTCGGGCTGCTGTTATTTGCCGCCCCACAAATATTTTCCATAAATAAAAGGGTTAATTTCATCATTTGACGAATTATTTCGAATAGTTTAATGAATATTGTCGGCGGAGGGAAATATGCAGGTATTGAAAAAATGGGCCCATGTTACCGAGAGAGATATACTGGAAGCCAATATCACCAAATATGATAATGATGAAATCATCAAATATTATACAGAAAAAGCCGATCCTAAATTTACCTATATAGAGTATCAGGTGATTTTCAAAGCGATAATGGAGGCCCTGGCGGAAAAGTTGGGGCGAAGCGTGAAAGCCGTCGATATTTGCGGTGGATCTGGCAAGGCCTCTTTTATAATGAAACAATGTGATCCCGCCAGTGAGATTTCACTGGTGGATCTATCCGATAAAATGCTGGCAGTAGCCCGGAGTAAAATGAAACAGGAAGGTCTGGAGGACATAGAATTGATCAAAACCGATGCCTTTTCGTTTCTGGAAACTACCCGGCAGCAGTTTGATCTGATCGTATTCTCTTCTGCCATCCATCATTTCAAAGATCCGGTGAAACTCTTATCAGCGGCAGCAGATAAACTGACCGCTGATGGTTGTATCGTGACCATTGCTGAGCCTACCACCATCATTAAGTCCACCCGTTTTAAAATAGTGACTTTTATTTTCGGCCATAAAGAATATAAACAGGATGTGGTCAAAAGCTGGGTCAGATATATCACGACATGGGGGGAGTCCTGGCCGGCCAAAGATGAATTTGCTGATATTGCCGAATACCAAACCTATAAAGGTATCGATGATCTGGAATTATCCGCCCGGTTAAATTCCCTGGGAATAAACCCGCTGCTCCATTTGCGTTACCCCTCCGGCGATCCCCTTATGCTGAAAATCATGCCCTACATGGGACTTAACTGGTCTTTTGGCATGATCCTGAAAAAAGGCTGGGGTCCCGGTGACAGAAGTCTATCTCAGCAATTGCAAAATAAAATCAGGGGGGAACTTCCCTTCAAGATTGATTTCATATAATGTCATCCTGAGCGGCAGCGAAGCTTCCTTAATTGTGTCGCTTGCGACACATTGTAGTCCTCGCAGAGGGTTTCATTAGTGGCGCTTTTGCATGGCATTGTAATCCACGGCAGTGGGGATCTGC
>JAAYZA010000215.1 GCA_012515055.1 Syntrophomonadaceae bacterium | reverse complement strand
TGCTGCTGATGGGTCAGGCGGTGGAGCCTGATATAGAAGTCACTCCGGAAGACACTGCCATGCTGCAATATACCGGGGGCACCACCGGTTTATCCAAAGGCTGCATACTGAGCAATTTTAATCTGGAAGCAATGGCCTGGCAGGACACCTACTGGTTCTCCCCACCTTTTGAAAAACCGGAAGATATGCGGATAATGTGCGCCATGCCCCTCTATCACATTTATGGTTTTAACACCAGTGTGAATGTAAATATGGTGGCCGGAGGCAATATCATCATCGTCAACGGTCCCACCCCGGATAATATGCTGAAAAATATCAATGAACATGAGCCCAATTTCTTCGCCGCTGTGCCGGCTATGATATATGGCCTGAACAATCACCCTGAAATAGGTAATTCCAAAATCAGAAATATAAAAGCCATGATCTGCGGGTCCTCTCCCCTGGCGGTGGAAGGATTAAACCGCTTTGAACAGCTGTCCGGTGCTGCCATAACTGAAGGCTACGGTTTGTCAGAGACTTCCAATGTCCTCACCTGCACCCCCATGTACACCAAACGCAAGGTCGGCAGTGTGGGGGTCCCCTGGCCGGATGTGGATATCCGCATCGTGGACCTGGAAAACGGTACTGTCGACATGCCCACTGGAGAACCGGGGGAACTGATCGCCCAGGGGCCGCAGATAATGAGTGCCTACTGGAAAAATCCTGAAGAAACGGCCGAAGTCCTGCGGGACGGATGGCTTTATACCGGCGATATCGCCACAATGGATGAAGACGGTTTTATCACCATCGTCGACCGCAAAAAGGATATGATCCTGTGCAGCGGATTTAATGTCTTCTGCCGGGAGATCGACGAAGTCCTTTACGCACATCCCAAAGTCCTGGATGCCTGTGCAGTAGGCATCCCCGATCCCAAACGCGGCGAGACCCCCAAAGTGTTTATTATTCTGAAACCCGGGGAAACCATGAGCGAAGATGAAGTCAAGGAACACTGCCGCAAGAGTCTGGCCCCCTATAAGGTGCCTACCCATGTAGAATTCATCGACGAACTCCCCCGGACCACAGTGGGCAAACCCATGCGCAACGCCCTGCGCCAGATGGAAAAGGATAAATCCAAATTAAATTGACCGATTGCAGTTAAAAGGATCACTTAAAAAGGAAGCCCGGGATCTCCGGGCTTCCTTGCTTATTTCCCTATAATCCGGCCCTGCTGGCCGATTAAAACAGTGAAGGCTGTTCTATCTCCCCGTCTCTTGTCAAAAGCGCGGGGTATTCATAGGCTTTGATACCGCTTTTGGCAATCACCTCTGCCACCAGACGGCGATGGCAGTATCTGTCATCAGGACAGGAACAAATCAGGGCGATTACTTTACCCTGGCTGACCTTATTCCACAATTCCCGCAGCTGACTTATTTTAGCCCGGGAAGTCATTTCCTCCTTGAAAGCCTTTTCGTATTCAGGCCACCATTCCTCTTCCGGCCGGCCCTTCCACAGAAAACTATATTTATTGAACAAGGTGGCACTGGGAGCTAAATTGGGTACCCAGCGGGCACCCGGAATCACCTGGTCAGAGGGCGTGATCTGCCAGATCTCATCACATTTCAGTTTCCCCGCCAGGGACAGGGGGGCGGTGATAACGCTGCCTGATTTATTATCCTGCATATGGCACTCCTTGCAGTGTCATTTGTTATAACTATTCCGCAAAAGATAACAAGTTTCCTTCCCCTATTCCTTATTTCGCTATAATACTTCATTGCTCCTGTAAATTTCAACATTCCCCGGTTAAGGATATACCTGCCTTTACATAGAATTACCGGTCTGCTAGTATCTAATCCAGAGAAGTCCACCGGCAGAGGAGAAAATTCTGTCAGAAACAAAGAAGGTTTTTAAATGCGTCAGAATGAAAATGCCGAATTGCTGATCTATTGTTCCCGCTGTTCCCTGCGGGCCAATGAATATAACTGGACACTGGAAACTGCTTCCCTGTATTCGGTCAAGGGCCGGGAGACCCCCACCTTCATCTATGTTTTACTGGATTCTGCCCGGGGCAATAAGGCCCAATGGGAGAATTTCAAAGTGGTCTGCCCCCGCTGCCATGAAAAGATCATACTCCGGCGGCTTACCATACCCTCGATAGAATTGCTGGAAGAGTACGCTGCTGAAGTAGGTTTAGAATATGTAAACAGTTTCTATTGATGAATTAAAAAAAAGGAACCGACAGTTGCCCAGTGCGGACTTTCCTTTCCTCCGCTCCCCACAGCTTCAGTTCCTCCTGCTGCAATATCCCGGCGGAGCAGGTATTATACCCAGCCCCGCATTTTTACGGCATCCGCCACCCGCTGGATGGAAATATAATAGGCCGCATCACGCATATAGATCTGCCTGCCTTCCGCCAGATCCCTGACGGCTTTAAAGGCCCCAGTCATTTTGGTATCCAGTTTTTCTAAAACCTCTTCTTTTTCCCAGAAAAAATTCATATTGGACTGGACCTGTTCAAAATAGCTGCAGGTCACACCCCCGGCATTACAAAGGAAATCCGGTATCAAAAAAATGCCGCTTTTCCTGAGGATCTCATCGGCCTCGGTGTTGGTAGGCCCATTGGCACCTTCAGCAATGATTTTCACCTGGGGGCTTATCTTGTGCACATTGCCCATGTTGATCTGATTTTCCATGGCTGCCGGGATGAGGATGTCCACATCCTGGGTCAGCCAGCCATCATCCGCAATGGCAGAACACCCCATATCACAGGCCTTCTCCTTATCTATGGTCCCATAATCATCAGTTATGGAACATATCTGATCAGCATCAATACCATCCAGTTTGCAATAGGAATATGCCTGCTGGTCATCATTGTCCCAGCAGGAAATGGACACCACTTTGCCCCCCAGCTCCTCATACAAACGAGCGGCATACTGGGCTACATTGCCGCTGCCCTGGATACTGGCAGTGGTCCCTTTGATACTGAGCCCCATCCCTTTCAAGGCTTCCCGCAATGTATAGACCACCCCATAACCAGTGGCTTCAGTCCGCCCCAGGGAACCACCCATGCCCACCGGTTTGCCGGTGATAAAGCCGGGGTACCGGCCCCCCATGATCTCTTCGTATTCATCCAGCATCCACAGCATATGTTTGCTGTTGGTCATAACATCCGGTGCCGGTACATCTATAACAGGTCCCATGTCTTTAGCCAGGCGGCGCACATACCCCCGGCAGATCCTTTCCTGCTCCGTTTCCGACAACTGGCGCGGGTCACAGATGATGCCCCCCTTGCCGCCCCCTAAAGGTATATCAACAACGGCGCATTTCCAGGTCATCCACATGGACAGAGCCCGGATAGTGTCCACCGTTTCCTGAGGATGAAAGCGTATCCCCCCCTTAGCCGGCCCCCGGGCATCATTATGCTGGATGCGGTAGCCCATAAAGACCCGGCTGCTGCCATCATCCATCTTTATCGGGATGGTAAAATGATATTCCTTCATGGGCTGACGCAGCAACTCCCTGACAGCAGGCTCCAGACCGATCATATCCGCTACCCGATCGAACTGGGCCCGGGCATTTTGGTAAGGGTTATACGAACTTTCTGACACAGTGGTACTCCTCCTTAGTAAATCTCATTAAAAATAAAAATATCAAGTAAAGTATACATTAGCATCGATCCCAATAGATTAATTTCCCCGCATGTATACAGTATTTATCATTAAAGTTCCAAAATTCAGCTTTCAGCTTTCTGCTTTTCTATAACAGCAGGAGCAGATCCTTGTGTAGAGGAAAAGATTCCTACTGCAATGGGGAAGATTCTTCGTCCCTTTGGTCCTCAGAATGACACAGGGTTTACTGCTCTGACGAAACTGAGCCCCACATTTC
>JAAYZA010000348.1 GCA_012515055.1 Syntrophomonadaceae bacterium | reverse complement strand
GCGCTGTAGATTCTGTCATAACCCTGATACCTGGCGGGTGGGGGCCGGAGAGAAAATGACCGCCAGCCAGCTAACTGCAGATATAAAACAATACCTGCCCTTTTTCACAGCTTCCGGCGGGGGCGTAACTGCCTCCGGCGGCGAACCCCTCCTGCAGGCCGAATTCCTGCTGACCTTATTTAAAAAACTCAAACAGCTGGGAATTCATACTGCCGTCGATACCAGCGGCTATGTCAATGTGGAAAAGATAAAAGAATTATTAGCCTGTGTTGACCTGGTCATGCTGTCCATCAAACATGCCGACCCGGAAAAATATCCCGCTATCTGCGGCGGCAAAAGTGACCGCCCCCGGGCTCTGGCCCGCTACCTGAACAAGATCAACAAACCGGTCTGGCTTCGTTATGTGGTCATACCCGGTATAACCGATGACCAGCAAGAATTGAAACAGCTAAAAGATTGGGTCAAAACCATGCCCAATATAGAAAAGCTGGAGCTGCTCCCCTATCACACCATGGGCGTATATAAATGGGAACGCCTGGGCCTCCCCTATACCATGCCATTGACAGCAGCAAATGGAAACGGCCCTTATGTTTCAATACCCCTCTCTACTGACCAGTAATCATTATAGATTTAGCTGAACGCAACTGCATACCCCTGCAACCCCCCGGGCACCTTTGTGCTTTCTACTTTCTACTTTCTACTTTCTGCTTTCCCTTTGCCATCTTCACCAATTACCCATATTTACCAAAAGGTAGTAATAAAATCGGGTCGAATTGTTTTTAGCAAGGAGGCGAAAATGGAAATGATTATAAAATGGTAGTAAAAATGGATTTATTGTCTGCTTATTCTTTTTATTTTGAGAGGAGGAACCCATGCTTATTTTACGCAGCAAACAATCTTTTATTGGTGGTCTTTTAGTCGTCCTTATGCTCACTTTAATACCTTTGCCGGCTCTGGCCAGTGACTATGGCACCCGGGACCTGGTCCAGGGCAGTCAGGGAGCAGCCGTCACCCAACTGCAAAAGGACCTTAATGGGCTGGGCTTTTATTCCTATAGTATCGACGGTGATTTTGGCCCCAGAACCCGGGATGCAGTGATAAGCTTTCAAAAATCCCGAGAACTGAAAACTGACGGTGTGGTCGGTGCTAAAACCAAGGCCGCCCTAAATCTGGCCCTGACAACGACGGGAAGTAACCATGACCTGGTGCTGGGCAGCCAGGGTGCCACTGTCACTAAGCTACAAAAAGACCTGACCGCCCTGGGCTTTTATATCAATCGTGTTGATGGGGATTTTGGCACTAAAACCCATGCGGCAGTAATCGGTTTTCAAAAGTCCCAGGGACTGAAAGCTGATGGTATTGCCGGCCCTATAACCCGGGCCGCTTTGAAAAAAGCCCTGAACGGAAGCGTGGTGCCCAATGTATCATCAACTGCCAAAGCACCGACCGCCGCCAGCATCAAGCATTATAACAGCCATGAAAAACCGGTTGTCGACTCTTTTCGAGCCAATTTCAATGGCAGCCTGGCCCAAACTCTGGTTGGACGCGCCATCTGGTACATGGAATATGGTTACATGAAATACGGCTCTGCCAAATACCCCAGCACCGGTTATATCGATTGCTCCAATTTTGTTTCCCTGGTATATAAGGATTTCGGTTATACCATCACTTCAGCAGCCAGAAATTATGGTTCCGTCGGAGTCAAGGTGCCCGGTGTCTATGCCAGACAGATTCCCGGCTCAACCAAATACACTCTGGCTGGAATCGAAAACCTGAAGCCCGGCGATATATTCACCTACTGGAACTCCGATGCCCCGGCCAAAACCCGTATCGGTCATGTAGCAATTTACATGGGAGTAATTAACGGCAATCCCTGCATCATTAATACTTGTACCGGTAATCCTACTGCAATAGGAATAATCAATGACTTTTCTTACTGGTACGGGTCCAGTTTCATTGAAG
>JAAYZA010000013.1 GCA_012515055.1 Syntrophomonadaceae bacterium | reverse complement strand
GACGAGGAGTTATATTTATGCAGTTTCCTTTATCCTTGCAAGACAAAGTGTGTCTGGTTACCGGAGCCAGCCGCGGGATTGGCAAAGCAATCGCTGCCGCTGTTGCTGCCCAGGGGGCTAAAGTAGCTATCAATTACTGTTCTGCTGAAAATCTGGCGCGGCAATTTTCAGCAGAATTACAGGAAAAGGGGTTGGCGGCGGAAGTTTTCCAGACTGATATCAGTTCCAGCCGGCAAGTCGACAGGATGTTTACAAAAATTGAATCATTATGGGGACCGGTGGATCTGCTGGTAAACAATGCCGGGGTTTCCTGCCGGGCTTTTATTACCGATTGCAGTGAAGACGATTGGCACAAAGTAATGGATATCAATTTAAAAGGGCCTTTTCTTTGCACAAAACGGGCTTTGCCCAATATGCTTTCTGCCCGCTTCGGGCGCATAGTAAACATTTCTTCCATTTGGGGGGTAAACGGGGCCTCCTGTGAATCTGTTTATGCTGCGTCCAAAGGGGGACTGATCGCCTTCACCAAATCACTGGCCAGAGAAGTGGGGTCCTCAGGGGTGCTGGTTAATGCCGTTGCCCCGGGGCCAGTGGAAACCGATATGCTAAAACAGGAGCTTGACGATGAGGAAAGGAAGGAACTGATCGGGCAGATACCTCTGGACAGACTGGGGACACCGGAGGAAATAGCTGCTGTCTGTGTGTTTTTGCTTTCTCAGCAGGCCTCCTATATAAACGGACAGATTTTAACCGTCGACGGGGGTTGGCTGCCTAATTAGACGGCTGGGAGGGAGAGGGATCTTATGATATTTTACACACCATTGGCTTTGCTGCTTCTGGGTATAGGCTGCTTATGTTTGCTGGCGGCCATTCCGCAAATGGTTAAGGGGATCGAAAAAACGCTGGAAAAAGCAGAAATGACCATACCGCCTCGCAGGATACTGATTACCGGTATTGCCATTCAAAACATATTCATGCTGATAGCTGCCATTGCCGTCGGGACCTTGCTGGCTCCGAAAACAGGCCTGGATGCACCGGTCTTAAGGGCAGTTTTGACCGGGGGTCCCCTGTGGTCCAGTTTAAAGCCGCAATTGCTGCCGGGTTTGATCGCCGGCCTGGTCAGTGCTCTGATTTTTTTGCCGGCTTATTATCTATATTTTCTGCGCCATCTGGATTTTCAAACCTGGTGGGCCCTGGATAATCGGCGCTTGAATCTGCAGCTCAGCGGACGGCTTCTATATAATGGAGTTATCGAAGAAATAATAGCCCGCTGGGGTTTGATGAGCTTGTTTGTCTGGCTGGGAAGCCTGCTGCCTGGAGGGACAAGCAGTCCCATCATATGGCTGGCGATTTTAATGAGCGGTGTCGGCCTGGCCTTGCTGTATCTGTCGGATTATTATGCGGCAGGCTGCCTTAAAAGCGGGATGTTTTTTGCCGTTATCGGTTTTAAATATCTGTGGCAGGCAGTGGTATTTGGCTGGCTGTTCTGGCGCTATGGTCTGGAGGCAGCAATAATTGCCCATATGATTTTCCAGTTATTCTGGTACCCTTATGATAAGCGCCTGAATATGGCCAGAAAACTTGCCGAACAATAATCAAGGTAATGGGGGCCGAAAAAATCACATATCAGCAGATTTTTCAACTGATCCGGGGGGCAAGGACTGGTTCTCACTCCCGGTCGGCAGAAGCTTCCTTTCAATAACGAAATTATGGGTTGCCGGAATATATTGGATCAGGTCCAGGGCGATTGCTTTTTCGCCGGGCTTGATATAAAGGATGATGGCGGAATAGGAGGCCGCCTCGCGGGAATATAATCCGCGGATCCCGGCAGCACCTGTTGTACCGGGATTGATCATGAGGGAACCGTTGCTTTCGGTCACCTTCTGGCGATGGGTATGTCCGGTTATGACCAGGGGAAAACTATTGCTCAATTCACGGGCGGCATCAGTATTGTGTACAACTACTATATCGGGTAGTAAATCGGCCTGGGATTTGATGTTTTCTATCTGCTGCTGCCGGGATAAATGCTCCTTTAGTTCATCTTCTTCTTTTACGGAGCTTGATGCACACAAAGGATCCGGTGAACCAAGAATTTTGAGTCCCCCAATTTCTAAAATATTACCATCCAGGATTTTGCCCCCCGGCATTTCCCGGATGGTTTCTATTATTTCAGGTGTATCGTGGTTGCCGGGACAGAACAGATAAGGGATTACAATTTTATTTAATTCCTGCACAAAAGCGGTCTCGAATGATGAACCAAAATCGGTCAGATCTCCAGTATCAATGATCATGTCAATGGTAAAGGCATCGGTGATACTGCTGATAAGGTTTACGCCTACCGGGTTGGAATGGAGATCACCCACCAATAGGATTTTTTTAGTGGAACTCTGGGATTCTGGGCCGGCCATGGCAGCCAGTCCTCTGGTGCTGGCAAATAAAGCTTCAATACTATCGACCATGAGTCTGGTTTGGGATTGCACTTCATCTAGTTTTTGCAGCAAGGTATCCGGTTCAGGAAAAATGCTGGCCGCCAGTGACAAGACGCCATTCACTTCTGGCTGGGCAAAGGCATCAAGATCATAGCTGGCCGACAGGCAGGAGAAAAAAATGACCGATGCCAGTAAGCCAGTCAGGGCTCCGGCTAAAATCATTCGGGGCTTAAAGCGCCACAATATTAAAAAAGTTGTTGCCGCTCCCAGTACAGCCAGGCATATCTGCCGCAATAAAAAAGGCTGCACCAGGACCTTGAAATCGGCTTGATGCCATATAGTTTTTTCCCCGTCATCCTGAAAAAGGCTGGAAGCCAGATCAGCCTCAATATTAGTAAGGGTAATCTGGATCATTACCGGAAGATCATGGGTATCAGCAGAAATATTACCCAGAGGGGGGATCAGCAGTACGGTCTTCCCCTGCCAGGCAGGCTGCAACGAAGCACGGAAGGTTAAACCCTCGACATTATAAACAGCCGGGCCAAACAGCAGTATGAATAATACAGCCCCTATAAGGGCTGTGCCAATGATTCCTAAAAACCGCAAATGTTTTATTAGATTAAAAACTGGTGCTGCTTTTGCCATTTTATTCCCCTTTAGATATATGTATAAATCTTCAGCAAAAGCAACAAATCCGACTTTATTTTATCATTAAACCCAATTGCAAGGTCAATAGTATCTTTTGGGAGTAAAAGTAACAAATTTTTCGGGCAGGAAGATTACAAAAATCCCGTTT
>JAAYZA010000285.1 GCA_012515055.1 Syntrophomonadaceae bacterium | reverse complement strand
CAAAATGGGGTACTATCAATGGCCCCTGCAGGAAATGGGAAACACAAACATCATAAATACGCCCATCGATAATGGCACTGGTATCCAGTACTTTAGGCTGCTCATTATGGATATGGCCGCCTTCCCCCCTGGGGGGCTGGAAGGGAAATAAGCCATAGATGTCCCAGGCTTTGCTCAGACCTATTTTAATTCCCAGATAAACGGTCAGAATCAAAAATATCATGGTCAGGTAGGCACCGATTTTCCCCAGTAAAGAAAGGGGGAAACTGCCCAAAACCGCCACCAGTATACCTACCAGAAGGCCAGTCGTTCCTCCTATCACCACTTCCATGGGCAATTCATCCAGGCGGCGATTGAAAGTGCCCATAATTTTTAGAAATAAGCTTTCAAAATAATGCAGGACCAGGGCCCCCAAAATAAAGGCGGCCATTCCGATAAGCAGCAAATAAATGGTTTCCAGGTGCAGGAACAGGCGGATAAAATAAACTGTCCACCAACTGATCAACAGGGCCAATCCGATACCAGGTTTGGATATTCTTATTTTATTATGCATATAAACACCTCCGTTAATAGTTTTCTATTTCCTTCCGGCATTTATACAACAATTATATTAAATGGTATTTATTTACACCCCAAAAATCAGCCCTTTTGTGGCAATCAAAGGTTTAAGGGCGGGCTTCCTCAATTGACAAAGGTTTTTCCTGCGTCTATAATAAATAAACACTTAGGAAAAGGGGGGCAAGTCTTTTCATGAGGGACTTGATTTGTGATGAGTTTCAAAATGTTGTTGGTGATCTTTTAATAAGACATCGCAGCATCCTCGATGTTTTATCCAAACTTTCCGAAGCTTCCAGCCGGGTAAACCGGGCGGTAACCAAATCCGTTACGGAATGTGGCTGCATATCCATACAGGCAGAAAAACTGCAATTGCCTGAAGGGGTCGATTCATTCGAACAATTGCGGAAATATCTGGATGATCATATGCGGGGGGTATTATGCGAACATTGCCATGAAGTCATATCCGGTGAATTGGGGAAAATGCTTTTCTATACCGCCGCCCTTTGCAATATCCTGGATTTAAACCTTTATGATGTGTTTTTAAAGGAATATAAAAAGGCATCCGCACTGGGCGTATTTAATATGACATAGTACGGAAAAGAATAAAAAAAGCCGCCAGTCGGCTTTTTTTTATGATCCCATCCTATGTATTGCCATGGTTGCCCCTGAAAATACTTTCTTTTCCGGGCCGGCTTCTTCCGGCCTTTAAAATTCCCCCGGCCGTCAAAAACAAATTCACCTCATAATTTCCCGTGATCCGGATAGTATATCTGCGGGTAAAAATCCTCTGGGGATTTTATACCATGTACTCCAGAAGCAGTTGTTCATGCATGCGTTTCAATCCGTTTTTAATTGAACGGGCCCTTACTTCGCCGATCCCTTCCACATCATCCAATTCCTCAATGGTGGCCCGTAAAATATTGCCCAGGAGGCCAAAAGTCTCCACTAAATTTTCAATGATGGGCATGGGTATGCGGGGCAGTTTATGCAGCATCCGGTATCCCCGGGGGGAGACCTGCAAATCCAAATGGCTGCTGGTAGTGCCCAATGACAAT
>JAAYZA010000273.1 GCA_012515055.1 Syntrophomonadaceae bacterium | reverse complement strand
TTTCTCTTGTATTCATCCTACTGATACTCCTGTTTGTCTTGATTTTCCACTGGTGGTTTTTCAAGTTTTCTGTCAGTGTATCAGCTTTCTATGCGTGTTTCTATGTGACGTTGTATTTGCCGCTTACGGTTAAAGTGCCGGGGTCGCAAAGCTTCCCCGGCACGGCTCACATCAGCCCGCAATGCGGGCTGAAAGGCAAAACTCAGCGGGGTCGGATTTGCAACCATGGGGTCGGAACCGGGGTTATGAACTGCGGAAATCCGCATTTGTCAAGGAGCATGGAGGGGTCATTGCTGACCCCTATAGTTTTTAATAAAATGTGCAGAACAGGTACGTTCTCATCAACACAATTTCTTGATAATCATTTTTTACTCTTTCGAAATAATCAACTCGCAGTTTGCCTTATCAAAAAAATTGTCTATATCCAAATGTATATGTTGTTTTGTACTGTCATTAATAGCAATTTGCACTAAATAATCAGCAAGTAAAATCAGTCCTCTCTTGTTCCCTTTAACAATTATTTCGTTTCAATTGATTTCAATTTCGTTATTAGCAATTGAATCATCATTTTCCCCAACATGTCCTTTTGCCTTTAATATTTCAAAAACTAATTCTTCCATAATATTTAATCCTCCAAAAATATGTGTATATTTTGTTTTGGGTCTGGCATCATTTTCCCTGGCTTGGCAGGGTTCGGCACCATTGTTTCGAAATTCATATGTGGTCCTCCTCCGTGTTGCCCTAAGATATCTGAATCTCCCATTCTAACTTGGCGTTTTCCATCGGCAGACACAAACCTCCCATTGCCCATATCTTTGTACCCAGGCCCCAGAAAGTCACTCGCTGCATTAAGTGCTTTATTGGTAGTCATCCTTGCACTATTATTAAGGCTCTTACCCGCGCTCTTACTGACAATCTTCATCAAGCCAGGGGAGGCTTTAGAGATCATTGACAGAGCTTTGCCGCCGTTGCCATATGCCATTTGTATGATATTGCCCAGGTGTTTGGCGTATTGGTATACTTCTGCATCGGTTGGTTTCCCCAGCCAGACATTCTGTGACTGCTTTATCAGGTATTTTATCGGTTCTGTTGCAGATGATCCTATGGCTTTGGTCAGGTCATTCAGGTTTATGCTTCCCTGGGTTATTGCTTTGCTTATTTCCCGAACGGCTGTGGGCAGTTCTATTAAATCTGTGATACCTTCTATCCCAGATGCCAGTAGTCCCAGCGCAAAGTTATCTATTTGTCTGATTCCTATGTTTCCGGATGGATCGATGTATATCAATGGGTTGTTGTATGCATAGGCATACAAGTTCAGGGTTAAGGGATTTGTTATATCACCTTCATTGGTATCTTTGCTTATGAAACGTCCTATGTCTGGGTCATAATATCTGGCTCTTAAGTAATAGAAGCCTGTCTCACTGTCATATGTCTGGCCGGCATATTTGAATTCATTTTCAATTCCCTCAGTTTGACTGGTGATGTTGCCCCATTCATCATATTCGTAACTGTTTACTATATTTCCTGCACTGTCTGTTATCTGTACTACGTCACCATGCCCGTTATACAGATAGTAATACTGGGCTCCGCTGGCCAGCTGCTTGATCAGGAGGCGGTCTTTCCCCCAGATGTATGTGGCGGTTATCGTGTTGCCCGCATCTGCTTCTGCTTTCAGGTGACCATTGGCATCACCACTGCTCACAGGGTGAACCATGGGGTCAAAGCTTATGCAATTAAAGGGGGGTGCACTCGGGATGCTCCCGCCTGTTTACAGGTAAATGCAGTCTTGACAATTCTATCTCCGGTCATAACTTCTGAAGACAGCTATGTCTTTAAATAGGAATAGGATATTGACGAGTTACTGCCTATTCTTTGGAAATTGCTTGTTCATATCTGTAAAAAAGTCTGCTATCATTTTTTGCTTTTCCTCGTCAGTCTGCTCAGGACGAGGATTCTTTTCGCTGTTTTCCACCATCGCATTTAAATCGCACATGAAATCGACAAATTTATCAATTGAGTTGTACGGTGATTCGTTGAAACTAATATCTTCTGGGGTATACTTCCATGTCTTTGTTCTGTTTGCAAGATAAACATGTCCATCCTTGAAATTTAGATCAATGAAGTAGTAATCTCCCCCATCACTATCATATCCGATAACAAAATGATTTTCTCTTAATGGTTGTCCGTAAAGGCCTTTTTTTCTCAAACGTTTATTCGTGCTGACGATTTTACGCGGATCGTCATAAAACCGTGATGGATGCCTGGTCTTCGATATTTTGGCTTCGAGCGCCGCCTTTTTATAGCTTTCTGGCAAAATAATCCCAAGCTCCTGTTCAATTAAAACAAAATCTTCCTGTTTCATAATAACCTCCTCTAATGATCAAACTTATCTTATGAAATCTTTCTCATATTCTTTATTTACTTTTTTCACAAATTCCATCACATCATTGGCTGTCGGTGTTTGTCCTCTTACTTTCCAGTCTTTTCTAAACTGATTCCACATCTGATTCACTTTTTTATGTACCGTTGGATCAACACCCGCAAGGTTATCCAGCATATTCGGGTCGAATCCTTTACCCATGACATGGGCCCATTCCAGCGGTATGACATGATGAACATCTAGTTTTTTACCTGCTGCAATTGTACTTGCAAATTTGATGGAATTTTCCTTCATAAAGCTGCGTGCTTCATTTCGGAGAAACGTCTTTGCAAACGGTTCGAGTCTCTTGCCCGTATTGATCATACCTTCAATTTTTTCGTATGTCTTTATGGTTTTTCCTACGCGCAAGGGCGTCTTCAAAGTGCCCAGGCCGCCGGGAATAAGGGGAACCGCTATTGCGGCACCATCTCCAATCAGTGCGGGAATATCTATCAACAGGCTCCAATAACTCCCGGTATAAACGTCCAAGCCAATATCCAAAACATCCAGTCCTATATTGAAGCCATCCCAAACTGATTCAATCCAATGTCCATTCGCATCTTTGTAAATGATCGGATTATTAACGCAATACGTATAAAGATTCAGACTCAGGGGATTAACAATACTGCCTTCATTGCTGTCTTTTGATATAAACCGGCCAGTGGTTGGGTCATAATATCTGGCTCTCAAGTAATAGAGGCCTGTCTCACTGTCATATGTCTGGCCGGCATATTTGAATTCATTTTCGATTCCTTCG
>JAAYZA010000313.1 GCA_012515055.1 Syntrophomonadaceae bacterium | reverse complement strand
GGCGAGGCCTTTGATAAAGTGGCCCGTTTTTTAGGGCTGGGCTATCCGGGGGGGCCAGCCATGCAAAAAGCGGCAGCTGCTGGTGAAGCAGGCAAATATCCTTTGCCCCGGGTGTTTTTAAACCGCAAAGATCTGGATTTTAGTTTCAGCGGTCTGAAAACTGCAGCAATGAACCAGTGGAAAAAGAATCAGCAGAATACCGGTATTGTCAACGACCTGGCGGCAGAATTCCAGGATACCCTGGCGGAGATTTTAACCGTGAAAACTCTGCGGGCGGCTGAACTTAAAAAAGCCAATACCATTTTGCTGGCCGGAGGGGTGGCAGCTAATTCTGCTTTGCGAATATTGCTGAAAAAAGAAGGTGAAGCCCGGGGTCTAAAAGTGTATTATCCCCCGCTTTCACTGTGTACTGATAATGCTGCAATGATAGCTGGCAGCGCCTATTCCAGGTTTTTGAAGGGTGATTTTGCCGCCCTTGATCTGAATGCATTTGCCAGCCTTTAGTCCTTGTGAAAAATGCCTGTGGATAATGTGCATAACTCTGTTGATAATTATCAGGACGCCATTCGTAAACAATAATAAAGTCCCAGTTTTTTTCGACAAAGACCAGGTTGCCGGAAAGTTGTCAATCCGTCTTGTGGATAACCAGCAAAGCAAGGAGTGATAATATGTATCCGACTTTAGTTGAAATAGGGCCAGTAACAGTAAATTCCTGGGGATTGATGCTGGCTATAGCAGTGATCATCTCCATCTTTGGAGTCGGGCGCCTCTTCCAGCGGGAAGGCTATGACCGGGAAATGGTTTTAGATATGGTCTTGATCATGGTCATCGTGGGGATATTGGGTGCACGTCTCACCTATGTCTGGGTTTATCAATGGGAGGAATTCTGGCACAACCCGGCTATATTATTTTCTTTAAGTGATGGGGGAATATCAGGGCTGATATGGTATGGCGCACTTATTGGCGGCTTTTTGTCCTTTATTATTTATGTCCGCTGGAAAAAGCTTGATGGCTGGCGGCTGCTGGATATGTATGCACCTTATGTGGCTTTCAGTTATGCCCTGGTCCGCATCGGTTGTTTCCTGGCGGGGTGTTGTTACGGGGAACCTACCGCCTGCGGTTTGGGGGTGGTTTTTCCATATGTTGATGAATTACCCCGCCACCCTACCCAGCTATATAGTTCTGTGGTCAATTTTTTCCTGTTTGCTTTCCTGCTGTGGTATTATCCGCGAAGAAAATTTGCCGGGGAAGTATTCATTCTTTATATAGGCGGTTATGCAGTATATCGCTTCATAATTGAGTTTTTCCGGGAAAACCTTATATATTATGGTTTCTTCACTATTGGTCAGGTCTTCAGTCTTTTGCTCCTGATCCTGGCTGTTGTTTTGTATTGGTGGAAAAAAAGATCTGCATCTGCCGTTTAAAAAGAAAGGGGAGGCAAAAATGCCTGTATATGATCAGGACAATATGAGAAAATCCCTGCGGCAAATCATGCTGGAAGCCCGGGGACAACTTAATGCTGCTGAAGTGCAGGAAATGAGCGGCAGCATTATCAGCAAATTAAGTGCCTTCAAGCAGATCGCCCAGGCCCAGAACATCATGTGTTTTTTGAGTATTAAAAATGAGGTGAACCTGTATCCCTTTATTGAACAAGCCCGGGAACAGGGCCAAAGGATCCTGGTGCCCCGGGTAGAAAGTGATGGGATCAAGGCCGTTGAATATCAATTGGAAAGGATCCGCCGGGGATCTTTTGGCATCATTGAACCGGAAGGCGAACCCGTGAATGAAAAGCTTATCGATGCCGTCCTGGTGCCGGGCCTGGTCTTTGATTATAATGGTTACCGCCTGGGATATGGTGCCGGCTATTATGATCGCTTCCTGCCCCTGCTCAGACCTGATGCATTTCTGTGCGG
>JAAYZA010000238.1 GCA_012515055.1 Syntrophomonadaceae bacterium | reverse complement strand
GAGCGGGAATCTACCACCCGGCTCTCATCTTCATTACAAAAAGGACAACGCACCTGCATCCCCCTTTCCACTGATACTGCAGCAGCCTGTCTGCCCTAATTATGTCTAAAAGCGCGGTAAAATGCAACTTTAAAAATTAATACAGGTCGTCACCATCTATATGATCCTGCCGATAAGCGTCCAACTCGTTGACTACCGGAACCTCAACTAAAATAACATCCCGGCCGATACGGATGATTTTATTCCAGGGGACGGTCAGTTCCTCCCGTTTGGAAAAAATAAATCCCCGGGACCGGCCAGGCAGGACCAACCCCAGAACTCTGCCATTATCCAGATCCAGGTCAATATCAATTATATTGCCCAGTTTCTTGCCATCCAGGATATTGATAACATCCCGGGCCCGCAAATCAGATATTTTAATCATGTTCTCACCTTCTTTGCCAAACAATAGGTCCATTTTTAATATATGAGAAGCAAAGAAGAATATTGTCTTGATTTTTAAAATTCCTATTATAAGATATTCAATTTTTCATTTTGTCGCTGCCAGTAATACCTGTAATAAGGGTTACCTTTTATAACCGGCTTTATGCCCTTCCCGGAGTGGATGGTCCTTTCCACCAGATCCTGTTCGTTTTTCACCGCATAAAGCATGATTTCCAGCAATTTATCCTCGGAAACATCCTGACCCTGAATATCATTTACCTTTTGCACCAGATCATCTTGCAAAATATCTCTTTCCTGATAGTACTGTTCCATATCCGGGATCTGGTTCCTTATAACCATGCGATGCAGAACTTCTCTTTGCATCCAGTATTCGATTGCCTGGTTTTCTTCATCCTCATTAAATGTGAGCGGTTCACCATCAATAAGCCATAAAGGCTTGAAAACTGATAAACATGGTGTGGAACAGCCCGTTACCCAGTACATGCAGTTGTTCTCCCTTAAAGAAGCCACATAACTGCCGGTGGTATGGTCACCGATGACCCCCCCGCCGTGCATGCAGACACTTTTAAGTGTTGCCCGGTTGAATTGCCGCCCATCAACTTCCGGACGATGGGACCGCAGGACACCCATCAGATCTTCAGCTGTGATATCGGGCTTATTCATTTCCATGCAGGCCAGTGTCCCGGCGCATCTGTTGGCGGAACCGCTGAAATGGGTATATAAAGGGTCACTGTAACACCGGGAAAAATCAAACTTTTGCCCCGCTTTACACCAGCCTTTGGCCCGGGCATGCTCCTGTAATCCGGGATGGGACCTGTCAATATTTTCACCAATCGTCAAACCATTTGAAATACTGCGTACATCGGTTACTTTCTGTGCCGCCCAGTATTCCCCCGCTGTTTCCAGCACCCAGGCCGAATGGGGATCCGCAATCAAGAAGGAGTTATGGTAAGTAAAAGGCTTTTCAAAGCCACAGTTGCCCCCCTGTCCGTACCGGGCTAAAAGGCTGATCATCAATTCCAGTGCCTCATCGCTGGTCTGGCATCTTTCCAGGGCCAGGCGCACCATATCCATACCGATGAGACTGGCCGGACCATATTTTTCCCGGGTGAAAACAGCCTCATTGCCAATGTTTAAGCCAAATTCATTGCAGCCCATCTCACAACCCCATATCCAGGAGGGCTTAAGCAAAAAAACCGCATAAGTTTCTTCTGCCTGATCGATTTCAATATAGGTCAGCTTTACTTTGCTGCCTTTTTTATAGTTTTTCCGCGGTATCCTTATCATAATATGGGGTTCATTGGGCTGGCGGTCACTATTTTTGGCAAACAAAACATCTTTTTCCCGGGTGGCATTACTCAAGGCTGCCAGAGTGTCACACATCTGGTTCCCCCCTTTTAATTAATTAAATCCCGACAGCAGGCTTAACTGTCAACTACCAATTATATTAAAACAATTTAACCTTTATTCGTCAAAAATCTATTTTTAACCCGGCCATTCTAATATCATATTTATGGTTTCTTTGTTATAATATTGTATGATTATAAAATTGTATAAGGGGGGCAAGTTAAATGGATTATAAACAGATATTAGAAATGGCCATAGACAGCGAAGTGGAAGCTTACGAATTTTATACGGCCGCAGCTGCGAGGGACCTTGATCCTTCATTGAAAAAAATATTTACCGAACTGGCTGAAGAAGAAGCAGATCACAAAAGGATTCTGGAAGCTTTTTTCAAAAACCCGGAAAAACCTTTAAAATTCAAAGAAACCCCAGACTACAAAGTAGCTGAAACTGTGGACAAGCCTGCTTTGAGTGTTTCCATGAAACCAGCTGATGCACTGGCATTGGCTATGAAAAGAGAAGAAGAAGCCATGGATTTATACAATGTCTTTGCCCGGGCCAGCGATACTGAAGAACAAAAAGCCATCTTCCTTGAACTGGCGAAAATGGAGCAGGGACATAAAACACGTTTGGAAGCTATGTATACCAACGCTGCTTTTCCTGAAGTCTGGTAAACTGAAATCGCTTTTTAAAAACCTGCTGGATTCTGTCCGGCGGGTTTTTTATTTTACAATATTTGCACCTTATAGAACAATTGTTTGCACTGATCTAATTTGCTATACTTGAAAAAAAGTAAAGCAGGTTTTGCTATGAGGACTGGAACAGCTGATCTCCCACTCCATGGCGGCAGATGCCCGGCCTGGTTATTTGTTCATATGAAAGCCCTGTGTGCCGCCATCATTGAGGTGATAATCGAAGATGCCGGCACCGGTGAAGTTTTAAAGCGTCTGAGCGACCCTTATTGGTTCCAGGCTTTAGGCTGTGTAGTCGGTTTTGACTGGCATTCTTCCGGTGTCACTACCACTGTCTGCGGAGCCCTGAAAGAAGGCTTGAAAGAGATCGGCCCCCGGGCAGGTCTGTTCATTGCCGGCGGCAAAGGCCGCACAGCGCGCAATACTCCGCATGAAATCATCCAGCAGGCTGACAGGCATCCAATCGCAGTTGAGGCGGAAAAATTGGTCTACGCCAGTAAATTGTCGGCGAAAGTGGATAGTTCAGCGGTTCAGGATGGTTATCAAATCTATCATCATTGCTTTGTTTTTAATGATCAGGGTCAATGGACTGTCATCCAGCAGGGCATGAATGAAAATAACCGTCAGGCTCGCCGTTACCATTGGTTAAGTACCCAGGTGCAGGATTTTACTCTGGATCCTCAAACCGCTATATGCTGTAATTCCACCAACGAAACACTTAATCTGGTATCAAGCTCCAATCAAAAGCTTAATCAGGCCAGCTATAAACTGGCCCAGACTGGTCCCGATAGACTCCTTAAAGAAATCAATAAAATCGATGAGCAGGCCCGAGCCATAAAGCTGCCCGGATACCATCAGATCCCCCGAACCTCCTATTTAAACAAATCCCTTCTGGCCGCCTATGAAAAACAGCCCCAGGATTTCGAAGAGCTGCTGGGTATTTCAGGTGTTGGACCTGGAACATTAAGGGCCCTTTGTATGGTGGCCGAAATCGCTTACGGGGTCAAGGCCAGTTATGACGACCCGGTCAGGTACTCCTTTGCCCATGGCGGCAAGGACGGCTTCCCTTTCCCGGTCAATGAAGCCGATATCGAAAATAGTTACAAAGTATTAAATCGTGCCCTGCGACGCTCCCGGACCGGACGCAGTGAACAACTCCAGGCTTTGAAAAACCTGGCCCAATGGCATAGTCAAACAATGAATGCAGTTAAAATATCCTGCACCCCCTGTCTTACCGCAGATCCGCCCATGAAACCGGATATATCCGTCATAAAACCAGTTGGGCAAGAACCCTCTCTGGTTCAACCCGGATTATTTTGATAATGGATTAAATCACATAATTTAATAACTGCAGCCACAGAAATACCGCTACATTATGCTCAATGAAGCTGCTGCCATAGATACTCTGCCACATCAAAAACCGGAATGTTTTCATCCTGGGAGACCTTTACCCCATCCGTCAGCATGGTAAGACAATAGGGACAATTGCTGATGATCATTTCCGGCTCCGTCTGCAAAAGCTGATCAACTCTGGTTTCATTGATCCTTTTATACCCATCGGCAGCTTCCTCTTCCAAAAACATCCTGCCCCCGCCGGCACCACAGCAAAAACCGTATTGCCTGGATTTCTCCACTTCCACCAGCCTGCCCCCCGTTTTGGACACCAGCTCCCGGGGAGGCTGGTATATATCATTATATCTGCCCAAAAAACAGGAATCATGGTAACTGACCTTCCTCCTATCATCACCCCGGACATTCAGCAGGCCCTGTTCCACTAAGTCTGCCAGTATCTCGGTATAATGGAATACTTCATAATGACCGTTCAAATAAGGATACTCATTTTTCAGGGAATTATAGCCATGGGGACAAAGACAAATAATCTTTTTGACACTGTAATTGCTAAATGTTTCGATATTATGCCGGGCCAGAGTCTGAAACAAATATTCATTGCCCAGTCTTCTGGGCGGGTCCCCGCAGCACATCTCCTCTGTCCCCAGATAGCCAAATTTCACTCCGGCCTTGTTCAATAACCTGACAACTGTTTCCCCCACTTTTTTGTAGCGATCATCAAAGGCCACCGCACAGCCTCCATATAACAGATATTCGAATTCCCCTTTATCTTCACCCAGCACATTGACCTGATCCCGGATCTTTCTTTCCTCCAGCCACAAAGCCCGGGAAGCCCAGCCAACACCCCAGGGATTATAATTCCTTTCCAGATTGGTAAAAGTCGTCTGGGCTTCAGAAGGAATATCACCCTGCCACATGACCAGGTTCCGCCTCATTTCGGTGATTTTGCTTAAATGTTCGATTTCCATGGGACAATGGACCACACAAGCCCGGCAGTTGGTACATGCCCACAGAACCTCCGGGCTGACGATATCATATAAAAGACTTTGCTCCATGGGTTCCTTTTCCACCAATGCCTGGTCCACATCATCAACTTCGTCAACGGTCATGGCCAGTGATCCTTCTTCCTGGGCATCACCTTTTATTTTCAGCAGATAGGGGGCCGTCATATCCATATGTTTTTTCATCGTCTGGATAATGGTTATCTTGGGATTTAATTTCTTGCCGGTATTATATGCCGGGCAGGCTTCCTGGCAGCGCCCGCATCTTATACAGGCGTCAAGGTCCAATAAATCTTTCCAATGGAACTCATCAATGTTTTCCACCCCAAAAGTTTCCGCTTCTTCAATATTTTCCACCACATTTATATCTGTTTCCAGATTACTGAAAAAATATGAAGTCATTCCCGTAAATATATGCCAGAGCTTGGTATAAGCGACCCCGCCAATAAATATAAAAGCAATAACCATATGGAACCACCAGTTAAAACGATGCCAGGATAGAATACTTTCCAATTCCATGCCGGAAAACATCCCGGCAAATATCCAGCCCACCGGTGAAGCTATTTTTTCATAGTCAATCTGAGCGAAGGTTGCCGATAATTGAATCTGCCCGGCAATCCTTAATCCCTCAACAATATAACCTGTAAATAGAATGGCAGCGATCAAAAACAATATCCAGCCGTCCAGTGGCTGGGTGTC
>JAAYZA010000372.1 GCA_012515055.1 Syntrophomonadaceae bacterium | reverse complement strand
CTGGCCGGAATTACCCGGGGAAGGGCAGATGATTCAATGGTCAGATTTGTTGTAACACCCGTAGTTAATGCAACGCTGGACAACGCGATACAAAAAGTAGTGGGTAATTCCCCGGTGTTTGACCTCAGTATTATGGTCGGAGACACAATAATTCATCAATTTGAAGGAACAGCCACTGTGTTTCTGCCCTTCTCTCCAGCGGCGGGGGTCGATCCCGGAACTTTAACAGTTTACTATCTTGACGGCAACAGCAATCCCGTACCGATGGAAAACGCCAGATATGATGCAGAACGCAGAGGCTTTGTGTTTACAACGAACCACTTTTCGTTGTTCTACATTGGAGAGACAAACATTGAATGGATAAATCCTTATACCGACGTTAATGCTGACGACTGGTTCTATGACGCAGTTACTTTCGTATCACAGAAGGGATTGTTCAGCGGCACAAGCACAACGACCTTCAGCCCGAACAGCCCAATGACAAGAGCCATGCTGGCAACCGTCCTGTACCGGCTGGAGGGTTCACCCATTGTCAGCGGTACAAATGCATTTACTGATGTCCAGAAGGGTGAATGGTATACCGATGCCGTAATATGGTCTAATGCCAGCGACATTGTAAGGGGCTACGGCAGCGGGCTGTTCGGGACCAATGACAATGCAACCCGCGAGCAGACGGCGGCCATCCTATACCACTACGCAAAATATAAGGGCTATGATGTGACAGCGGCAGCAAACCTAAAGGCCTTTAGCGATGCGGAAAGCATTAGCAGTTGGGCTCAATCAGCAATGAGTTGGGCCAATGCCGAAGGGCTTATTAACGGCCGCACTAAAGCAAATCTTGTACCGGGTGACAGCGCCTCCCGTGCTGAGGTTGCATCAATTCTGCAGCGGTTTGTAGAGCGTAAAGTGAAATAAATTTATCGGCACTCTCCCGGGAATTCTTCCGGGGAGTGTCGAATTTTTACCAAGGTTATGTATATTCAGTATCATATAAGAAAATAACATTCTTGATGACCTGTACCATATCTTCTTTTGCTTATATAGTAATTTTGGGAACCCGGCAAGGAATAAAAATTTGATGCCAGCATCTCTGGGATTATGATCAATATAGAGGAATGCGGGGTGAAGAAGAAAATTGAAAAGCAAAACAACATTATTGGCAGTTATTTTGGCAATTTGTTTGATTTTCTGCAGTATATCATCGCTTTATGCGGTAACACCCCAGGAACTTGACGAAGCAGTAAAGGCCACGGCAACTAATATTTATAAAACAGTCAAGAATCCCCAGGTCGGCTCCTTGGGCGGCGAATGGGCTGTGCTCGGCCTTGCCCGCAGCAGCTTTGACGTGCCCGATTCATATTATGAGGGCTATTACAAGACCGTGGAGGAGTATGTTAAGGCATGCCAGGGTATTTTACATGAGAAAAAATATACCGAATACTCCCGTGTAATTCTGGGATTAACTGCGGCAGGCTATGATCCGCGTAATGTGGCCGGTTACGATTTGACCCTGCCGCTGGCTGATTTTGACCATACCATCGAACAGGGTATAAACGGCCCGATATGGGCCTTGATTGCCTTAGACAGCATAAATTACCCGATCCCGCTAAATCCTGATGCCAGAATACAGGCGGACCGCGAGCTTTACATAGACGAGATCCTACGCCAGGAACTGCCCGGCGGCGGATGGAACCTTACAGCAGGAGCAAACGGCATTATCGGTCCCGAGGAAAAAGCCGATCCGGAAGTCACTGGCATGGCTCTGCAGGCCCTGGCAAAATATACGGACCGGGCCGATGTAAAAAGAGCGGCGGAAGAGGCCCTGACCTGTCTGTCGGCCATGCAAAACAGCGATGGAGGATATACAAGCTGGGGCGGGGACAATATGGAAAGCACCGTGCAGGTAATTGTCGCCCTGACGGAACTGGGAGTTGCCCTGGACGATCCTCGCTTTGTGAAAAAGGGCCAAACACTTCTGGATAACCTGTTGACTTACTGGCAAGCGGATGCCGGCTTTAAGCACACCCTTGCCGGTGGCGGCAACAGTCAGATGTCTACGGAGCAGGGGTTCTATGCTTTAGCAGCCGCCCAGCGTGCTCAGAGCGGAAAGTCCAGCCTGTATCGTATGAACGATGCTGAAAAGCGCGCAGGGGCTCCACATACGGTGACTGATGCTTTCGGTTTGTCCGGCAGGCATCCCGATGTGAAGCAGACCCAGATCCTTGCGGCAACGCCGGATAAGGCTTTCACTGATATCAGTGCACATAAAAACAAGTCTGTGATAGAGGCCCTGGCTTCCCGGGGCATCATCAGCGGTATGGGGGATGCTGCCTTTGCCCCGGATAAAACAATGACCCGAGCGGAGTTTGCCTCCATCGTTGTCCGCAGTCTGGGACTGACACCCCAATCCGGCACGGTCTTCACTGACATTCCCTCTTCTGCCTGGCATGCGGGATATATCAGCACGGCAGCATCCTATGGTATTGTCAGCGGGGTAGGGAACGGAAGGTATGATCCGGAAGGAACCATCACGCGTCAGGAAGCGGCAGTAATGGTGACCGGTGCAGCGAAGCTTTGCGGCATGGATAACCAGTTGTCATCTGCTGCCATAAGGGATATACTGGCACAATTCTCTGATTATGTAGATGCAGCAGACTGGGCTCAGGGTTCTCTGGCTTTCTGTTACCAGCAAAATATTCTGGATCAGTCAGACCTTGAGATTATGCCAATGGAAGCCATTAAGCGCGGCGAAATCGCCCAAATGCTTTTTAATATGCTTACCCAGGCAAAACTGTTGTAAACCAGGAGTAAAAACCTATGAAAAATGCTGGGGCTAAGAATAAATCAATCATCATTGCGGGGCTGTTGATTCTTGCCGTTCTGACAGCCGCCTTTTTTTGGGGTGGAAACTATTCTAAATCCGGCAAGGATAATGGAGCCGCAACCGCATTAAGATCTAAATCAGAGGCGGTATCACCTCCCGCAACGGGCAGGCAGGATATAGCAGAACAGCCGGGAAACAATCCCGGAGAAGAGGAGTGGCCGGATTTACCAGAGCTATCTCCGCCGCAGGCTGATCCAGCGGCCGTTAAAAGCAATTCTTCGGAGCCGGGCATGATCATAGACCTTGAAACAGGAAAGGACCAGTATCTGACCGACCTTGTGCCAGAGGGAAAACCTGTACCAGTAGAACCCCAGAACGCAGCAGAGTCAGACCGTAAGCTTACTTGTACTCTGGTCGTGCGATGCGATACCATATTGGACAATATGAACCTGCTGGATAAGGATAAATGGGATTTGGTTCCTGCCGACGGAGTGATTTTTGCAGCCAGAAAGGTGACCTTCTATGAGGGAGAGTCTGTTTTCAATGTTCTGTTAAGGGAAATGAAACAGAATAAAATACATATGGAATTTGTCAATACACCTTTGTACAACAGCGCCTATATTGAGGGAATTAAT
>JAAYZA010000318.1 GCA_012515055.1 Syntrophomonadaceae bacterium | reverse complement strand
TTGCAGTATTTTACAACAACTCAATAAACAATTCTGAATATTTTGTTATATCCTTCAGGGCTCTCTGGCTGTAGGCTTCATAACGCTGGGCTTTATTTCTGATCCGTGTTTCCAGGGGAGGCAGTAAACCAAAATTGGCGTTCATAGGCTGGAAGTTAGCCGGTTCGGCCGAAGTGATGAAATGAATCAGGGCCCCCATCATGGTATCAGGGGACAAGATCAGCGGTTTTTCACCGGTGAGCAGTTTAACGATATTTATACCGGCAATAATCCCGGCAGCGGCAGATTCCATATACCCTTCCACACCGGTGATCTGACCAGCAAAGAAAAGATCTTCCCTGTTCCTGGCCTGCAAAGTAGGCTGTAACACCCGGGGGCTGTTTATATAGGTATTGCGATGCATGGTTCCATATCTGACAAATTCAGCATTTTTTAAGGCCGGGATCAGGCGAAAAACCCGATCCTGTTCACCCCAGAGCAGTCTGGTCTGAAACCCCACCAGACCAAAAATCTTCCCGGCTTTATCCTCCTGGCGCAGCTGCACAACTGCATAGGCCCTTTCATTGGTGGCAGGGTCTGCCAGTCCAATGGGCCGCAGGGGACCAAACCTTAAGGTATCTTCACCTCTGTGTGCCATGATTTCTATGGGCATACAGGATTGAAAAAACAGTTTTTTATCAATACTATGCCCTTCATTTATATCCGCTGCAATCAGGCTGCGGTAAAAATCTTCATATTGTTCCTGGTTTAAGGGACAGTTGTAATAATCAGCATTGCCCTTACCATAACGAGAAGCTTTATAGGCATGATCATGGTCAATGCTTTCCGTTGTAACACTGGGGGCAATTGCATCATAAAAATACAGGTTTTCCTCTCCGGCCCAGGCGGCTATCTGTCCGCTCAAAGCCTCTGAGGTAAGGGGACCGGTGGCAATAAGGGTTACCCCTTCAGCAGGAATCTGCAGCACCTCTTCCCGTATTAGTTTTATCCTGGGATGAGAAGTAATCTTCTCCGTGACCAGCCGGGCAAAAACCTGCCGGTCAACTGCCAGGGCGGAGCCTGCCGGAACCCGGGCCTGGTCGGCACAAAAAAGCAGAAGAGAACCCAGGGCCCTCATTTCCTGTTTAAGCAATCCCTGGGCGGTATTGGGGAGTTCAGATTTCAATGAATTACTGCAGACCAGTTCGGCCAGTTCCTCCGTTTGGTGAGCGGGACTGGATTTGACCGGACGCATTTCCCATAAATCAACTTCAAATCCTGCCTGAGCAATACGGAAAGCGGCCTCACAACCGGCCAGCCCTCCACCGATTACATTTACTTTAGACAAGATCAGTCTCCTTCACCAATTGATATTTGCATTCCTTGTTCTGGCAGGTGATCTTGTTCTGTCCTGATTTATTCGGCACCTCTACCATGGCATCACTGCATTGCGGACATTTTTCACCGGTGGGTTTATACCAGGAGCGGAAGGAACATTCCGGATACCCCTTGCAGCCATAAAACTGCCGCCCTTTTTTTGATTTTAAGGCCACTACCGGCTGACCACATACCGGACAGGCAACCCCAATATCTTCGTTGATGGATTCGGTATAACGGCACTCGGGAAAGCCGGAGCAGGCCATAAACTTGCCAAAACGACCATGTTTTATCAATAATGGCTTGCCGCAATCCGGGCAGTCTTTACCGGCTTCTTCGTCCTGAATTGGGATTTTCTCCACGGTTTCCATGGCTTTATTCAAATCCTGCTCAAAGGGCAGATAAAAATCTTTGATCACTTTTTTCCAGTCCATTGTTCCTTCTTCGATGAGGTCCAGCTCTTCTTCCATCTGGGCAGTAAATTCCACATCAATAAGGCCGGCAAAATGTTTTTTGAGCAGATCGGTTACAATGAACCCCAATTCGGTAGGAACAAACTGTTTGTTTTGCCTTTCCACATAATTCCGCCGCAGGATGGTGTCGATAATGGGGGCATAAGTACTGGGCCGGCCAATATTTTTTTCTTCCAGGAGTTTAACCAGACTGGCCTCGCTGAAACGCGGCGGTGGCTGGGTAAAATGCTGCTGGCTGTCTGTTTCCACCAGTTTTAGCACTTGTCCTTCTTTAAGCTCGGGAATAGGATTTTTAACTTCATCTTCACTGGTGTCATCATATACTTTCTTGTAACCAGGAAATTTAATCAGGGACGATGTGGCTTTCAACCCATAAATACCAGCCTTGATATCGACTGTACTGGTATCGAAAACCGCGGGTGCCATTTGACTGGCTACAAATCTGTCCCAGATGAGTTTATACAAGCGATATTGATCCCGGCTTAAAAATGGTTTGACTTTTTCCGGCAAGCGTAGTACCGAAGAGGGACGGATCGCCTCATGGGCGTCCTGGGCACCCTTTTTATTGGAAAATATATTGGGCCGGGACGGGGCAAACTTTTCTCCAAAGGTGTTTTTGATAAAATCCAGGGTTTCCAGCTGAGCTTCCTGAGCAATACGAGTAGAATCCGTACGCAGATAAGTGATAAGTCCTACGGTACCTTCCGGTCCGATGGCCAGACCTTCGTATAATTCCTGGGCCACTTTCATGGTTCGTTTGGAATAAAAATTCAGTTGCTTGGAAGCTTCCTGCTGCAGAGTGCTGGTAACGAAAGGCGGGTTGGGCTTGCGCCTTTTTTCCTTTCTGACAATTTTTTCTACCACCAGCTCACTATTACTCAAATATTCTTCGATGGCATCTTTTTCATCTACAGTGCCGATCTCAATTTTTTTACCTTTTAAAGTGGCCATCCGGGCATTGAATTTTTGTTTGCCATCAGTTAAGACGGTGTCTATTGTCCAGTATTCCACCGGAACAAACACTTTTATTTCTTCTTCCCGTTCACAAATGACCATTACGACAACGGACTGGACCCGCCCGCCGCTTAAGCCTTTGCGGACTTTGCTCCACAGCAAAGGGCTGAGATTGTAGCCCACCAGACGATCCAGAATCCTTCTGGCCTGTTGAGCATTGACCCGGTCGATATTTATTTGCCGGGAACTTTTTATAGATTTTTTGACTGCATCTTTAGTTATTTCATTGAATTCTATGCGGCATTTTTCCTCCAGGGGTATTTTCATGGCATTTTGCAGATGCCAGGCAATTGCCTCACCTTCACGATCCGGGTCAGTTGCCAATAACACCCGGGAAGCTTTCCTGGACTCATCCTTGATCTCCTTTAACAGGTCGCCCTTGCCCCTTATAGTTATATACTGGGGTGTGAAATCATTTTCTACATCGATTCCCAATTTACTCTTGGGCAAATCTTTAATATGCCCCACGGAAGCTTTTACCTTATAGCCTTTGCCCAGGAATTTTTCCAATGTCTTGGCCTTGGCTGCCGATTCTACGATAACGAGAGTTGTTCCCGCCAAATAAATCACCTCTTAAAATTTAAAAATGGCTTTCATTAAAATATTTTCACATAGCTATTTCCCGGGAGGGATTTAATTATGCCCTCAAACTCCAGTTTTAGCAAAATGGTGCTGAGAGTGCCTATTTCAAAACCTGTAACTGCCAAAATTTCATCAAAATGCACCGGTTGTGATTCAATACATTCTACAATTATTTCTTCATTTTTATCAAGTAATAATAGTCGCAGTTGTTCTTTATCGTTGCTTTTTTCATTATTATGAAAATAATATTCCTCCAATACATCTTCAACGCAGGTAATGAGCTTGGCCCCCTGTTTGATAAGATTATTGGTCCCGGCACTGGTTTTACTATTTATCGGGCCGGGGATGGCAAATACGTCCCGCCCCTGCTCCAGAGCAAAATCTGCCGTGATAAGAGCCCCGCTTTTTTCCATGGCTTCCGCCACTATCACTCCGCGGCTCAATCCAGATATTATCCGATTCCTGGAGGGAAAATTGCCTGGTTCCGGGGCCATCCCTAAAGGAAATTCACTGATTACTGAACCACTGGCACAGATTTCCTGAAACAACCTTCGGTTTTCAGGTGGGTATATGATATCCAGCCCGCTGCCCAAAACAGCAATAGTAGGGCCTTGACCCTCCAGTGCCCCCAGATGGGCTTCAGTGTCAATGCCCCGGGCCATTCCGCTCACAATTGCCACATCATTTTGGACCAATTCCCGCGCAAATTTATGGGCCGCCATTTTGCCATAAGCAGTGGCAATACGCGATCCGACTATGGCCAGGCATAAATGCCCCGTCAGGTTGATATTGCCGCGGACATAAAGTATATAGGGGGGATTGCTGATATCACGCAATAAATAAGGATAATCCTCTTCGTCAAATGTAATAATCCGGATGCCCTGCCGGGTGATTTTATCCAGTTGTTCCTCTAAAACATCCAGTTTCGGCAGATCCATAATGGCCTGAACCACTTCATCAGGTAAATTTACACTCATAAGCTGCTTTCTATCAGCATTCAGCACCGAGCAGAAATCTCCCATCAATGATTTTAGTTTCCACAAAGAACGATTTCCCAGCCCTCTTATCCCATGGAGAGCAGTTAAAGCTGCTTTTTCCTGATTCATCAAGATCGACCCCAAATTTACATAAATCTTATGGTAATAGATAGCATACATTAAGGTTATATGCAACCAGAATCTTTCTCTTTTCCCATTTTTGTTATATTCTTACTGATGTTTTTGACATAAATTGTTGCGGTAATTTCCGCTGACTGTGGAGAAAATAAAAGCAGCAGATATTTAAAAGGAAGGAAGCGATAGCCTATGTTTTTAGATCTGGTGGACAGAAAACATTCCTTGTTTAAAAAGGCCCTGGGAAAAGACAGGATCGATCCCGGCAGTTTTAGTTTTTTAGAATCCGGCTGGTGGGTCTTACACACCCTGGCAATAACCGGCGTATTTTTGCTGGGCTGTAAAATATCCTCCTCAACTCATGAACATTCACGTGAACGTCCAGAGGGAGGGCTGTAAAATTTGCGGATCAAATCATTGACTCAATCTTTACCCTGGCCATGGTTATATCCCCCCACAGATCATGAACCATTACGGCTATGTAAAATGACTCCCGGGCCGGGACCCTGACATTGACATCCAGACAGAGTGAATCGTCATATTTGGCTGTGTTCCTCAATACTTGTATGTCGGAATGGAAGTCTTTACCGTCGTGATCAAGATCCACTTCCCAGAAATGAATGAATAATGCCGGTGAATCACCGGGAACATTTTCCCGCCGGGGGACGAATTCTTTTATAAAAATATTGATTTCGATGGTATCTTCCCCCATCTGGGTCGTGGTCGTTTCAATTTTTATCCCGGCATTGTCTGGTTTTATATATTCTTTGTCTGTTTCTATGGAAAAAGGCCGGCTTTTACTCTTGATTAAACGTCGGGACATGGTATCGATGGCCAGAGGACTCAGGTCACAGCAGATCCATGAGCGCCCCAGTTTTTCACAGGCTGCGGCTGTAGTTCCCGAACCAGAATAGAAATCCGCCACCAGGCTGTCGGGATCACTGGCGGCAGCAATGATTCTTTCCGCCAGGGCCATTGGTTTCTGGGTAGGAAATTTCAAGTTTTCCCGGGCAGTGGGACTCAGTATCTTATTGATATCACTCCACCAATCCTGCAAATTGGCTCCTTTTTCATTCAATTGATATTTATCGCCTTTAACCTGTGTGAGGCCTCTTTGCCTGGTGCCTTCCGAATAAGGCCGGTATTGGGGATGAAAGATGTAATCCGGTCCTTTAACATACCATAAAATAATATCATGTTTTCTTTGAAAATGCTTTCCGGCCCCGCTCCCCCCGCTATAGCACCATACGATCTCATTAACGAAAGACCGGGGAGAAAATATTTCATCCAGCAATATTTTCACATAATGACTTATATGCCAATCCAAATGCACAAAAATACTGCCATTTTCTTTTAAAAGTCTATACATCATTTGCAGCCGGGGATAAATGTGAGTGAGATAGTTATTGATATCATCCTTCCAGGTATCGGTGAAAACCAGGCGGGAAATAGTCTTTTTATAGTCTTTGCCTTCGACAACAGTTTTAGCATGGTAGTTGGAAGAACTCATATAGGGGGGATCAATATAAATCAAATCAATATTGTTTTCATATCCTGCGCCAATCAGCTGCTCCATGACCTCTAAATTGTCCCCCAGAAAACTTCTGTTTACCCCGTCCGGCTCAATCCTGCGTTCTTTGATTTCCGGAGTAAACAATGTTTTTTCGGTCAATGGCCGGGGATAAACCATCTGTTTTAATTTTTCCGCACGCCGGTTTTGACCGCTTAAAACACTTTCTTTTCCCGGCCAGCTCAAGTTGATCTTATCTCCAGCTCCCATGGTTTTTCTCCTTTTAACAAGAATTATACATAAAGTTTAACACAAAAAACCCTTTCCGAAGCTGGCATACAACCACCGGGGCAGCTTTAATTATTCTTAACCTGTAAAATTACTAAATTGTCGGAAGTGAAGGCCGGATCGCTGGCCAAAAGCGCCGATGTCACCGGGATCAACAGCGCCAGAATAACAGCCAGTAAAAAAACGGCAAGATTTCGTTTCATCGGGATCCCCTCGATCATTAAATATATTTTTTCAAGGTCTTCAATGCTGCTTTTTCCAGGCGGGATACCTGGGCCTGGGAAATACCTATTTCCTCTGCTACCTCCATCTGGGTCTTGCCATGATAAAATCTCAATGACACAATGTGTTTTTCCCGATCATTCAGTTTTTTTATGGCTTCACCGATAGTTATTTCCTCCAGCCACAAATCATCGCTGTTTTTATCATCACTGATTTGATCCATAACCAGGATAGGATCACCGCCATCATTATAAATGGGTTCAAATAAAGATACCGGTTCTTGAATAGCGTCCAGGGCAAAGACCACTTCTTCCCGGGGAACTTCCAGCTGTTCGGCAATTTGCGACAGGGTGGGTTCGGCAGCATTGTCGGACACCATTCTTTCCCTTACCTGCAGGGCCTTATAAGCTATGTCCCGCAAGGACCGTGATACCCTTACTGCATTATTATCTCTTAAATAACGTCTGATCTCGCCTATTATCATTGGTACTGCATAAGTAGAGAATCTCACATTTTGACTCAAATCAAAATTATCGATTGCTTTCATCAGGCCAATACATCCAACCTGAAATAGATCATCAACATATTCGCCCCGGTTGGAAAACCTTTGAATAACGCTCAGGACCAGACGCAAATTACCCTGGATCAATGTTTCTCTGGCTTCTATCTGCCCGGCCTGCAATTGGGTAAAAAGTTTGCGCATTTCATCATTTTTCAATACTGGCAGTTTGGAAGTATTTACACCGCATATCTCTACTTTATTTATCAATTTTGCTGTTCCTTCCCCGCTAAATAATATTATTATTTGAATTATTTACTTAACCACCAAAAATTATGCGATTTATCTGCCCATAAAAAAACCTCTATAAAGAGGCCTTTTGATATTTTTCGTGGGAATACATCACAGTCTATATTTTTTCCGGTTGACTCCAAGGATGCTGTTTTTTACCATTGCCCCAGCTTCTATTACATCCTCCAATAGTTCCCGGGCATAATCCACCATATGGAGTAAGGGGATTGATCCTTGTTTTTTGCCGCCTGTAAACGGGGGCTGATCACCTCTATTCGATCTTTCTTATTTCTCTTTGCAATCTTTTCAGGATGCGTTTTTCCAGGCGTGAAATATAAGATTGGGATATCCCCAATATATCCGCAACTTCCTTCTGGGTTTTTTCTTCCTGACCCTCTTCCAGACCGAAGCGAAGCTTCACAATGGTTTTTTCCCGGTTATTCAATTTGTGCATGGCCTGCCATAAAAGATTTTTTTCCACTTCTGCTTCTATTTTTTTATATATCATATCACCTTCAGTTCCCAATACATCTGATAATAGCAGTTCATTCCCATCCCAATCTACATTAAGGGGTTCATCCAGAGATACTTCCACCCGGTTTTTAATATTGCGCCTTAAGTACATTAAGATCTCGTTTTCTATGCAGCGGGAAGCATAAGTAGCCAGTTTAATGTTCTTCTTGGGTTCAAAGGTATTGACTGCCTTGATCAAACCGATGGTTCCGATCGAAACCAGGTCTTCTATATTGATGCCGGTGTTTTCAAATTTCTTGGCAATATATACCACCAGCCGCAGATTATGCTCGATCAAGGTCGCTTTAACAGCCATGTCCCCCTGGGCCAGCTTGGTGATCAAATCATATTCTTCCCGTTCGCGCAGGGGTGGGGGCAAAACCTCGGTTGAACCAATATAATGCACATATTTAGCCCTTCTTTTTTTGCTTAAAAAAAGCTTTGCCAGGTGCAGGCGCCAGTTTTTTAAGAAAACCCAGATTTTCTTCATAAGGAACCACCCCTTTTTATATTTTTTGTTTCGCGAAATAAGCACAATCTCCACTTGTACCAACAAAGATTACTGACGGCTTATGTATTTTGGTTTTCTTCCCGGTGGTCATTAACTTTTGCCCATCCTTTACGGGTCGATTTTCCTTGATCCGCCCCGGGACATTTGCTGGCCGTCATTTTATTGGTTTTGCACAATTTCAGCCGGTATTAATAATTGATACCGGCCGTCCGGGCTGAGTCTTTCCCTGTAGATGGCAATGATCAGGTTTTTGCAGCAAATGTATTCGTGGCCCATATCCAGTTTTATTTCATCGGCCCGGACTCCTAATAAAAGGCCATTTTGCCGCCCTACCGAACTAAAAGGAATTATACGCAGCCTTCCCGCCCAGCTGCTGGAGGCCGCCAGACCCAAAAGATCAGTTTCATCGGCAGGATTGTCGAGTATAGCATGCAAGTCCCGGGGCAAATATTGTTTTAACCATTTATACTCGGCAATTAAAACCGGAGCATCAGTCAGTGGATCCCGCAGCATATTTCCGGTATCCAGAAAACCTCGGCCACAGAATTCCTGCCCACCAAATCTTATATGAACCATGAAATTTAATATCTTCGGGATCACCCGGGTAAAAAATAGTTTTTGTCCCTGCCACCCTGCCCATAAAGCGACTCCCAGACCGGCTGCTATCCATAAGACATCATTGTTTTCCCGCTCCATTCCCAGCACCAGGTAGGGCAGGCCGGTAATAGCTCCGGCAGCAACAAAACTTATCAGATAAAAATACAAAAAGGCTTTCTTCACATCACTCCAGCTGCAAGGGTAAAATGCCAGTATAATCAAAATAAAGGAGAACAAAACTTTAGCTGGTAACAAATAGCCAAAATGGTCAGGTAAAAACAAGAATCCGACGGCATAGACCGCCCCCGCTAAAGCTGCCATCAATAGTCTTCCCCATTTAAAATCCAACCCCGCCAGTCTGGCGGTAGTCCAGAGAATAGCGGCATCCATCACCAAATTAATGATGAAGCTTAAATCAGCATATACTTCAGTCCCGGTCAATCTTCTCACCCGGTTTCTTTATTGGAAGATATCTTTAAATATGTATGCATATAAAAAGGCGGTCATGTATTCCAGATTATACCATCAGTCGTTTACAGAATTTGTTCTTTATTGCGGCGAGGTTTCGTTATATTGGCCGGTAAAAATCAAAAAACCGACCATTATCCATGATCGGTTTTAAAATTTCATCCCCTGTTTTATTAAAAAATATTAATTGATCCGCTTTATTTACGTCTTAAAAAAGGCGGGATCTCTATATCGTTCCTGTCCAGGAAAGGAGGCGGTTCAACACCCCTGGGCCGTGCCTTTTCGGCGGAGATTTTGGGATGTGGTTTACTGAAGCCCGTTGCAATTACTGTGACCCTGACTTCATCGCCCAAATCCTCGTCAATATTGGCACCAAAAATGATATTGGCTTCTTCATCAGCTGATGTATGTATAATTTCTGCCGCTTCATTGATTTCAAACAGAGTCAGATCCGCTCCCCCGGTAATATTGAATAATACTCCCTGGGCACCTTCAATGGAAGTTTCCAGCAGAGGACTGGAAATGGCCAGGCGAGCTGCTTCGGCAGCACGGTTTTCACCACTGGCGCTGCCAATTCCCATCAAAGCTGAACCGGTATTTTGCATGATGGTCTGTACATCAGCAAAGTCGCAGTTTATAAGACCGGGTACCGCAATCAGATCGGATATTCCCTGTACCCCTTGCCGTAAAATATCATCAGCTATTTTGAAAGCATCGTTAAAAGCAGTATTTTTGTCAACTACCTGCAGCAAGCGGTCATTGGGTATGGTGATCAAACTGTCGACTTCCTCCCGCAGGGCTTGAATGCCCAATTCCGCCTGGGAATTTCTTTTGCGTCCTTCAAAGGAAAAAGGTTTGGTAACTACGCCGACAGTAAGGGCCCCCATTTCTTTGGCAATCCTGGCTATGATCGAGGCCCCGCCAGTCCCGGTGCCGCCACCCATGCCAGCAGTAACAAAAACCATATCAGCTCCTGACAGGGCTTTTTTGATCTCTTCAGCATTTTCTTCCGCAGCTTTTCTGCCCACTTCCGGATCGGCCCCGGCTCCCAGGCCTTTGGTCAGTTTTTCCCCGGCCTGGATCTTTTTTTCTGCCCGGGAAAGATACAGGGCCTGGGCATCTGTATTGACCGCAATAAATTCGATTCCTTTCACACCGGCCTCGATCATGCGGTTAATGGCATTGCTGCCCCCGCCGCCAATACCTATTACCTTGATATCGGCAAACTGCTGCATGTCAACATCAAAATCCAATGGCATAGATCCATCTCCTCCATCCTTATCTGAATAAGTCTTTGAACCAATCTGTCAGTTTATTGATCAACCCGGGCAGAAAGGAGTTTTCTGCATACTCCATCTTGACCGTCCGGGCTGCATATATAGCCCCTCCCAGAACTGCAGCATTTTCCGGCTTATTAAAATCGGTAGCTATTCCTCTTAAATTCTCGGGCACTGCGGTTCGTACCGGTATGTTCAAATATTCTTCCGCCATTGGGGCTATGCCGGTTAGATTAGCACCACCGCCGGTCAAAACAATTCCGGCATATAATCTATCCAGACATCCAAAACTATTTAATTCAGCATAAACCATTTCCATTATCTCAACAACCCTTGCTGAAATAATATCAGCAATAACTTCCTGGGATACCTGCCGGGACTCCCGTCCCTGCAGGTTTTGAATCTCTATCATTTTATCCTGTTCCGCCATCTCCGGAGAGACCACACCGCTGCTTATTTTTATCCGTTCCGCTTCATCCAGAGAAGTATGTAAGACTATAGCCAGATCTTTGGTTATATATTCACCGCCCACGGGGATGACCGCTGTATATAAAATGCTGCCTTTTTCGAAATAGGAAACGGTGGTTACCCCTGCCCCTATGTCCACCAGTGCTACACCCATTTCCTTTTCGTTAGGAATCAGAACGGCTTCAGATGCCAGCAGCGGATTATAAATAACCCTTTCCAGTTCAAGGTTGATCCGGGCTGCACTGCGCCGTATGTTCTGAATGGCTGCCAGGGCGGACAGTATAATAGCTACTTCACATTCCAGCCTGCTGCCTGCCATCCCAACGGGGTCCTTGACTCCATCATAACCATCTACTATATATTGTCTTTCTATAGTATGGACAATGACCTTGTCCGGTGGAAGACCTATATTACGGGCCGACTGCAAAACTCTTTCTTTGTCATCCAGAGTGATTTCATAATCAGGGTTCCCTACCGCTACTACTGCATGATTATTTATAATGGAAATACTGGCGCCGGAGAAACCTACCACAGCACTCATAATTTCAATGCCGGTAAGTTTCTCCAGAGCATTTAAACATTCATCAATGGCTTTGGCAGTACTTTCAATATCGATAATGCTGCCTTTGCGCAATCCTAACGATGGCACCCGGGTTATACCCAATATATTCAGATCCTGACCGGGTAATACTTCTGCCAGAGCTGCTTTTATGGTATTAGTACCTATATCCAGACTTACGACTATGTTCCTGTTGCTGATAATCGTACACTCCTTAGATGTAAGCTTTCATCTTTAATACCACATCAGACGGTTATTTCCCTGCAATCCCCGGCAATTTTGTTTAGTGCTTTTTCAAAAGATATCGACGAATTATTGCCAGATTTTGGAACAATCTCACCCCAAAAACAATTACTGCCGCCAGGTAAAGCTCCACGCCCAGGCGATCACCCAGATAAGCCAGACCAGCCGCTAAAAGAGCATTGGTAACAAATCCCGTAATAAATATGGTGTTGTCAAAACCATCTTCCATATAAGCCCTGATACCGCCAAAAACAGAGTCCAGAGCTGCCAGGACGGCGATTGACATGTATTTGGCCAAAACCAGAGGGAGCACCACGGGCATCTGAAAACCAATCAGAAGCCCCAGCAGCAAACAGAATATTACCAGTAACCACATAATTTATTCCACCTTCTCTGTTTTTTCCAGTGGAGAGCCATAATTAAACTTTACTCTGCCATTATAAGCCGGTATTTCTATCCGTTCTTCTTTGGAGATATTTACGGGAAAACCCAGATGTATTTTTAAAGACTCCAGATAACCGCCTTTAATCATTACACCGCTCTCCAGCATGTCCGGGTTACCGATGGCTTTAATCGTAAAAGGCGGTGCGATCTTATTCCAGTTGACCAAAATAGTGGTGCCGGCACATCTGATTTCAGACATGGCAACTATCCGTTCACCGTTAATGGATATTGCTTCTGCCCCCGATGCTTTTAATTCATTTACAATCATCAATAAATCCGAATCGTGGATCAAACCATCACTTACACTTTCTCCCGCCTGCAAAGTCCTGGTACTGTCATTTAACGTAATTATAATTCCCGCCCCTTCAATGGGAATTAAAGCAGCATAAAGATTAGCTTTAATGATATCTTCCTGTAAGTCCGCCATGGCCTGGTCGGTTTGCCGCGCATTCTCAAGTTTTTCCCGCAGGGAAATGACTTCTTCCGCCAGAACATCTCTTTCTTCGGTTACAGTATTCAATGCCAGTGTCAATTCTTCGGTTCTGGAACCCGATGCGCTTTTCTCGTAGCGTTCAGTAGTCTTAAATTGTATTGCCAGCATTATTCCCAGGACAATACAAACGATAGCAATTGATAATTGGGCTCCTCTGCTCCTCATTGATAATCACCTTTCCCAAAAATTAATCATTCACTCATTTTAATAACTGGAGTGCCGGCAAATCTCAGGTCAACATATTGCAATGCTTCCCGCCCTTCTTTTTGCAAGTCGTCTTCTATTTTTATCAACTGCGTAAGAAAAGCAGCTTTATCCTGGATCCTTTCCAGATTTCCAAACTTGACCTCGGTTCCCCGGTTGGTATAAATAATAACTTCCTGCTGCTGGCTGGAGTAATGAAAATCAGAGATATTACCCCGGGCAGAAATCGACAATTGATCCCATATCTGCCTGATCGTCTCTATTCCTTCGGTTTGCAGGGCCTGTCCCAGATAAATGCGCTGGGGCAGAACATCCAGAGTGATAATAGGGTAATCAAGCTGTTTGAGTATTATGGTCTGATTAATGCAAACCCCTTCTTCGTCAATGAAAAGATATTGTTCCTGACAGGGAATGATTGCCCAGGTTACTCGTTCTGTAATTTCTACTTCGATCTGGCGCGGATAGTGTCTTATAATTTCGACCTGTTTTACCATGGGATGCCGGGCAAAATCTTTGCTGTGTAAGCGGGTGTTTATTTTAAATATATTGCTTCCCGTCTCAATACTGGATAGTTCCTGCATTTCTGCAACAGTTACCTGGTCAAGACCACTATAGTAAATCTTGTCAATTTCAAAAAAAGAACTGTTGGCAAAAAAATAAATGCAAAGCAGCACTATTGATAATACGAGAACATGTCGGAATAACTTACCGAAAAAGTTTTTTTTCATAAAAACTTCTCCCGTCGCAGAAATACTGTGACAATTATAGCAAATATCCGGTTTAAAATCATTATTATTGCCTGGGGATAAAGAGGTGTTTTTGTCGTTATTTAGGGATGGAACCCCAGATCGGCACCCAGGTTTTTCAATTTTAAATGGATATTTTCATACCCGCGCTCCACATGTTCCAGATGGCCCAGCCGTGTTTCCCCTTCTGCATACAAACCCGCCAGAATCAAGGCTGCTCCGGCGCGCAGGTCTGTTGCCTCGACAACAGCGCCCTCCAGATGACTTTTCCCCTTGATAATAGCCACTCTTCCTTCAATTTTTATTTCGGCCCCCATGCGACGCAATTCTGGAACATGCATAAAACGATTTTCAAAGATGGTTTCTACAATGACACTGGTTCCTCGGGCAACAGACAGCAAGGCCATGAATTGGGGCTGCATATCAGTAGGAAATCCAGGGTAGGGCATAGTTTTTACATCAGTGGCCCGAATTTTTTTATTTCCGATGATCCTTATGCCGCTTCCATTCAGAATAATTTCTGCGCCCGTTTCCCGCAGTTTGGCAATAGTCGGCTGGATATGTTCATGAATCACATTTTCCAAATAGACATCACCCCGGGTAATGGCAGCGGCGGCCATGAAGGTTCCCGCCTCGATACGATCCGGTATTACCGTATGTTCCACACCCCCCAGACGGTCGACACCTTCCACCCGAATACAATCCAGCCCCGCTCCCCTGATTTTAGCTCCCATGCGATTGAGAAAGTTTTGCAGATCAATTATCTCCGGTTCCCGAGCAGCATTACGTATGATTGTTGTACCCGGGATCAAAGCCGAGGCCATAATAATATTCTCAGTGGCTCCCACACTGGGAAAATCCAGCATTATTTCTTTTCCGGCGGCATTTTTCTTCAAGCCGCTCATATAGCCATATTCATCAGCTACTTCATAACCCAGATTGATAAATCCTTTAAGATGAAGGTCCATGGGTCTGGAGCCAATAGCACACCCACCGGGATAAGCTACCCGGGCCCGGCCAAAACGGGATAAAAGCGCCCCCATAACCAAATTGGAGGCTCGCATTTTCCGCGAAATATATTCCGGGACTTCGCAGGCATCAACACTCGAGCAATTGATCACCAGTACATCGTCCTGCCTCTTAATGACAGCTCCCAATATTTCCAGAACTTCAGACATCACCTTTATATCTTCCAGATCGGGTACACCATTTAGTATGATTTCGCCGTCCGAAAGGAGGCAGGCGGCCATGATGGGCAGAATGGCATTCTTGGAGCCGCTAATTTTCACCTGTCCTTTGAGGGAATTACCTCCTCTTATCAGCAGGTCCTGCAAGTAAACACCCCCATAGTGGAAAATATTAATTAATCGCCCATGGCGCTGAGCAAATCGGGACCCAGCTTCCATATGTCGCCGGCCCCCATGGTTATGATCAAGTCGCCCTCCTGTGAATTGCTTAAAAGATAGGATTTTATCTCATTTATGTCAGGGATATATTGCGCCTGACAACCTGTATTTCGCGCTGCAGCGAAAACTACTTCCCCCGTGATTCCTGGCAGGGGTTTTTCCCCGGCGGAATAAATGCCGGCAATGATTGCTTCATCAGCCTGCAGGAAAGCCTCACCCAGTTGCTGCCCCATTAATTTGGTTCGGGAATAGCGGTGGGGTTGAAAGACCACTATGATACGGCCTGAGGGGTGATAATGCCGGGCTGCTTCAATAGTTGCTTTTACTTCGGTGGGATGGTGGGCATAATCATCCACTACGATTATCTTCTTATTGCGCCCCATAAATTGAAATCTTCTTTTAGCCCCATGATACTTCTTGATACCGGCCTGTATTTTTTCCCAGGGCAGCTGGTTTTCCCAGGCCACCGCCATCGCTGCCAGCGCATTATAGGCATTGTGCCGGCCAGGAACAGATATTTCTGCTGAACCGATCATGTCCCCCTGTTTGTAAACATCAAAACGGGAACCAGCTCCCTGGCTGTGCCAGTTAGCAAAATAATAATCACAACCGGGGTCTTCCCCATAAAGTATTACATGGCTGTTGGCTTTGTCTTTGAGACGCAGATTATTAGCATCGCCGCCAAACAGCAAAGCAAACCCATTACTATCAACCTGAGTCAGGAATTGTCGAAAAGCTTCATTCAGTTTATCCACCGATTTATAATAATCCAGATGATCATCTTCAATATTGGTAATAATAGCGATACGGGGTTTTAACTCCAGAAAAGAGGCATCACTTTCATCTGCTTCAACTACAAAATGGTCTCCCTGACCTAAATGGGCATTGATGTTGGTCCCCTGTATTTCTCCGCCCACAATAAAAGAAGGCTCAACACCGCACTCCTGAAGAACCGTATATACCATTGCCGATGTGGTTGTCTTCCCATGGGCTCCTGCTACTGCAATGGTATTTTTGCCATTGACTATCCTGCCCAGCATTTCGCCTCTTTTTAAAACTGTTATCCCGTTTTTTACTGCCCATTGGATCTCCTCATTTTCCCAGGGTACCGCTGATGAATAAACCACCAGGTCTATCCCCGCGTCCATGTTGGCGGATGAATGTCCCTGATAGGCAATGATACCTGCCTGCTGTAAATTCGCCACTGTACTGGAAAACTGTAGATCTGATCCGCTGACCTTCATGCCCTGCTCCAGCAAAACCCTGGCAATGCCGCTCATTCCAGCGCCAGCTATACCAACCATATGGATCCATTTCTTTAATTCAGCGGTCATTTTTTCAACTCCCTTTTCAGGTGTTCAGTTTATAGTATGAACAATTAACAAAAGTGGTTACACCATGGTGAGCTCGTCCCGTGCAGATATGCACAAAAACTCTAATTTAATACTACCTGCATGATCATCTCCATCGCATCTGGTTTGGCTTCTTTCAGCATGTTTTGCCGCATTTTCTCCAGTATGGTTTTGTCCAGACGGATTTTATTGATCCTTTTGAATAAAGTATCCCCATCCAGGAATTCATCAATAACCAAATCGGCCGCTTTTTTTGCCACTAATGCCCGGGCATTCTTTTCCTGATGATTATCAGCCGCATAGGGATAAGGTATGAATATAGCCGGCAAACCCAGAAGGGCCAGTTCAGCAACAGTGCTGGCACCTGCCCGGCATATGGCCAGATCTGCCGCCGCCAGGGCGACTCCCATTTCATATATATAAGGATGGATATAAAGGTTTGCCGGAGAATTCCCCCGGCTGTCCCTTATTTGACTCATGATTTCCTGATAGTTCATTTCCCCCGTGATCCAGATAGCCTGCATCGGTTCTCCGTCGATAAAAGGGATCATCTCCAGCATGGCCCTGTTTATACTGGCTGCGCCGCGGCTGCCGCCAAAAACAATAAGGGTAAACAACTCCTCATTTATCTGCAGTTTTTTACGCGCATTATCTTTGTCCACCTGCCCAATTTCTTTGCGCACCGGCAATCCGGTTATATGCAGCGATTTAGCGGTTAAATATTCTTTTGCCTCGGCAAAAGTCAGCAAGGTGTGGTCGGCTCTTTTGGCCAGATGACGGTTAGCCAGGCCCGGCACAGCGTTCTGTTCATGAATGATGGTCTTACAGCCCAATACTGAAGCTACATAAACCACCGGGAAGGAAACATAACCCCCGGTGCCAATAACTATGTCCGGACGAAACTCACGCAGGATATCCCAGGCCTGAAAAAAACTCAACGGGAATCTGGCCATGGTTTTAGTGGCTTTGAGCATTGAGCTTCTGTCCAGGCCGCTTATATCAACGGTTTTAAACTCCAGGCCAGCCTGGGGCACAATGGTGCTCTCCAGACCTTTTTCCGTACCGACATATAATATTTTTACTCCCGGTATTCTGGCCTGTAATTCAGCCGCAATGGCCAGAGCAGGATAAATATGGCCACCGGTGCCTCCGCCTGTAATGATTACCTTCATTTCAGCCTCCTATTTAACCTCGCTGTATCGGGATATATTCAGCAGCAGACCAACTCCTGCCAGAGTAAACAAAAGCGAAGTGCCGCCATAACTTATGAAGGGCAAAGTTATACCGGTCACCGGCAGCACTCCCGTTACTACTCCAATATTTATAGCCGCCTGCAAAACAATCATAACTGTTATCCCCGCCGCCAGCAAACTTCCGAATATATCCGGGGCATTAAGGGCAATTCTGAACCCCCTCCAGGCAAACAATAAAAACAGGGCCAAAACCAGAAAAGCTCCTACAAAGCCTAACTCTTCCCCTAATATCGCATAAACAAAATCTGTATACTGTTCCGGCAGGTAAAAGAACTTTTGTCGGCTTCTGCCCAGCCCCATGCCGAACAATCCCCCCGAACCCAGGGCATACAAGGATTGGATCGTCTGAAAGCCTTCATCACTGGCATATTGCCAGGGATCCAAAAAAGCATACCATCTTTCCATCCGGTAGGGAGCAACAGCGATGGCTGCTCCAATGCCTGCCATACCTGCCAGAGCAATCCCTCCCAGATGGGCCATATTGGCCCCCGCCATGGAGATCATTAAAATAAAGGTTCCGGCAATGGCTACTGTTGTCCCCAGATCCGGCTGCATCATAATAAGACCGCAGACCACAGCCAGTAAAACCAAATAGGGCAGCAAGCCGTTTTTAAAATTGCGGATCTTGTCCAGATTAATTGACAGACTTTTGGCCATAAACATGACCATAGCCAGTTTAGCCAGTTCCGAGGGAGTAAAAACAAAGGGGGCTATTCCCAGGAAACGACTGGACCCCTTGACTTCGGTCCCCAGCGGAGTAATGACCAGGACCAGACAAACAATTGTTATTACCAGTAAAGGTGCAGCCAGGTCTTTGATGCGATTATAATTTATCTTCATTATCACAAACATGATAATGATGCCCAGCACAGCCCAGATCAACTGTTTTTTCAAATAATAATAGGCATCATCAAAACTGACACTGGTGGTTACGGCACTGGAACTGAAAACCATGACCAGTCCAATACCCAGCAATGCCAATGTCACCACAAATAAGATGAAATCAGGGGGCCCTCTTCTAGACCGCCGCATACCTTTAAGTCCTCCTCATCAACTGAAATGGGCTTATTCCCTGCTGCCCGCCAACAGCTGTACTTCTGCACAGAATAGATCTCCCCGTTGTTCATAATTATCAAACATATCCCAACTGGCACAGGCGGGGGAAAGCAGAACAATTTCACCAGGCCGGGCCAATTGATGAGCTTTTTTTACCGCTGCCGGCAAATCTTCTACCTCATATATATTCGTAAACCCGCTGGTCATGACTGCGCTTTTTATATCCTCCCGGGCTTCACCCAGCAGAATCAAAGCCCTGACTTTTTCCTTGATGACCCGGGCCAATAAATCAAAGCTGGATCCTTTGTTGCGTCCTCCGGCAATCAATATTATAGGTTCCTTGAAACTTTCCATGGCCCTTACCGATGATTCCGGATTGGTCCCTTTGGAATCATTTATGTATAATACGCCGCTGACAGTTGCGGCTTCTTCCATACGATGGCGAACCCCTTTAAAGGTTTTTAAAACAGCAGCGATTGTTTCCATTTCTACTCCCGCAACAGCTGCCATCCCTGCCGCGCATAAAATGTTTTCCAGGTTGTGTTTGCCCCGCAGTTTTATTTCATCCAGGCTGCAGACCATTGATTCACCATCAGGCAATTTAATTATAATTTTATTGTCCCTGATAAATGCTCCTGATGAAAGCTCCCTTTCCACGGAGAAAAATATCTTTTGCCCCCGGCATTCCCGGCTGATTCTGGCTATGATCGGGTCTTCATAATTTAAAATGGCAAAATCATCTGCCCTTTGGTTTTCGAAAATCCTGCTTTTGATTTTAATATAGTTTTCCATGGTTTTATGTCGATCCAGATGATCCGGCGTAATATTAAGCAGGCCGCAGATATGGGGCCGGAAAGTTTTTATGGTTTCCAGCTGGAAACTGGAAATCTCCGCCACTGCTGTATCGATACCCATCTGATTGACCACCGCGGTCAGAGCCGTACCTATATTGCCCCCGGCAGCCGACCTCTGGCCGGCAGCAGTCAGTATTTCCTGCAGGAGGGTTGTTGTGGTAGTTTTTCCATTGGTACCTGTTACCGCCAATATCTCGATTCGAGGGTCTTTTATCAAATAAGCCAGTTCCACTTCACTGATTACCGGGATCCCTGCGGCCAGTGCCGTTACAACTGGATGGATCCCGGTCCTGATCCCCGGACTAAGGATAAGCATTTTAAAATCACCAACATTAACTTCCGCAGGCGGGGAAACAACCGTGATTTTATCAGCAATGTCCTGCAGGGTTGCGGCCATTTCAGTATGGTCTTTTTCATCCCATACTGTCACATCGGCTCCCCGGGACAATAATGCCCTGACAGCGGCCTGGCCGCTTATTCCGGCGCCTATAACCAGCACTTTTTTTGCCGCCAATTCCAAATCACTGCACATCCATTCCTGTATAATAGAAAACCAGCATGCCCATGAGCATAAATATTAAAGCCAGCAGCCAGAAACTTTTCACTACTTTGGTCTCGGCCCAGCCTTTTAGTTCAAAATGATGATGAAGGGGGGCCATTAAAAAGACTCTTTTGCGCGTAGCCTGAAAGGAAATGACCTGGATTATATCACTTAAAGCCTCGATTACAAAAACCCCTCCTATTATGAGCAAATAGAGTTCCGTCCTGGTCATGGCGGCAACAGCCACCAGGGCACCCCCTAAAGCCATTGAACCAGTATCACCCATGAATACCCGGGCCGGATGGTAATTAAATACCAGGAAGCCGGCACAGGCACCGGCCAGAGCCCCGCAGAATATTGCCAGGGCATGGTTGGCAGTCATTCCCGCCAGAAAACCGAAAGCAATAGCTGAGAATATGGTAACACCAGCTGCCAGACCATCCAAACCATCCGTTAAGTTCACGCTGTTGGCAGTAGCTATCAGTACCAGCATAACAAAGGGGATATACATAAGGCCCAGGTCCAGTTCCCCGCCGGCAAAAGGAAGCAATACGGCAGTTCCTCGCCCAAAATGATAAACCAGCAGCCAGCCGAACAACAAACCGGCCAATACCTGCAAGCCAATTTTCTCTCGGGCTCTTAAACCCAGGGAACGTTTCAATACCACTTTGATATAATCATCCCAAAAACCGATTCCGCCAAAAACCAGCATTAATAAAACTGCTGCCAGTGCCTTTTCACTGCTGCCGGCCAGAATAAAAGTAGCGGCCATAACCGCAGTGATTATTAAAATGCCCCCCATAGTTGGAGTTCCCGCCTTGAGCAAATGACTCTGCGGCCCATCTTCCCTAATACGCTGCCCTATTTTAAGACGAGTTAAATAAGGGATCATAAAGGGAGCAGGGATAATACATATGATTGCGGCCAGCAAGACCGCCAGTACAATTGCCAGATTATATTCTTGCATCAAAGATGCCTCCTGAAAATTGGTTATAGTTCCAGTTCCGCGATGATCTTATCCAATTCCATGCCCCTTGAGGCTTTGAACAAAACAATATCCTCTGCCCCAAGGGACTCCTTGATATGATCAAGGGCAGATTCTTTATCAGCATATGTTTTTATCTTTTCTGCTGCCATCCCGGCATTGGCTGCGCCTGCGGCAATCATTCCCGCTTTTTCCCCGATGGTAATCAAGAGGTCCACACCCGCGGCCGCTGCCCTGGCACCCACCTGAAGATGTCCGGTCTCCTCGCAAGTGCCCAATTCAAACATATCTCCCAGGACAGCAATAAATCTGCCTTTTTTCCGCAGATTCCTTCCCGCTTCCAGGGCAGCTGCCATTGATAGCGGATTAGCATTATAGGTATCATCGATCAAAACAGCCCCCGACTGTAATGTGCTTATATGCAATCTTTGGTCAACGGTCTTATAATTTTGCAAGGCGGTTTTTATACCGGCCATATCCAGTCTCAGCAAATAACAGACTGCTGCTGCCGCTACTACATCAAGAGCCAATGACGGAACGGGAAGAGGAAATAACAAGAATTCTTCCTGTCCCATAAAACCTGCTGCGATCTCAAGTCCTCCAAGCCTTGCTTTGACATCTTTTACCTGAAAATCACAGGTATTATTATAGCCGAAAGTATATTTAGTGCAATTATAATTATCTGCTGCGGCCGCCAGCAATTCATTATCCCCGTTGATAACAGCAAAATTGCCCGCGGATAAAACTGATAATACCTCGGTTTTGGCCCGGGCGATATTCTCCAGACTTCCCAGGGTTTGCAAATGAACCGGTTCCACATTGGTTATGACGGCTATATCAGGCCGGGCGATTGACGCCAGCCGTCTGATCTCACCTGGTCCCCGCATCCCCAATTCCACTACTCCTATTTGATGATATTCTTCCAGGCCCAATAAAGTTAATGGCAAACCGATATCATTATTAAAATTGCCCGGCGTCTTGAGAGTTTCCAGGAAGCCGCCCAGACATTGGGCTAAAATTTCCTTGGTAGTAGTTTTCCCAACGCTTCCGGTTATTGCTACTAATGGTATATCAAATAAAAGGCGATAAGCCCCGGCTAATTTTTGCAGGGCCTCCAGGGTATCCGGAACCAAAACCATGATTTCATCGTGGTAATCCGCACCGGCTGTACAGACGACTGCGGCAGCAGCCCCCCGGGCGAAAGCCTGGTTTATGTACTGGTGTCCGTCATGTTTCTCTCCTTTTAAAGCAAAAAACACCTGACCGGGAAGAAGGGAACGTGAATCAATGGAAACTCCAGAAAAAGATATATCCGGAGTCCCCTTAAGGAGTACCCCGCCGGTTTTTTCGCACAAATAACCCAGGTCAAGTCCTTTCAATGGCCTCTTTCTCCTTTATAAATTCGGCAGCAATTTTACGATCATCAAAATTCAATACTTCGTCCTTTACCAGTTGGTATGTTTCATGACCTTTTCCGGCAATAATAACCAAATCACCTTTTTTGGCCAGGAATATGGCCTGTCGAATTGCTTCCCGGCGGTCAGGAATAATTGCATAACGACTATCTTTGACCTTTTCCATCCCGGGCATAATATCAGCTATGATCGCTTCTGGTTCTTCGCCGCGAGGGTTGTCGGAGGTCACCACACAGAAATCGCTGAGTCGAGCAGCTATTTCACCCATCAAAGGTCTTTTGGTCCGATCCCTGTCACCGCCGCAGCCAAAGACTGTTATCAGGCGATTCCCGGTTATTTCCCGGCCTGTCCTTAAAATGTTCTGCAATCCATCCGGAGTATGAGCATAATCTACCACAACAGAAAAATCCTGGCCGCCATCAATGGTTTCAAATCTACCCGGTACACCGACAACCTTTTCCAGAGCCCCGGTAATGACTCCCGGTTCTATCCCTTCACTCAAGGCACAGGCAATAGCGGACAGGGCATTATATACGCTGAACATACCTATCAGCTTTGTATTTACTGACCAGGCCTCTCCCCGATATTTTACCGTAAAGCTGCTGCCTTTTAAACTGATCCGGATATTTTCAGCCTGGATATCGGCAGGATGTTCAATCCCATAGGTAAGACAGTTCCTTCCCGCCTCCCTGATGAAATACTCTGCCCATTGGTCATCAGCATTAATGATACTTAGTTTTCCTTCCCGGTCTTTCACGCCGGCAAATAGTTTCAATTTAGCATTTTTGTAGCTTTCCATGTTGAGATGATAATCCAGATGGTCCTGGGTCAGATTGGTAAAAACCACCGTATCAAAATCAATGCAGTCAACCCGGTGAAGATCCAGGGCATGGGAAGACACCTCCATAACTATATAGCGGCTGCCCTCATCGAGGCTCAAGCGGATGAATTCCTCTATTTCCGCAGATTCGGGTGTGGTATGACCGAATTCTTTTTGCTGGTCTCCTGCTCGGGCATAAAGAGTCCCGATAATGGCTGTCTTTTCACCCTGGGCTTCCAATATGGCCTTGATCAAATGGGTTACTGTCGTTTTGCCATTGGTGCCGGTAACACCCACCACCCGTAAATCATGGGAGGGCTGGCGGTAAAAATTGGATGCGATAAGGGGCATTGCCCTCCGGCTGTCCAATACTACGGCCATTGTCATGCCTTCCATGTAAAAATCTTTATTTTCCGCAATTACTGCTGCCGCACCATTGTCAATTGCTTCTTTGATATACAGATGACCATCCGTTTTCAAACCTGTGATACAAATAAACAGATATCCCGGCTTTATCTTTCTGGAATCATAATGGATACCGGTGATCTCCAGGCTGCTATCACCCATAATTTCAACTGGCTCAATACCTTGCAGCAAATCACTTAAAATCACGATTAATCCTCCTTTTACCAGCAACACACCAGAACTTGTTTAAAGCAGGTTACTCACCAATGGGCTGAAAATTCACTTTGACACTGGAGCCTCCGGTTATTACCTTCCCGGCTTCCGGTATCTGTTCATAGGCCAATCCATAACCTTCCGGCAGCAGATGCAAACCCAAATCAGCCAGAATCCGGGCCACTTCTTTCATGGATTTTCCCTGCAAATCGGGTACAGTGACCTCGCCATTCTGTTCCCCGGCCTCAAATGGTGAAAGTGAGATTATCACCTGTGAACCCCGATAAATTTTTGTCTGTGGTTTGGGGGTCTGCTGCCAGACAATATTGCCAGTGCCGCTTACTTTTACATGCAGCCCGCGGTTATTGATGGTGGAGATTGCCTCCGCCAGAGGCAGGTTTACCACATCGGGAACCAGCACCTGTTCACGGGAATCCTCTTTATTGGTCAGGCCCTGTGCCGGTACTTCCAGATATCGCAGGGAATCTTTTAAAATTTCGCGGAAAGGAGGTGCTGCCACCCAGCCTCCGTAATAAGGGTAACCCTGCGGAGCATCCACCACCACGATACAGGCCAGTTGCGGTTTATCCGCCGGGGCAAATCCTAAAAAGGATGCCACATACTCACTGGACATATAACCTCCGGTTGGGGCAACTTTTTGTGCTGTTCCGGTTTTACCTGCTACTCTATATCCTTCTATATAAGCATTTTTACCCGTTCCATCAGTTACAACTCCTTCCAATATCCCCGCCAGTGTTGCAGCTGTTTCCGCCGAGATTACCCGGCGGACAATTTGGGGCTCATTGTTTTTTATTACCTGCCCTTCATTATCAATCACCTGTTTAACCAGATGAGGTTTTATAAGATTGCCGCCATTAGCCACCACTGATGCTGCCGTGACCAATTGAATAGGCGTCACAGCATTAGCTTGCCCCATGGACATGGTAGCCAAATCAATCTGTTTGGCGTTTTTGGGGTTGACCAGTATACCGGTGGCTTCCCCCGGCAGGTCAATACCTGTTACCTGTCCAAAGCCAAAAGCTTTAATGTATTTAAAGTAAGTATCCAGGCCCACTTCAAGTCCCACCTTGACGAAGCCGACATTACATGAATTCTCCACCACTTTGGTAAAAGTCTGGTCCCCATGTGCCTTATCACCAGAACAACCAATAGTTTCTTTACCTACTTTAACATGGCCCGGGCAAAATAAATGTGATTCAGGTGTAATCACTTTTTCCTCCAATGCCATCGAAGCAGTTGTGATTTTCATAGTCGAACCCGGTTCATACACATCATTTATGGCAAAATTGCGCCGATTGGCAGCGGGATAATCATTATAATTGTTGGGGTCGAAGTCAGGCCGGGAAGCCATGGCCAGTATTTCTCCCGTATTGGGGTCCATAACGATAGCAGCGGCTGATTTGGCATTGCGTTCCTTGAACATTTTATCCAGTTCACGTTCGGTTATATATTGAATGGTTTCGTCAATAGTCAGGACCAGATTGGCCCCATCGATGGGAGCAATATATTTATGGGTTGCTTCGGGGATAGGCCGATTAGCCGCATCATGCTCAATGATGATTCTTCCTTTGGTGCCGCCCACCAGATCATTATAGTATTGGTCGATGCCTTCCAGTCCAGTATTGTCTATTCCTGAAATACCCAGGATATGACTGGCCAGAGTACCCTTGGGATAATAACGACGGCTCTCTTCGGTCATGCCTATCCCGGGCAGATCCAATCCCCTTATTTTCTGTGATTTTTCTGGCTCCGCCTGTCTTTTGATCCATTCAAAAGAACTATTTTGGGTAATCCTTTTATATATGCTGTCTTCATCCATTTCTAAAATACCGGCCAGTTGTGCTGCTACTTCCTTCTCTTGGCCCGACCTTTTTAATTCAGCAGGAATGACATAGATGGAATCTGCACTGATGGAAATAGCCAATTCATTACCATTCCTGTCATAAATGATCCCCCTTTTGGATTCCACCGGAATATCCCGCATGCGGTTCTGGATTGCTTTTTCGGTCAGTTCAGCGCCTTTTACAAACTGCACCCATACCAATCTGCCGCTGAGAACCAGAAAGCCGATGATAAATAAGAAAAAAAGCTTTGCTATACGCTTTCTTATTAGCAAACGGGTGGTCTGCATTATTTTCCACCTCTTTATAAGTTAGTTTTGCCGGTGAGTAACATAATACTGGCATATAGTTTTGCCAGTGGTTTACTCTCCGCAATAGTATTATCAACTGCCTCCACTTTCAATGCCGGGGTAACGGGTTCATCAACTGCTGCCACTGCATAACACATTTCCGTACCGGGTATGATCATACCCAGTTGTGTAATCGCCTTTTCTTCAATAATATCCAGTGATGAATTTTGTGCGATGGCATATTCCATGCGGTTATTTTCGGTATTAAGCTTATTAATTTCGTTTTCCAGCCCGACAATTTCATAACCCAGTGTAGCACTTTTAATACAAAGATAGACCAAAAGCAAGGCATAGGCAAATACAATCACACTGAGTTTTATCGCCATATTTCTTCTGGCATTTCTATTTATCAGCGCTTTTCTTGATTGCCGCCTCTCTTCACGAGCAGGCTCCGGGGCATATGTTTCTTCCCATCTTGAGTAATCGTATCCCGCCTGTACCATAGTATTCTACCTTCCTTTCTTTTAGAACTATCTTTTTTCCGCAACCCGCAGTTTGGCACTCCTGGCTCTGTAATTCCTGTTGATCTCTTCGTCACCGGGTACCACCGGTTTCCTGGTCAAAACTTTCAATTCCGCCTGATGATCACAGGTGCATACTGGCATACCTGGCGGGCATATACATTCCTGAGACATTTGCTGATAAAACTGTTTCACTATTCGATCTTCCAGAGAATGAAATGTAATTATACAAAGCCTGCCGCCCTGTTTCAAACTTGCCGCAGCCTGTGGCAGGACTTCTTTTAAAGAATCCAGCTCACCGTTTACAGCAATCCTTAGAGCCTGAAATGTTTTGCGAGCCGGATGTTTTCCTCTTTTAAACCGGGCCGGGATAGAATTTTTTATGATCTCTGCCAGTTCCAGGGTGGTGGCAATTTTTTTCATTTCCCGATTTTTAATGATATTGCTGGCAATGGAAGGGGCAAATCTTTCCTCACCATAGATATAAATCAAATCCCGCAGTTGCTGCTCTGAATAGTGATTTACAATATAGCCGGCATCCAGATCCTGGTTTGGATCCATTCTCATGTCAAGGGCTGCCTCGTGATGATAGGAAAATCCCCGGGCGTTTTCATCCAGTTGAAAAGATGATACTCCTAAATCGATTATGATTCCGTCAACTGAATCAATTTGGTATTCCCGGAGGGTTTTATTTAAATATTTAAAGTCTTTATAGACAAAAATTATGTTGTGATTCCCGGCAAATTGCTGGCGGGTCCTGTTTAAGACTGTCTCATCTTTATCAAAGGCAATAAGCCTGGCATCACTGTTTAACTCCTGCAGCAAACGATTAAAATGTCCGCCGCCGCCCAGTGTGCAATCTACATAAATCCCCCCCGGATCTGTCACCAGAAATGAAATTGCTTCGGCCAGTAAAACGGGATCATGCATGATTTTTCTCCTAAATACCTAAATCAACCAGGCTGGCTGCAATATCTTCGTAAGATTCTTCAGCCCCTTCAATGTATTTTTCCCAACTTTCCACCGCCCAAATCTCAGCGCGGGAACCAACACCAATAATAATCAGATCCTTATCTATGGCTGCATATTCCCGCAGATTGAGCGGCAAGACTGTCCTGCCCTGTTTATCAACCTCTAGTTCTGAGGCCCCGGAGAAAAAAAACCGCGCGAAGGAGCGAACATCCGCCCGGGTAAATGGTAAAGTGCGTAATTTGTTTTCAATGGTTTCCCATTCCATCAAGGGATAAAGAAAAATGCAGTTTTCCAGACCTTTGGTAACCACAAATCTATCCCCCAGTAATTCGCGGAACTTGGCTGGTATTGTTATTCTGCCTTTGACATCAAGAGAATGCTGATATTCACCCAGGAACATATTGCTTACCCCTTTTTATAAAATAATGGGATGTCGTTCCACTTTACTCCACTTTACACCACTCAATTCTATTCCGTAAAGCCCTTTTCCTGCTTTTGTAAAATTATATTTACAAATTGAATTAGTTAAATTTCTTTATAATTCACATCCAAACACGATAACATCGTTATTACCAAAGATCTATATAAAATAGGCCCGGCTTAAAATGAGAGAATGGTCCTATGTTATTTGGGACCATTCCGGGCGGGATTTTATTTATAGCTTTATGTGAAAATTATATGACCCACAAGGGATTGGAAAAAATCCACCAACGATCACCACATAGATGGCGGTAATAGGCTTCCACTCTATATACTCCCCGATCATTCACCGGGAATCGATGGACCCGGCCCCTGCTTTCACCAATTATCCGTCCATCTCTCACCAGCTTCACCCGGGCTGGCTGGGGTGTGTTTATCTCCGTATGCAGGCCCTTCTGCCAGGGGACCGTATCACCCATCCACCATGTTTTTTCCGCAGCCTGGATGGTAAATTTAAACCCCCGACTGCTTTTATAATAATCCATGCCGATCCAGAATCTTCCCTGCCGCAAGGCATCATAAATAATCTGCTGGTCGTTTTCTTTTTCTCCTGTCATCTTTTTTTCACTGATGATATGGGTGTTAATACACTGGCAGCAGAAATCATAAGGGGAGATGGTTACAACCGTAACTGGTCCCAGTTTTATTTTTATACCATGGGCATCAGAACCACCAAAGGCAAATACTCTGTGGTTGTTCCGCTGATAATTATCAAGCCGGGCGACGGTTTCTTTACAGGGGCCCTTTAATGCCGCCTGGGGGAAAAACAGCAAGTATAAGCCTTTTAATATACCTGTGACCTCATCTTTGAACTGGGATAAAAAGTTCCATACCTCAATACCCTGGAATCCTTGTACTGACCAATCATTCCATTTGTAACTCCGGTGCTGGTCATATAAAGGGGAACCCTTTTCATCCGGATGAGCTATAATACCAATGCCTTGCTGCCGGTTAACAGCATTAATGACCTCCTGTGCCGGGCCATTATTTACAATTTCACTAATATCCAATGCCAGATAATGGTTTTCCTCATCATTGATCTCCATGCCGGCTAAAACCAGCAAATGCCCGTAAAACCCCTCATCAGCCCGCGCCTTCAGGTTGTAATGGTCGGTGATGATAATAAAATCGAGGGCCGCCATCTCTGCTGCCTGTGCTATTTCCTGCACTGTTCCCTCTCCATCAGAATACCTGGAATGTAAATGAATATTCCCCACATAGCTATACATAATTACTTCCTTTGGCTTTTTCTATAATTATATTCCTATCTCATAGTTTACAACCCAAAAAAGGCGGCCGGGTTAAATTCCCGGCCGCCGGTAAAAATTCCGCTCTAGTTTACAACTGTGTAAGTAAATTTCGCCTCTTCACCAGTGTCAAATTTTATGGTGACAACCAATTGGGCTCCATTGGGCACATTGGGAAGGGGCACCGGCAGTAATGAGGTGGTTTCCTTTTTGACCAGAACCGTTGCCGTTCCATCTCCATTATCAGTAATGGTATAATGAGTGCCTTCTTTGGGATCGAATTTTAAACCAAAGGCCGGAGCTCCAGCCAGTACTTCAGTAACTTTAGTAGCACCGCCCCAGTTAATGGTCAAAGTTGTATCAGCAGGCGCACTTTTTGAAAAATCAGCTGCTTCGGGTGTAATTGTCGGTTTACTCATGTTTTCTCCTCCTTAAGTCTTGCGGTGTTCGGTTTTCTCCGCCACCAATAATAACAAATCATTACATACAACTATCTGGTGTATCGCCCCCTCCCCCCTTATTAACTTCAGGGCAACAACCAATTGGTTCCCCGCAGAAACTTTTGCGAGCAGTTTTGGAAATAAAAAGGCCTTGGCCCTTTCCCCCAACTGTTTGAATTTCCATCACCCAGGACCGATCATGATATAATTATTCCCTTCCCTGGTTCAATGCCAGGCTCGAAAACAGAAGTAACGGCACCTGCGATACTATCACATAAAATTCTCCGGGTAAGCCCCAATAGTAATAATAGGTGATAGTGCTTAAACATATCTTTAACTGCTTTTTTGTTTTCAACTGCTATTGCAGGTGTATGCGAATTTTTAATATCGGGTCCTTTTTCATTTGCAACCAGTCCGGTCGACGAAATACTATTGGCTTTTTCCCCTCACAAGATGCAGGTAGATTTCCCCTCCATAAAGATTCTGGTTAACACCAATTGGAGCCCATAAGGAATTACAACAACAGGTACTGGAAACAGAATAAAGTGCTTCCTCCTTTATCAGAATATTCCGTCATGCCCGGGCGTTTTATTGTAGTACTTCATTTTTCGGGTTCCAGCTGCTATTCCTTGCTGGCTCATACATATCCTTTTGTAGTCTTTATAACGAATCTTCAGGCAAGTGTAATGATGGGTTGAATTTCGAGTGCGTCAGTGTCTATAAGCTGCTGCAGGCACGATGGTTGGCAACGGACTCAGGTTGTTCATGGGTTTATTCTTGCGGCGGCTGGGATGACCCCGCCACCGCAAGAATTATTATTTAGTTTCTTGATCCTGCGGATCTGGCCGACGGACAGATACCCCCGACCATGATTTCGATATTTCCTAGCTTACTACTCTGATTACCAGAGTTTTTACACCCTCGTCAAAGGTAACGGTAAGGGTTAATTCAGTTCCATCCGGAACCATATTGATCGGCAGAGGAATCAATTCCGCCAGTGCTGTTTTAATAGTGAGCTGGTCACCATCAACTACATAGTGTTTTCCTTCAACCAGCGTAATCTTTAAAACGCCGTTCATAGCATCACCAGTAATACCGGTAATTTTGGTAGCCGGTCCCCAGGTAATAGTAGCGGATCCATCTGCCAGATTGTTTTTGTTAAGATCATAGGTGGCGGGAGTAATGTCCAGTTCTGCAGCTGGCACTTCTTCTTTAGGCTCTTCTTTAGGCTCTTCCTTGGGTTCTTCTTTAGGCTCTTCCTTAACCGGGGCATCACCTAAAATAACGGTTCTGGTGGCTTCATCCCAGTCGACTTTAACGCCTAAAGCTTCGCCGGCAGCTCTTACCGGCAGATAAGTACGGTCATTGTAAACAATGGGATACATGTTGCTGCCATCTGTTTCCACTGGCTGCCAGGCTTCTCCATCCACTGTAAATTTAAAATCAGTGGCCAGGTTAGCGGTAATAGACTGTACCGCCGGATTTGCAACTACTCCAGCAGTAAAAGCAAATACCATCAACAACGAAACAACGAGGATCATTCTTTTTTTCATCAATAATTCCCTCCTTTAATATTTATGCATCAACAGGTGTTGAAACATCAAGTTTTGGTGGTCTTCCTACCGCTATAAGTGCGATTAAAGAGAGACCTATCACACCGGCGCCTACTTTCATAGCTTTCCCATCCTGGCTGACCGGCTGGGTCTGAAATACATAGGTCAATGTAGTTTCAGAGCCTTCGATTTTGCCCAGCCAATTGCTGGCATCAGCAGCATTGGCCATCAAGGTTTCCTTTAGTACAGGTATCTGCTGGAAGGTGTGTAATCCAGTAGATATTTCCCCTTTGGCAAATACTGCACCATCCCCAATCTGGCCCGCGCCATCGGACAACTGTACAAGACCGGGTCTTAGTTGCCCATTAATGGCCTCCTGCATATATTCCAGGGCATATAAAACACTGCCGGGGCTTCCATTCATCATGATGGGATAAGGCTTGCCCTCATCTGTAAGTGCACCCAGGCCAAAAACCATCATCGATATTCCCTGGTCTGATTTGCCCAGTGCTTCTGATAATTGTACGGCACCTTCTTCTACCTTGGCGACATTGGCAATAAAATTGCTGCCTTCGCGAAAATCGGCAATATCCTTACTCAATTTTTGTAGTTTCGGTTCCACAGAATCTGAAATTATTTTCTGTGCCGGGGTACCTGCGGTAGCCGCTTTAAGCTGGTTGATATCATTATAAATGCTGGTGGCGCTGGATGGTTCCTGCCCGCTGTCCGCCGGTTTGCCCACTGCAGTTTCCATCCCGCTCAGGGTAGCCTTCTGAATCATCAAGCCCGGTATCAGCTGGGAATCAATGGTGCTTTTCATGATTTTCACTGCATCCTGGACCCCGGGAGTGACACCCTGGGCATCGGCTCCAGTATCGCCATTGTAGGAAGCTGCATCAAACCCCGGACTGCTTAATCCCACCCTGATCTGCATTAAAATATCCGAAAGAGAACTCAGCCCGTCACTAATCTGCACGACCCCGCCATCTACTGCATCCAAACCATAAAGTAATGTGGCATCTTTATTAACAGCACCTATGCCGCCTTCGATCTGATCAAAACCATCATATAATTGTTCCAGACTGCTTTGTACTAACCCCAGGTTATCAATATCGGATTGTACCGGCACCAATGCCATAACCGCAATATTGAAGGAAGGCAGCTCTATATTAATGGCATCAGCTTCGAAAACCGCATACTGGGTGGTAGGATATAATGGTGCAATAAGAGGAACTGTCCAGCTGACCGAAGTTACTCCCTGGATATTGGCAATGGTTCCTTCGGGTGATTCCTCGGGAACACCGGGGGCGGAAATGTTAGCAAAATTGTCATTTTTAAATTCCCAATCTTTCAGGGCTACTGCGTAAGGCGTATAAATAACTGACTCCTGAGCTATTTCCTGGTCGTTAATATCTTTGAATTTCAAAACCGCCGGTTTACCTGATAGATTCTCCATTGTGGTTACTATTTTCAAGTGACCGCTTTTCCCGGCCAGTTCAGATGGCAGCATTTTTTGACCATCCAGAAAATACTCAATTTCAATTCTGACCGGCATTTCTTCTTGGATGCCCGCGATTTCCTCATCGGCTATGTCAGCCAGATAGTAAATGTCGCTGAAGCTTTTACCACTGCCAATGTTAAATGGAATCGTCAATTTATTGTCCCTTTGGGTTATCTTTTCACTGCCATAGAGGTTTCTGACTGCAGAAAGTTTATATTTGCTGCTGTCTTCTATAGTAAACTGTCCTTCACCAAAAACTCTTACCTGGTTTAGAACCGAAATACTACTGATTTGGCCATTATCATCCAATTGCGATATGACCAGTTCATTGTCCAGTATTTTATCCGGTGCCGGGCTCTGTGCGGTGGCAACAGGCGCAAGCACCAGCATCATTATGACTAATAAAACCATATAAGCTCTCGATTTACGCGTTTTCAACAAGCCATTTCCCTCCCTTCATCATTTATTCACTGCCATGGCTATTTTAATAATAATCAGGGATAATACCATTCCTACCAATAATGTTACACAGGTACCCACCAATGCGGGTACAGCCTGCGTAGCAATTGCTGTGGTATCAGTTACGTAAGTATTATATAATGCGGCAAAGATTGCTGCCCAACCCAAAAACATAGCATCAATACGCATACCGGTTGCCGAAAGCAATACCATTAAAAACAATGATATCCCGCAAACGATGGCTAAATACATCAGATGGTGAGGCGGCAAAGGCATGGCTAATGCTAAAGCGGCGATACCAACCAGTCCGACTACTACCCCAATCAACATAGCAATAGCTGCTTGCAGATAATTTCCCAGAGGGCCTATTATTGCAAACATAGCAATTGCTACCGCGCCAATGTAAAATGCACTGGCTCCAATATATTCCTGAAACAGAACAAAGACTGCAAAGAAGACGCCTACTAATAAACCCAGGCCTATAGCTTTTTTCATATATTCACCTCCTTTGTATAGTCTTTCGTCAATTACAGTGTGCAGTCAAATCCATTGCTGTATCAATTTCTAGAATATTTCTGACAATTAAAAAAGTTAACCAGTTTCTTTAAATAAACTATATGCACTGCTTATAAAAATAATTTACTGCTTTTTACATACTATATAATTGATTCTCATCTATGAACTTAATCTCCTTCTTTTTAAACACCATTTCAGCTTTTTCGACGTCTTCAACTTTGAATATGACCAGGGCGTCCTGCTCGGTGCTGCCAAGAAAAGCATACAAATATTCGATATTTAAATTTTCTTCTGCCATTTGTTCCAGAATGTCAGCCAGCCCCCCGGGTGAATCAGGAACCCGGACCGCTATCACCTGGGTCTCACTAACCGTAAAGCCTGCTTCTTTGAGGATCTTATAGGCTTTTACCGGATCACTGACAATAATCCTTAGTATTCCAAAATCAGAGGTATCTGCAATGGACAGGGCTCTGATATTGATGCCGGCATCGCCTAATACGCGGGTAACATTGGAGAGGCGTCCCGCCTTATTTTCAAGAAATACTGATATTTGTTTAGCCATATCACTGCCTCCTCTATTCTCATATAGTTCTTTTATCGATGACTCTTTTAGCTTTGCCCTCACTTCGTTCTATTGATTTTGGTTCAACCAGCCTGACTTTCACTGAAATACCCAGAGCGCTTTCCAGCTCCCTGGTGATCAAAGCCCCCAGTTCTTCAAGTTTCCTTATTTCGTCGCTGAAAACCTCTTCTGATACTTCCACATGCACTTCCAAAAAGTCGAGATTGCCTTTGCGGTCAACTACCAACAAGTAATAAGGACTGACCCCCTGGATTCTTAATAACACACTTTCCACCATGGAAGGGAAAATATTTACTCCCCGGATGATAACCATATCATCTGAACGTCCCAGAACCTTTTGCATTCTCACATGGGTCCTGCCGCAAGGACATGGTTCGATACTCAATGTGGTAAGATCCCGGGTGCGGTACCTGATCATCGGCAATGCTTCTTTGGTTAAAGTAGTGATAACCAGTTCACCGGCTGTTCCATAGGGAAGTACCTCTTCAGTTACCGGATCGATGATTTCAGCCACAAAATGATCTTCTGCGATATGTAATCCCTTTTTGCACTCACATTCGATGGCCACTCCCGGTCCAATAATTTCGCTCAAACCGTAAATGTCAAATGCCTTGATTTGCAAAACCTCTTCTATTTTGACCCTCATATCTTCCGACCAGGGTTCTGCTCCGAAGATACCTGCCTCCAGCTTGAGATCCTGTGGGCTTATGCCCATCTCATTCATAACTTCCGCCATGAAAAGTGCATAACTGGGGGTACAGGTCAAAACTGTTGTACCAAAATCCTGCATTAACATCACCTGGCGTTTAGTATTGCCTCCTGAACTGGGGATAACGGAAGCTCCCAGTTTTTCTGCTCCGTAATGGACTCCCAGGCCCCCGGTAAACAAGCCATATCCATAGGAATTCTGAATCACTGAATAACGATTGGCACCTGCACTGCACAGTGCCCGGGCCATAAGCTCCGACCATGTATCCAGGTCTTTTCGGGAGTAACCTACCACGGTAGGTTTACCAGTAGTCCCGGAAGAAGAATGAATACGAATCACTTCACTCATCGGGACAGCAAACAAATTAAACGGATAGTTTTCCCTTAAATCAGTCTTGGTTGTGAACGGTAGTTTTCTGATGTCATCAAGAGTGTTTATATCATCTGGTTTTATACCCGCCTCATCAAATTTTTCTTTATAGGCTGGAACGAAGGCATAAGCCCGATAAACAGTCTCTTTCAATCTTCTTAACTGCAAATTCTGCAAATGTTCACGCGCCATACATTCTTTTTCTTTATCCCAATAAGACATTTATTCTACCTCCCGAGCATTTTTCCTCCGTATAAACTAAATTTATAGAATATTTTGTATATTATCCGGCCCGTGTTATTCCTTCTATAATAAAACTGGCCAGCAAATACCCGGCTATCCCCGGCAGATAAATGATACTGCCCAGAGAGCCCTGTTTGTCTTCCCATGGTTTCACAGGCTTTTCAATAGAATATACCACTTTTATCCCGGAATCTATTCCCCGGCTGCGCAGTTCCTTCCTGACTATTCTGGCAACCGGACACACATGGGTTTCTTTTATGTCACCAATTCTTATCATCGATGGATCAAGGCGGTTGGCCATTCCCATTGAGCTGACAACGGGAATGCCTTTTTCCAGGCAGGATACTATCAGATGTATTTTATCCGGCAGAGAGTCGATGGCATCTATGACATAATCCAGATCAGGGGATAGGATCTCCTCACTGGAAGCAGGCTCGAAACGGCAGGCAAATTCACTTACCTGGATGGAGGGATCGATTTCATGGATTCGCCGGGCAATAGCCTCGGTTTTATATTTACCAATGGTTGAAGTCAATGCGGGCAGCTGACGATTGATATTGCTGATTTCGATACGATCCATATCAACCAGAACCAGGCGGCCTACTCCGCTGCGCGCCAGTGCTTCGACTGCATGGGATCCTACCCCGCCCAGACCAATCACTGCCACTGCAGCTTTTTTCAGTTTGTCCATGCCCCGGGGTCCTGCCAGTAATTGCAAACGCTGCAGATGAGGTGCATCTTGATCCATTCCGGCCTCCAAAGAAATAAGCCCCACCGAGTCGTGAACCACCGCAGTTTTGTCCTGCTCAGCAGGGGGGTGCCCTCCCATATGTTCAATGTGTCCTGTAACGAAGGCATACAATTCACATATGAAGCCAGGCTCCCATTGTTTTTGTGTTGGCAAAAACTTAACGGTTAAACACGAACACAGCAGGGATATTTTAAATCCTATTTGCTTTAACTTGGTAAAAGCATATCATAAAAACCCACTGTTTTCAAGAAAGCCCTTCCGGTATAATCTCCCAATATTGTCCGGGCAGATCATTCACGAATTTTAAGCGATAATTCCCGTAATTGTTTGGCATTAACCGCAGCAGGTGCCTGAGTCATGGGGCAAACAGCGCTCTGGGTCTTGGGGAAAGCTATCACATCACGTATGCTGCTGCAGCCTGCCATTATCATCAAGAGACGGTCAATGCCGAAAGCTATCCCCCCATGAGGCGGGGTCCCATAAGCGAAGGCTTCCAGCATGTACCCGAACTTTTCATTATATATTTCGGGAGTCATGGCCAGCAGTGAAAATATTTTTTTCTGCAATTCCTGTTGATGGATCCTGATGCTGCCGCCGCCTATCTCCGTTCCATTAAGTATCAAATCATAAGCCCGGGCTTTGACAAGTGCGGGATCACTGTCAAGCAGACCAGCATCTTCTGCGCGGGGTGCTGTAAACATGTGATGTACTGCCACATACCTTTGTTCATCGTCATCATATTCAAACAGGGGGAAATCAACGATCCAGGCGAATTTAAGCAAGCTTTCATCAATCAGTTCCATTTTGCGGGCCAATTCCAGGCGCACTGTCCCCAGAACCCGGGCCACAATGGCTGGCTGGTCGGCACAAAACAGCAGGAGATCACCTTTTTCCGCTTTTAACCGCCCCAGGATGGACTCCATCTGATTATCAGTAAAGAATTTGGTGATGGGAGAGCGCAGCTCATCTTCTGCCACTATGATCCATGCCATGCCTTTAGCTCCGTTGTCAACCGCGATCTTGCCCAATTCATCAATTTCCCGGCGGGTAAATGATGCCCCATTTTTAACATTTATCGCCCTTACTGCTCCGCCGGCCTCAATGGCCGCGGAAAATACCTTGAAATCAACATCTTTCACCAGTTCAGTCAGGTCTTCGATTTCCAATCCAAAACGCAGATCCGGCTTGTCAGAACCAAACCTTTGCATGGCATCCCCATAGCTGAGGCGGATAAAATCAGTTTCAATATCGCAGTCCATGCCAACTTTAAACAGAACTGCCATCATTTTTTCCACCAGGGCAAAGACATCTTCTTCCTCAATAAAGGACATTTCCATATCCAGCTGAGTAAACTCCGGCTGCCGGTCCGCTCTAAGGTCTTCGTCCCGGAAGCAGCGGGCTATCTGAAAATATTTTTCCATCCCGGCCACCATCAGTATTTGCTTGAATATCTGCGGCGATTGCGGCAGGGCATAGAACTCACCTGGATGGACCCGGCTGGGTACCAGGTAGTCCCGGGCTCCTTCCGGAGTGCTTCTGGTTAGCAGCGGAGTCTCTATCTCCATAAAACCGTGCCCATCCAAAAAATCACGGATGGCTTTGACCACTTTATGCCTCAGCATCATGTTTTTCAACATCTCCGGCCGGCGCAAATCGAGATAGCGATGCTTCAATCTTAGATTTTCATCGGCTTCCACCCCATCTTCAATATAAAAGGGGGGCGTTTTCGCCGGGCTTAAGACCTCCATTTGATCGATGAATACTTCTATATCCCCAGTGGACAAATTGGGGTTTATGGTGGCCGGGGTTCTGGCGGCCACCGTCCCGGATACTGCTATGACATATTCACTGCGGACCTTTTCCGCCAGATGGAAGGATTCCTCGTCCACTTCCGGACTGAAAACGATTTGAATCAGGCCGGAACGATCCCGCAGATCGATAAATATCAAGCCCCCATGATCACGGCGGGTATTTATCCAACCGCATAGTTTGACCTTTTGTCCAACACTTTCTGTATTTAGTTCACTGGCATTATGTGTCCTTTGCATTAACCTTGCTCCTCCTCCTTTTTAAACAGGATACCGGGAAGATTTGCTATGAGGGAATCCCTGTCCGCCTGGTACTGTTCACTGCTGTGCATATCTCGTACTGAATAATAGCCTTGGTTTATTTCTTCTTCCCCGATCATTATTGCTAACCGGGCTTTTATTTTATCAGCGTATTTCATTTGCGCCCGGGGACTGCGGTTGTTGTAGTCCATATCCGCACTGATCCCGGCCCGTCTGATCTCCGTTGTCAGCTGCAATGCCTGAGCCATGAACCTGTTTTCCATAACGATGACAAAAACATCAACTGGCATTTGATTTTGCTGCTGATCGACCGCCAGCAGCATCCTTTCCAGCCCTAGGGCAAAGCCGGTCCCCGGCACATCGGGTCCGCCGCACACTTTAACCAGACCATTATATCGGCCTCCGCCACCAATGGCACTCTGAGCTCCCAGGCTGGGGACATGAACTTCAAAAGCGGTGTTGGTATAATAATCCAGACCCCTGACCAGCTTATCATCATGAATGAACTCTATCCCATTGGCTGCCAGTCCTGCACGGACCTGCTGGTAATGCCCGGTGCAATCGGAGCATAAGCTGTCAGCTAAAAGCGGATATCCTTTTATAGCTTCCTGACAGGATCTGTTTTTACAATCCAGGACCCGCAAAGGATTGACCAGATATCTTTGCTGGCAATCCTGGCAAAGTTCGTCTTTGATCGGGGTCAGATACGAAATGAGTTTTTCCCGGTACTGGGGCCGGCAAACCGGACATCCTACTGAGTTGGTGTGCAGCTGCAATTCCTGCAGCCCCAGGCGTTGGAATATTTCCATCATAAGAATGATGACTTCCGCATCTAAAAATGGGCTGTCACTGCCAAAAGCTTCCACCCCGAATTGATGGAACTGACGAAAACGCCCAGTCTGGGGACGGTCATAACGAAACATGGGTCCCGAATAATACCATTTGACCGGCAGCAAACCATTATAAAAACCATGTTCGATAAAGGCCCGGGCACAACTGGCTGTCCCCTCCGGTCGCAAAGTGATGCTCCTGTCCGCTTTATCCCTGAAAGTATACATCTCTTTACTGACGATGTCGGAGGTGGCCCCGACTCCCCGTTCAAATAATTCGGTATGTTCAAAAATCGGCGTGCGAATTTCCCGGTACCCAAAATCACTGGCAGTCAGTTTAAGTAGTTCTTCCATCCACTGCCATTTGGCTGCCTGGTCCGGCAAAATATCGTATGTTCCGCGGGGAGCTTTGATCTGCATATAATCCTCCGATTTATAAATATTCTTGGATAATTCTAATTTAGGGTACGCAGCTTGTCAACTTCACCGTTGATGTGCCTGCTTATATCAGCCCAGTATTATTTTTGTCACTGCCCCCGGGTGCTCAATTTGACCAACCAGTTTACCGCCGCCCTCTTCCCGGGTCAATCCCATAAGCAAATTAGCTTCAGCCCGGGGCCATTGCTCCAGGTCCGCAGCGGCCCGATTCCCCGATAAGCCCTCCCCCTGATTTCACTTGCCATGACAAAAATCCCGGCCGGTCTGAGGCAGACCGCCATCGACACGGCTGATTCTCTTCTGGGTATAGGACCCCAGATATTTGATCCAGTTGCAATAAGGGGTTAATTCCGGCAAAAACATTTCCATTCTTAAGTCATTCCTGCCTTGCTCAACTTCGATATAAAAAACATATTCCTCTGGCACCCGGCCGGGCCGGGATTCAATTTTGTTCAAATTAAGCTGGTTCCGGGCAAAAACCCCCAATAGTTCGTATAAAGCCCCCGCCTTATCCGGCAAGGACAAAAGCAAGCTGCTCTTGTGGGGCCGGGCGGCTATTTCATCACTCTTTCCGATATGGATAAAGCGAGTATAGTTAAACCCATCCTGAATATCGGCGGCAATTGTTTTCAAGCCATACAACCGGCCTGACCGCTGGCTGCCGATTGCCGCTGCCCGTCGCTTCTCCTGCTGAACCATCTGCGCGGCCCGGGCAGTACTATCGGTTATTTCCTTTCTGGACCTTTTAAGCTGGGCAGTGACAAAATTGCGGCATTGTTCCAGGGCTACCGGCTGACTGATCAATAATTCCACTTCTTCGGGAACATAATCCCCATTGGCCAGCAAATACTGCCGGACGGGCACCTCCAGGGCACCTTTTATTTTCAATGATGAAGCCGCTAAACATTCCAACGCAGAGCTGATCATTCCCGCTGAAGAATTTTCCAGGGGCACGAAGCCATCACTCACCTGCCCGCTGTCCACCAGGGCAAATAATTGGCTGATATCTTCCGCTTCCCGAATTTTTATATCACTTCCGGCATATAAGCGAAGCCCTTCCTCACTGAAGGTCCCTGGGGGACCCAGAACTGCATAAACCATTATCTGACCCTCCTGCCCATGGCATTGGCCACCGGCTCCAATTCCCGCATCAGGAGACTGAATTGTTTGGGGGTCAGTGATTGCTCCCCATCTGACAGAGCCTTTTCCGGATGGGGATGAACTTCGATAATCAGTCCATCCGTTCCGGCGGCAATTGCCGCTTTAGCCATAGGAGCCACCAGGCTTCTCACCCCGGTACCATGACTGGGATCTACGATGACGGGCAGATGGGTCAGTTCCTTGGCCAGGGCTGCTGCTGACAGGTCCAGGGTGTTGCGGGTCCATCTTTCAGCACTGCGGATACCCCTTTCACATAATATCACCTGGCCATTACCCCCGGCCAATATATATTCTGCTGCCAAAAGCCATTCTTCAATAGTTGCTGACATGCCTCTTTTAAGCATTACCGGCTTGTCGATCCGTCCTAATTTTTTCAACAGAGAAAAATTATGCATATTGCGGGCACCCACCTGCAAAATATCGGCGTGTTCTGCTACAATCGGTATATCTTCACTGTCCATTATTTCTGTTATGACCGGCATATTCATGGACTCACCTATTTTAGCCAGGGTTTCCAGGCCCACCACACCAAGGCCCTGGAAACTATACGGTGAAGTACGGGGTTTGAAAGCTCCCCCTCGCAGCATACCTGCACCGGCACCACGGACTTTAAAAGCGGTTTCTTTTAACAGTTCTTCTGTTTCGATGGCGCAGGGCCCGGCTATTATAACCAACTGCTTTCCACCGATCACACAACCTTTTACCTCGATTTCAGTCATCTGCGGATGAGCTTCTTTTGATACCAGCATTTTACTTACCTTCTCTGCCAATGCATTCATTATTAACTCCTCCTTATTTTTTCTGTTCAATAAAAAACCTCCCTTCCCTGAAATAGGGACGAGAGGTATAAACTTCCCGCGGTACCACCCTGATTGGCAATGCCCGGCTCTGGCAAGATACGGGAAAAACACTTCTTTAAACAAAAAACTCCTCATCCTTTTGGGACGAGAAGTATATACTGCCCGCGGTACCACCCATTTTGTCATAAGACCCGCTTGTTCAAAGATACAGGTTAATCCGATATCTCCTTCTTTTTAACGGTAGAAGCTCCGCCACAGCCTACTTGCAAATGTTTCAGCCAGGTACTCCGAAGTGAACTTCAGTTTGCTTCCTTATCAAGATGCTTCCAGCCAGCGGCATCTATTCTCTGTATAATTTCACAAGCTTACTTTACTTCTTCATCGCATTTTAAATATTGGTGCAATTATTTTATCATAAAAAAACTCCCCGGCAAACTTTTTTCTTATTTTTAATGTCTTTTCTTTTTCAATGACTTTCAAGGCCTTTTTCTTGCCTTTTTTTGAATGCCTTTTTTAATGTCAAATTTCTTCTGGCAGTTCATTTTTTATCCAGTGTCAAAACATGAAAATAAAAATCCCGGATTAAAGTAAAGACTCTGGCATTTTCGGGGGGTATGATGGTTTTAATGATTTGATATTGAAAGCTGTTCGGGGACAAAGGCGGAAGATATTTAAACAGAGACCCCGGGGTACAGCCATATAAAACAGTATGATCTTTCAATATCTTTTGCAGACGAAATAGATCTTCCTGTAATAATTCTTTAAGCACCGCTGCATCGTGTTCCTGTATTTTACCGGCCAGTTCTGGTTTGAAGTGTACATCCCAGAACCTGGCCCTTGCTCCCAGAGTCAGGGGCAAAACCTGATTGCACAGCAGGATTGACAGTCCTATAAAAGCAGTCTGGGAAGAATAGTTTAATACCAGTATCCGCAAATCAGCCTGGCGGTTGATATTTATATTTATAAATAACCAGGCCAGAAAAGACGCGGCCAGAACCAGGCCAGCTGCTGCAGCACAAATGGGCACCGGAATATAAAACAGGCTCAGCAGATATAAGGTATATGTCAGTACGGTTATAATCATTGCCGTTCCGGTACTGATTAAAAACAAGGCGGGCAAGAAACCATACAAATTAATCAGCTGGTATAATAATGAAACCAATGTACCGATAAAAGCCGGTCCTAACCGCCAGAAATCCCTGTAGATCAATCCTATTGTCAGATGATTGAATATTACCCGCATTATATTTCCCTTGTTTTTGACCATACCAAGTTTCCTCTTTAATCAATAGCATAAAAAAGCAAATGCGGGCATTACTCTGCCCACATTTATCATTGCGGATATCCCTGGCCGCCCAGCATCTCCTTAAATCAACCGGGCACAAGCTTCTGAGTCTTCGCCCCTCCTTAACCAGCATACAGGAGGAAGGCTGGTTAAGATTCCGCTCCCGCTGATCTTATAAAAAGGGATTGTGAGCCCTTTCAAAACCGATGGTAGTTGCTGGCCCATGTCCGGGATAAGCCACCACCTCATCATCAAAGCACAGCAGCCTGTCCTTTATGTTCTGGATTAATTGTTTATGAGAGCCGCCAGGAAAATCAGTCCTGCCTATCGATCCCTGAAAGAGAGTGTCACCGACAAAAATTATATCGCCGGTTTTCAAGCAGATGCCTCCGGGACTATGTCCGGGCGTATGAATGACCTCCAGTTCCACTGTGTTTCCTATTTTTATAATATCGCCATCTTTAAGCAGCTGGTCAGCCGGGGGACTGGTGACTTTGCTGCCCATTAAAAACGAAAAATTGGAAACAGAACTGGTCAGCATTTTGGCATCATCCTGATGGATGAGGATTTTGGCTCCCGTCGCTTCCTTGACTCCCCGATTGCCCCCTATATGGTCTATATGTCCATGGGTGTTTATGATGTAAATGGCTTTAAGACCATCATTCTCCAGCATGTTGACAACGGTTTTGGGACTGCCGCCCGGATCAATAACGGCGACTTCCCTGGTTTCCTCACAGCCGACAATATAACAATTTACCCCCATGCTGCTGATTTCCAATCCTTTTAAAATCAATCTGTTTTCCTCCTTTTAGATGAGTTTTTCACTATCCAGCAAAATTGTACATGGCCCGTCATTCTCCATGGTTATTATCATATCGGCACCAAATATGCCGGTTTTAACTTTTACCCCCTCTTCCTTAATACCCTCTATCAAGTATTGGAAAAGGGGCTCTGCGGCTGACGGTTCTTCCGCCTCGGTAAAGCTCGGCCTTCTGCCGCGTTTCACATCCCCATACAAGGTAAACTGACTGATGAGCAATATCTCGCCCTGTATGTCCAGCAAAGAGCGATTCATCCTGCCATCTTCATCGGCAAAAATCCTTAGATTTATAATCTTGTCGAGGAGATAATCCGCATCTTTTTCCCGATCTCCTTTTTTAATTCCCAGCAGCACCGTAAGGCCAGGTCCTATTTGGGCTGCAATTTGTCCCTTAATGGCAACACTGCTGGAAAGGGTCCTTTGTACCACTGCCCGCATTACTATTCACCCCGGTCCTCTCCTGGCAGTACTCTTCGTACCTCCAGTATATCTTTTATTTGCTGAATACGCTGAATGATTGCCTGAACCTGCGTGATATCCTTGATTTCCAGTTTCAGGTTTATGACCGCAAAATTATTTTTGGTTACCCGGGAGAAAACTGAATTTATCTGGATGCGCAGATCAGCAATCACATTCAGTATATCAGTGGTCAACCGCTGGCGGTCAAAAGCTTTGACTTCCAGTTCCAGATAATATATGCCCCGGTCATCAGACCATTCCACTTCCAGTATCCGGTCCTTTTCCGTTTTTAAATAATTTTGCATATTGGGGCAATCCAGACGATGGACCGAAACCCCTCGTCCTCTGGTTATATAGCCCAAAACGCTGTCCCCGGGCAAGGGATTGCAGCAACGGCTGAGTTTTATCGCCACATCATCAACACCCTTGATCCTAATAGCAGTGGTTTCTTTCTCCCGCTGTAAAATATTTTTGTTCATGGGGGGAATAGTCAATATATCTTCTACCACCGCATCCTGGAAAAATATCTCCTTCTGCCGGGTGATGACCTGCTGGGGAGAAACAGCCCCATCCCCAACAGCAGCACATAGATCTTCCCCCGAATTATAGCCCAGCCGCCTGGCCACTTCCGCCATTTTTTCTTTTTTCAACATTTCCCGGGGTGACAGGTGGTTTTTCTTCATCTCTTTTTCCAGCATATCATGGCCTTTGATAATATTATCAGCCCTTTTTCCTCGATTAAACCATTGCCGAATACGACTCTTTGCCGAAGATGTTTTGACAAAGTTCAGCCAATCCCGGCTGGGTCCCAGAGAATTCTTGGATGTTATGATCTCAACGATATCTCCATTGGTCAAAGGGTGGTCCAGTGGCACTATCCGGCCATTAACCCTGGCACCAGTACATTGATGTCCGACTTCGGTGTGAACCCGGTAGGCAAAATCTACCGGACATGCTCCTTTGGGCAATTCTATAACCGCCCCTTTGGGAGTAAAAACGAAAACTGTATCATCGAACAAATCTATCTTCAGTGATTCCATAAATTCATCCGTGTCTTTGATCTCCTGCTGCCATTCTAATATTTGCCGCAGCCAGGCCAATTTTTGGTCATATTTTTTGTCTTTGGGGCTGCTGCCTTCTTTATAGCGCCAATGGGCTGCAATACCTGATTCGGCTGTTTGGTGCATTTCCCAGGTACGGATCTGCACTTCAAAGGGTTCCCCGCCCCGGCCTATGAAAGTAGTGTGTAGTGATTGATACATATTAGGCTTGGGTGTGGCTATATAATCTTTAAACCGCCCCGGTAAAGGTTTCCACATGGTGTGGATGATCCCCAGTATCCCGTAACATTCATGCACATCGTTTACGATAACACGAATGGCAATCTTGTCGTATATCTCATCGACATCCTTCATCTGTTTGATCATTTTTTTATAGATGCTGAAAATGTTTTTTGGCCGTCCTTCGATATCGGCCTCCAGCCCTATCTGTTCGATCCCATTCCTGATTTGAGCAATCAGATCATTGACATAATCTTCCCTTTCCCGACGCTTTTGTTTAAGTCTTCTGGCAATCTGATAATACATATCCGGATCCAGATAAAAAAAAGCCAGATCCTCCAATTCCCATTTAAATTTAAATATTCCCAGCCGATGAGCCAGGGGAGCAAAAATCTCCATGGTTTCCTCGGCGATCTCTTTTTGTTTATGTTCCGGCTGATAATTCAGTGTCCGCATATTATGCAGCCGGTCAGCCAGTTTGATCAAAATGACCCTGATGTCCTTGGCCATGGCAATAAACATGCGCCGCAGATTCTCTGCCTGAGCATCCTGTTTGGATTTGAATTCCAAGCGGCTGAGTTTGGTAACCCCATCGACTAACAGGGCAATTTCTTCGCCGAATTCCTTTTCAACCTCTTCATAAGTCATAATCGTATCTTCAAGGACATCATGGAGCAGGGCAGCGCAAATGGAAGCCGTATCCATCTCAATCTCGGTCAGGATATATGCTACTTCTACCGGATGGCTGATATAATCTTCACCCGATATCCTTTTTTGCCCCTCATGGGCCGTTTTAGCATATTGGTAGGCTTTTTCGATCTGTGCAATATCCGCATCAGGCTCATATTCTTTTATTCGCTCGATTATTTTGATTATTTCCATAAAGCCACCATTTCAACTTAATTCAAGAATTGCTAAAAACTCTTGCCAGGTCTGTTTTTCCCTCATACCTTCCTGATAAGCGATAGAATCATTTATATTAAAAACAGGGGTAATATTGGAATGATAGTGTATTTCCATAATACTACCCTGTTTGCTAATTTGGCACAAGCCTGTGTCAGCAAGTATTTGCAGTATTGCCAGCATTTTCATCCGGGAAATCACTTCACCTTGTTCTTCCTGTATGGACCGGGTCAGTTCCTCCAGTTTTTGCTGCCGGTGTCCTGCCCTTTGCAGATGGTCCAGTACCTGTATCACTTCTTCTCCCTCAGGATGTCTCAGGTTAAGGTATGACCAATTTTGCTCCCGTTGTTTTTTGCCGGCAGCAATTATAAGACCGGGTACCCTGTCACCATCTGATTGTTCGAGTATGTATGCGGTTTCACAGATACTGAAAGGGAAATCCGCCAGGACCACATTGTCAATATCGACAAATCCCTCACCGATATAATAATTGCCGTCAGTTATATATGCGCCCTCTGACAAACGGGTAAATTCACGCCGCAATGCTCGTCGCTGCCGGAAATCAGTCATGCCCGCTTCGCTGATCGCTGTCGGTATCCCGGCTATAATATCTGTAATTGTCGACTGGCGATTGCTATATATCAAATTCTTTTTTCGGAAGTCAAAATCACTTATGGGGCGGACGGATTTTAATACTGATTCTGCCGGGCAGCCCCATTTAATACTTTCCGCTATGCTTGCCGGATCTTTCAATCCAGTGATTGGCTCACTGTTCCATTCCGGCAGAATATATCTTAAATTCGCCGGCAGCTGGCCCTTTAATACTCTGTTCTCAAAATAAGCTCTGGTTATTAAATATATACCCCCCCGGCCCCGGGATAAAAGACCGGCAGTTGCGGTCTGTTCATTGACCGGCATAAGACCATGGAGTACATGGAGCCAATCACTTTTGAAACAGTTCTCCAACCCCGGCTTATACTTGAGCAGGGAACGAGCAGCAGGAAATAGCATTATAACCGGCCTTCCGGCTTTAATCTCCGTTAATATCAAATTTATCCGCCGGTATGGCATATGCTCCAGGCCGCGGAATCTTTTTATATCATCCGGTATAAAACTCATTTTCATCTCTTTTACATTGATTTGCCGGGAAACCTTGCCCCGATATTCATTTTCACCCAGGGTTCCCACCACATCATGCCAGCATTCCTGAAAGGGCAGATTTATGTATTCAGGTTTTCGAAAGGCGATGCCCTGCAGAGCAAGGGGAGAAAAATCAAAACTGATATGCTCCTTTTGACCGCCCACCAAACGCAGGGATCGAACCGGAATATTCCTCATGATGAACTGGGGCTGGGGGTTTCCTTCCCCGTATGGTGCAAGTCTTTTTAATTCCTGGAGCAGATCAAAGGTGATCTCGGCCATATCAATTTCGCCATCAGTCCGGCAGACCCGGTATAGTACCTCCCGCGACATATACTTCTGACCATAGGCTTTGACAGCGGCAGCAAATAGATCCAGCTGCCGGCGTTCAATGGTGATGCCGGCAGCCATCTGGTGCCCGCCGAACCTGCACAGATGCTCCTGGCAGTGTTCCAGTGCCCTGTGCAAATCGAAACCTTTTATACTGCGTCCCGAACCTTTACCCATATCCCCATCCCAGTTGATTATGATCACCGGACGGTAAAATTTTTCTACCAGTCGGGAAGCAACGATGCCAATAACCCCTTCGTGCCAATTCTCACCGGCAGCAATGATAACCTGGTCTTCCTGCCGATCATTGGCCATGATTTGAGCCAGGGCCTGTTCATATATATTTTCTTCCACCTGACGGCGATCATTATTGATGGTATTCAGGTGAACAGCCAGGTTTTCTGCGATATTTCCATCACTGGTCAGCAGCATTTCAATGCTTTTTTGGGCACTATCCAGCCTTCCGGCAGCATTAAGCCGGGGAGCGATCACAAAACCTACCTGACCGGGAGTAATATCTTTACCCTCCAGGGCACATATTTTTAATAAAGCTTTAAGACCTATTCTGCGGGTTGCAGATAAATGCTTAAGACCTTCCCGGACCAGAATATGATTATCCCCCTGCAAGGGTACAATGTCAGCTATTGTCGCCAGGGCCGCCAGTTCCAGCCATGGGATGCCGGTAACCGCAGCATCCGGCCCTTGCTGCAGGGCCCGGGCCAGGTAATAGGCAACACCGGCACCGCATAAATGTTGATTGTCCTCATTGCCGCCTAATTTGGGGTTCACAATGGCAGCTGCCGGAGGCAGCATTGCTCCAGGGGTATGGTGATCAGTTATAATGATGTCCATTCCTGCTGCCACAGCAAAACCGACTTCCTCCACTGAAGTTATTCCGCAGTCAACACTGATTAATAATTCATACTTCTGTTTGACCAGATTTTCAACCGCCGGCATATTAATCCCATAACCTTCCTCGAAACGATCCGGCACATAATAATCCACTTTTCCCCCCAGCATTTCCAGGCATTCTTTTAAAATGACGATGCTGCAAATGCCGTCAACATCGTAATCACCATAAATGACCATTTTTTCTTGCCCGGCGATGGCTGCTCTGATACGGTCCGCTGCCTGCTTTATCCCCGGCAGCAATAAGGGATCGCTCAGATTTTCCCCGGTCCCGTACAGGAATTTCCTGGCTTTGTTTATATCGGTCATTCCCCGGTTGATTAAAAGCCTAGCTGTTATAGCCGAAATATTTAATTCTTCCTGCATCTCCCGGGTATCAACTGTTATTTCATCTAAATACCATGTCCTGTCAAAATTCATAGTCAATCCTGCTTTCTGCCCATAGATAATTAAAAAATAGTATAATGTAATGAGGAAGTATAATTAAATACATTATATATGAATTAATGTTTTAAATGGTGCCATGTGGTGACCTGGAAGGAGGTTTTCACCATGGAAAAACATGAACTGGACAGGATTATTATCTTGACTCGCAAGCAAAAAACTACCGGTCTGACCAGGCAGGAGGCCGAAGAAAGACGGGAACTCTATATCAAATACCTGGCCTTTGTCAGGGTCAGGGTCGAAAAGCAGCTGGAAGAGGCAGGATGCCGAAAATAGAAAAACAGAAATATTCAAGGGTCAGCAGGTTTAATTATCTGCTTTTTTGTTTTCTGCCGGAGATAAATAACATCCTTATGAATATACTTCCCGTTTCTTTTGGTTAAAAAGCATTAAGTTTTCATAAGATGTTTTAAAAGTAAAAGGGGGTTATTTATGTGAGAAACGAAAGACATTTATTTTCCGGGGGCAATACCTGCCAGGGTTTTTATCATTTCTATCCCACCATGGCGGGAGAAAAAGTGAACAGAAAAATTATTTTAAAAGGCGGACCCGGAACAGGAAAATCCAGCTTTATGCGGGAGATAAGCAAGACTTTTGCCGACCGGGGATATGATCTGGAATATCATTGGTGCTCATCTGATCCCGATTCCCTGGACGGCCTGGTGATCGGCAATAACCTGTTTTGCCTCCTGGATGGCACCCGGCCACATGTTGCCGATCCCCATTATCCCGGGGCAGTGGATGAAATAATAAATCTGGGTCGTTTCTGGGAGCAAAAGAAGATTCAGAAAAATCGCACATCAATAATTAATTTAACCAATACCATCAGCGCTTATTTCCAACTGGCCTATTTGCGCCTGCAGGAGTCCGGTGCCGCCTGGCAGGAAATGGAGTTCTATGCCCGCCAATTAATGCACTGGCCTTCCGTCAATAAAAACATTTTAGCCCTGGGACAGGATTTCTTATCCACCGGTAAATACAGCGAATTTAAACCGCGGCATATTTTTGCAGCAGCCCTCACCCCAGCCGGGATCATAACCAGACATGAAAGTTTAATCGATGCGGATTATGATGTCTATGCGGTTTCCGGCCGGCCGGGCAGCGGCATGCAAAAGCTGTTTTCCCATGTGCTGCAGCAGATAGAACTTAACTCCCTGGATGCTGAAATATTCCATAATCCATTTATACCCGCCGACATAGATTTTATTTTATTCCCCTCTTCCCAGAGTGTCTTAATCGATATATCTGCACATATCGTTGATTATGCAGCTACATTAACGGGAAAATTCAAGCGGAAACTTGATTTTGATTTATTGACATTAAAAGGGATCGATAATGAGATGAATTTTCTGGCAGCCCAAAAACGATGCCGGGCGGGAATCAATGCTGCAATCGGCTTTCTTGCTCAAGCCCGGACCTGGCATGATGAATTGGAAGCATTTTATATACCCTGTATGGATTTTATCCGTTTAACGGAATTTAGAAATCGCTTGTGTAAGGAACTGGTTGACAGTGCCGGGATTAATTGATCAGTCAATAAGGAGGGCCTTAATGGCTGGGGAGGACGGATCAAGGTCAACGATCAGCTGCAGCATGCCACCTGTTAGTGATTGGCTGCCTTTATCGATCATTCGGGCATTTATCTGCCCCTTTCTTATTTCACCCCGGGCTCTGGCCATGGTTCGCCGTTTCGTCAGCGGAAGATCATTGTCCTGGGGAGATAATTCAAACCAGCTGTTTTGATAATCAGTACTTCCCCTTAGTTTGCGCAGCAATGGTTTGACTAATATTTCAAATATGATGGCGCCTGCACCAGGATTGCCGGGCAGATTAATTAACAAGACGCCGTCTTTTTCAGCTGCCGCAGTATGCCGTCCCGGTTTTAAATCCAGGCCGTCAAAAATCATCCGGGCACCGATTTGGTGGAAAGCTGCCTGAACCAGATCATATTCTCCTTCAGCGGTACCACCGCTGATGATCAGCAATTTACTGCATTTAATCCCCTCCACCAGCTCCCCGGCGATTTCCCCGATCTGATCTTTTACCGGGCGTTTCCCACCAATGGGATCACAGCCGGCGGCTTTCACCAGGCTGTAATAAAAGGCCTTGTTACTGGCAAAAATCTGTCCTGCCTGCCGTTCTTCACCAGGCAGGATTAATTCACTGCCGGTATTAATCACATAAACCGCAGGGATGTTATAAACCAATATTTGCGGCATTCCTGCGGCGGCAATTATTTCGATCTGGCTTGCTCCCAGCACTTCTCCAGCTGCCGCCAGCAGGTCCCCGCTTTTTAAAAAGCTGCCCCTCTTTTTTATATTCGCACCCGGTTGGACCCCCTGATTAAAATATGCCCAGCGGTTTTTTACCGGTACCTCTTCCCTTTTAACGATTGCCCCCGCTCCCTCCGGAAGCCGGGCACCGGTCATGATCTCCATTGTTTCTCCGGCCACAAGGGCTGGGGAATCAAGGTCCCCTGCCCCTATTGTTCCGGTGATAGAAAGCAATATTTCTTTATCCCGCTGCAGGCGGTCCAGGTCGGAGAGATGCAACACCAGACCATCCACCAGGGAATGAGAAAACAGCGGTATATCAACCGCTGTATAAATATCTGCCGCAACAACCCTTTGCCAGACTTCTTCCACCGGCAGCACTACACCGTCCACCGGTTTTATACAGGGCAGACATCTGGCCAGAGCTGTTTCAGGACTGACTCTTTTTTCCATCATCATTTGACCTCATTTAAAACATCCTTATTTTTATTTTTTCTCCGGCTTTGATCCCCTGTTTTTCATAAGGAATATGAATAAAACCCTGGGCCCTGGCTAGAATACTCATCAATCCTGATTTACCCAGTAAGGGGTGAATCAGTTTTTGATCTTTCTGCTCTTCAATAGCTGCCGGTATAAAATCATCCCGCCCCGCCTGGGAAAAAACATTGATACTTAAATGACCTTCGCAGTCATGGATTTCATTCCGGGGTCGGAGCAATGGGGCCACCAGTATATGGAATATGGTCAGGGCCGAAACCGGATGACCGGGTAAGCCTATGACTAATTTATCCTTTATTCCCACGGCCAAAGTCGGTTTGCCCGGTTTGACTGCCAGGCCGTGAAAAAGCATCCTGGCATCGGCAAAGGACATCAAAACATCCAGAGTAACATCCAGGACACCTACTGAGCTGCCCCCGGAAAGCAGTAAAATATCATTGGCCGCCAGTCCCGCAGCAACAGTCTGCTGAATAGCTGCGAACTGATCTTTAACCAAGGGGTAAGCCGTAGGGATGGCACCACATTCATCAACAGCTGCATATAAGGCATAAGAATTGACATCTCTGATCTCGCCAGGTGCCAGTTCCTGGTCCGGCGGCACAATCTCATCGCCGGTGGAGATAATCCCCACCCGATATGGTTTGAAAACCTGGAGGCTTTTAACACCCGAAGATGCCATCAAGCCGATGTCCGCAGGTCTGATCACCTGTCCGGCACTGATTATTATTTGGCCGGCCCTGACATCTTCCCCGGCCTGCATCACATTTTCAAAGGGGGCCGCCGGTCGATGGGTCAGAACCGTTTTTTCATCCAGTTTTTCAGTATATTCCATCATTATGACTGCATCGGCTCCCGCCGGCAGCATGCCTCCAGTTGGGATCCAGCAGCATTGTCCTTTGTGCAGTGTCAGGGATGTTTCCTGCCCCATTTTGACCTCCCCCACATTCTCCAGCAAACCCGGTGATGACTCACTGCATCCGTAAATATCCCCGGCACGGAGGGCATAGCCATCTACAGTTGACCGGTCAAAGGAGGGCAGATCCTCCCGACTGCCTACATCAGCGGCAGCGATCCGCCCCCCCGCTTCATATAAACCAAGGGTCTGCAATACCTGTGGGGGGCGGACATTCATCAGTTCGTGCCAGGCCTGCTGATAACGCACAACCTGGAAAAAATCTTTCATAAGTGAATAATCCCCTGTCAGCATTTTTATAAATTATACTGCAGTTAGAAAATCTTGCAAAATCCTTGTTGTCAATTGTAACAATATTTTCATAATATTTTGGTTTGGGTTAAAATAATGAAAACAATTATACCGGGAGTAAAAAATGAAACGCAATATCTATATAGAAAATATGCCCCTGGAAAAAGCGCAAACACTTTTTGACCAGCGCTTGCAGGAAGAAAATTGTTACCGTATCCAGACCGAAGAAATTGAAACAACCGATAGTTTGAACCGGATAACGGCTGCAGCAGTCCTGGCCCGGCGTTCTTCACCCCATTATATTTCCTCCGCTATGGATGGTATTGCGGTGAAAGCTGCTATAACTGCAGGGGCGACAGAAGTTAGCCCGCTGAACCTTTCCCGGGAGTCTTATTTGGAAGTGGATACCGGTGATTATATTCCCCTCGAATATGATGCCGTTATTATGATCGAAGAAGTCAATTTCATTAATGGCATGGCGCAGATCATAAAAGCGGCTGTGCCCTGGCAGCATATACGCTCAGTGGGTGAAGATATAGTAACCTATGATATGTTGTTCCCTGCCTTTACCCGCATCGGACCTTATGAAGCGGCTGCCCTGTTAACTGCCGGCGTAAGAAGTCTGGAAGCCGTAAAAAAACCAATTGTTGGCATTATCCCTACCGGTACTGAATTAGTTGCCCAGGGCAGTGATGAAATGCCCCCCGGACAAATCGTGGAATCAAACAGCCACATGCTCAAGGCTCTGTGTGAAGAATGGGGCGCTATTGTTAAAAAGCAGGCAATTGTAATTGATGATAAGGAACAAATCAGACAGGCCATCCAGGAAACAATTTCCCAGTGCGACATAATCGTCGTTTGCTCTGGTTCATCAGCGGGACGAGAAGATCATACTGCTGCCCTGCTGGAAGAGATGGGCGAGGTGATCCTGCACGGTCTGGCTGTCCGCCCGGGAAAACCAGCTATTCTTGGTTTGATAGGGCAAAAACCCTTTATTGGTGTTCCCGGTTATCCCGTTTCAGCCGATCTGATCTTTCATCTCTTCGCCCGGCCATTGATCTACCAGCTGCAGGGCATCGCCCCGCCTCTTATACCGGAACTGGAATGCCGGACCGCCCGCAAAATGCCTTCTCCCATGGGTGTTGATGATTTTAACCATGTAAATATCGTTAAAATTGCTGGAAACCATCTTTGTTTTCCTTTAGCGAAAGGTGCCGGAATAACTACCAGTCTGGTCAAATCCGACGGAATATTGTGCATCCAGCGCGGTTCTGAAGGTTTGCAGGCTGGGGATAACTGTATTGTTTCTTTGAGACGTCCCTTAAATATAATTGACAATTCCATCATAACCATTGGCAGCCATGACCTTTCCATCGACATATTGACCGATATTTTGCAAAAAAGATATGGATTAAGACTTATCTCTGCTAATGTCGGCAGTATGGGTGGTATCTTTTCATTGCGTCGAAAAGAAACACATTTTGCCGGACTTCATTTATTGGATTATGAAACCGGCGGTTATAATATCAGCTATGTCCAGAAATATTTGGCCGGACAACCATGGATGCTGGTCAATCTGGTCAAACGGGAACAGGGACTTATCATACCTAAAAATAACCCCGGTGGTATCACATCATTAAAAGATCTTTTACTTCCACAAATCAGATATATCAATCGACAAAATGGTTCTGGAACCAGAATCCTGCTGGACTATCTGCTGGAAAAAGAAAATATACCACCAGAAAAAATCAATGGATATAACCGTGAGGAATACACCCATCTGGCTGTGGCCGCTTCCATCAAAAACAATGCCTCTGATACCGGATTGGGGATTTACGCCAGTGCCCGGGCCCTGGACCTGGATTTTATACCCATCACCCAGGAACAGTACGATATTTGCATCCTGCCGCAATTATTTACGGCAGCCAACCTTGAACGCCTGCAAACTGCCATTGCCAGTGATGAATTCAAAGAGCGGATAATGGCTATCGGTGGTTATGATTTGGAATTGAGCGGGCAAATAATCATGGCCAATAACATTTAATTTGGTTATACCTGGGATAATTTTCTCTTATATAATATAAAGCTGCCCTGGCGGGCAAGGATTAAGCTTGCCTTATGTCGAATTTTAATATGATTGACTATATATCTTTAAATCGCACCTAAAAAGTGAGCGGATTGGGGTTTCGTAGGCTTTTTTGGCAGGGTTGATGGAAGAAGTTTTGCTAATTTAAGGGGGGTGAATTTTTTTCCTGTTAAATGCTATAATCGGGACAAGGGGAAAACGATACTTTAACTAAAGTAAGTGGGGAAGGAGAGTGTGAGTTTATGAGAGTAACCCGTAGGCAATTCCTCAAATTGACCGGGGCGACTGCTGCTATTATGTCAGTGGCTGAGCTGGGTTTTAATTTCGAGGCTACGGCATCCGCAGTCAAGCAATTAAGGATAAAGAATATTACACCTGTACCAACGATTTGTCCTTATTGTGCATCGGGCTGTGGTCTGGTTGTTTATGCAGAATACGATAATGACGGCAATTATGTTAAACTCCTGAGTGTCCATGGCGACCCTGATAATCCTATCAACATGGGAGGGGCCTGCAGTAAGGGCTCGGCTATGTTCAACCTCAGGGAGATCTACGATCCGGATACCGGTAAACAGATCATCAATCCAAAAAGAGTGCAAAAACCCCTTTATCGTGCTCCCGGTTCAACCAAATGGGAAGAAAAAGATTGGGATTGGATGTTGGACAAGGTCGCTGCAAAAATAAAAGAGTCCCGTGACAGCAGCTTTATCCATAAAGAAAAACTTGACGATGGCAGTGATGTAATCGTCAACCGTACAGAAAAAATTGCTTCCATCGGAGGATCCGGACTGGATAACGAAGAGTGCTATGTCCTTTCCAAGATGATGCGTTCCCTGGGTGTCGTTTATCTGGAAACCCAGGCCCGTATCTGACACTCCGCAACGGTGGCAGGTTTGTCACCTTCATTTGGACGCGGAGCAATGACCAATCATGTGGTCGACCTTAAGAACACCGATTGTGCGCTGATCATGGGCAGTAATTGTGCGGAAAATCACCCGGTTACCATGAGGTGGCTGCTTAAAGCCAGGGATACCCGGGGTGCCAAGCTGATACATGTTGATCCGCGTTTTACCAGGACTTCGGCCCGTGCTGATGTTTATGCCCCCTTGAGATCAGGCACCGACATCGCCTTTTTGGGCGGCATGGTCAAGTATATCATCGATAACGAATTATATCATAAGGATTACGTTCTTCATTATACCAATGCTTCATGCCTGATAAAAAAAGAATTCAGCTTTGAAGATGGTCTGTTTTCCGGCTACGACCAGGAGAACCGCCAATACGATGTGAGCAGCTGGGACTATCAGAAGGATGAAAATGGTTCACCATTAACTGATCCTACTTTGCAGGATCCCCAATGTGTTTTTCAATTATTGAAAAAACACTACGAGCGTTATGATATCGATACCGTTTGTGAAATAACCGGAACCCCCAGGAATAAATACCTGGAAGTCCTGGAAACCTTCTGCGCCACCGGGGCACCGGATAAAACCGGCACCATTATGTATGCCATGGGCATAACCCAGCATACGGTCGGCAGCCAGAACGTCCGGGCTTTTTCCGTTGTACAAATGCTGCTGGGCAATATGGGCCGGCCAGGGGGCGGTGTAAATGCCCTCCGCGGTGAAAACAATGTTCAGGGAGCAACAGACATGGCTCTGTTGTTTGGCAACCTGCCCGGTTACCTTGATTCCCCCACCAATGCAGCATCTGACAAAGATTTGATTTCCTTTGTAAGGAAAATCACTCCCGGAGCAGCTAAATTGCCTTTCACCACTCTGGAAGAATTCCGTGAACTGGTCAAGGAAGGCTTCCCCAATTCCGGCTGGAAGATCCACAGCTCCAAATGGCTGGTAAGTATGCTCAAAGCCTGGTATGGCGATGCTGCAACTGCCGGCAATGATTTTGCCTATCATTACCTGCCCAAACGGGATGCTAAAAAGAATTATTCCCATATGATGATGTTTGAGAATATGTTAAAAGGTGAAATCGACGGGCTGGTCATAAATGGTTCCAACCCGGTAGTAGGTGGACCCAATGCCAACAAAGAACTGCTGGCATTAACCAAATTGAAATGGCTGGTGGTAATCGATTTATGGCTGCATGAAACCGCCGAGTTCTGGACCTACGATGCCTGGAGAAGGCCGGTCTACAATGACAAATTCAATCCGGTCAAGCCCACTGACATCCAGACCGAGGTATTCTTCCTGCCGGCGGCAGCAGTATATGAAAAAGAAGGAACCGCTGCCCAGACCGGACGTCTGGTTCAGTTCCGCTGGAAAGGTGCTGAGCCCGTCGGTGAATCCAAAGCAGATATGTGGATCTATAACGAACTGGCTAAAAAACTGCAGCAATTGTATGCGGACAGCAGCCGCCCTGAAGATGAACCCATCAAAAACATGACCTGGGATTACGAAAATGAAGATGGACATGATGATGTGCTTAAAGTAGCTTATGAACTCTGTGGTTACTTTTTATCCGACGGTAAACCCGTTGAAGGTTTCGCCAATCTGAAGGATGATGGCAGTACTGCCTGTGGAAACTGGATTTACTGCGGTGGTGCTACACTGAAAGACGGCGAATGGTTCTATAAACCACAATCCCGTAAAAAGGATGACCCCAGCGGTCTGGGAATTTTCCCCGAATGGGGCTGGGCCTGGCCGGTTAACCGCCGCATTATTTATAACCGCTGCTCAGTACAGCCGGATGGTGTCACTCCCTGGCCGGGAGATGAAGACCGCAAACTGGTCAACTGGGATGAAGCACAGGGCAAATGGGTGGGAGTAGACGTACCAGATTTTATTGGTACTACCAGTCCTGATAAACCCAATTTCACCAAGCCCTTTATCATGCGTCCGGAGGGCTTGGGTTGCTTGTTTGCAACCGCCTCTTCCATGAAGGACGGCCCCTTCCCGGAACACTATGAACCCTGGGAAAGCCCGACGGAAAACAGGATGAACAGCCAGAACCTGAATCCAGCCACCAAAATAATTGAGCCGGATAAACAGGGAACCTCTGAAGAATACCCCATCATCGCCACCACTTATCGTGTTTCCGAACACTGGCAGACCGGGGCTTTGACCCGTAACCTGCCCTGGCTGGCTGAACTGATGCCGGATATGTTTGTGGAACTAAGTGAAGAACTGGCCAAGGAAAAGGGTATCAAGAACGGACATGATGTGATCGTTTCCACCACTCGCGGTGATTTAAAAGCAGTGGCTTGTGTTACCAAGAGATTCAAACCATTCCTTATCCATGGAAAGCCGGTACATCAAATAGGCATGGTCTGGCAATATGGTTTTAAAGGTTATGCCACTGGAGATATTGCCAATTGGCTGACACCGCATATCGGTGATGCCAATACCATGATACCGGAATACAAAGCATGGCTATGCGACATAAGGAGGGCTTAATTATGGCTAATAAAACAAATCTTTTTGATGTCAGCAGATGTACAGCCTGCCGTGGTTGCCAGATAGCCTGCAAGGATTGGAACCAGCTTCCGGCTTCCATAAAACCTTTTAAAGGCCATTATCAGACTCATGATGATACCGATCCGGTAACCTATACCATCATCAAATTTTTTGAGTCCGAGGATCCGGTCCATGGTGTGAGCTGGAACTTTCTCAAACGGCAGTGCATGCATTGCTTTGAAGCCAACTGTGTAAAAGTATGCCCCCGGGGTGCCTTGTCCTATTCGGGCTGGGGTGCAGTGGTCCATGACCCTGACAAATGCATTGGCTGCCAGTATTGTGCAACTGCTTGTCCCTTTGATATACCCAAATACCTTAAACGCCTGGACATAATAACCAAATGCACCCTTTGTAATGATCGGGTCGAAGAGGGCCTGACGACTGCCTGTGCCAGAACCTGTCCCTCCGGTGCTTTAATGTTCGGAGACCGGGATGAGCTGATGCAAATTGCCGAAGACAGGGCTAAAAAATTACAGGCCAATGGTTTCCCCAATGCCACTATTTATGGAAAACTGGAACTGGGGGGACTTAATAAGCTCTATGTTTTAACTGACACCCCGGACAAATTTGGCCTGCCGGTAAATCCCAAACATCCCCAGGTCACCGTCTGGCAGGATTATGTACAACCCTATGCCAGCTGGCTGATTCCCCTGTTCCTGGGCGCTTCAGGTGTCAGTTTTGTTACTTCCAGACTGATCGCCAATAAAAACAAAAATAAAGATATTGACAAAGGGAAGGAGGTAGAAAATGATGCAATTACTTCATGAGTATAGGGAAGATATCCCCCGCGTGGAAAGGTTCAATTTTGTATCTCGTTTTACTCACTGGGGACACACTGTAACTTTTATACTATGCCTTTTTACTGGTTTAGCCCTGTTCTTTGATAGTGTAGACTGGTTAGCAGCAATTTTCGGCGGATATGTAGGGGCCGGAATTGTGCATCGGGTTGCTGCTGTAGCACTGACCCTGATAATAGCATATTTTATACTATTCAATTTCCGCGTTATTATAGCCTGGATAAAAGATATCCTTCGTTTTGGCATGAATGATATCGGCTTTTTATTGAAGTTCCCCGCTGAGTTCCTGGGCTTTCACGTCAATATCCCGCCCCAGACCAAATTTAACGGCGGTGAAAAAGGCAACTCATTAGTAACACCGACCATGGTTATTCTTCTGGCAATCAGCGGATATATCATGTGGTTCCCGACGATCTTCCCCAAATGGATGGTGCTGATCGCCTATCCCACCCATGATATTGCGATGGTCCTGGCCACCTGCATGGTATGTATGCATGGCTACCTGGGCTCCTTCCACCCCGGTTCCGGCGAATCATTCTGGGGTATGTGGAAAGGTACTGTCAGGGAAGATTGGGCCAAGGCGCACCACGCCATCTGGTATGAAGAGACCTATGGACAAAAGGACGAAGCCGAAGAGGAAGAAGCGTAAGCCTGATCCAACAGTATATATAAAATGGGGGAATACCTTCCCCCATTTTTGCTTTACAACTGACGGCAATTTTGCCATACTGATATTTGAATAGAAAAATATAAGAGGGTGATGGTTTGAAGAGGGAAACCCCGGTAACACTCCCGGAAGGTTTTTTAGATTTTTTTACTGAACTGGAAAACATTCAGAATCAGCAGCAAATCCTCCTGGCTAAATCGGTCCAGTTTGATACCTTTGATTTAAAAAAGCATTTGGGCTCTGGCAGCAGATCATTTATCGAACTTCACGGACTGGCTGTTGACCCCTTGCTTTATAAATCTGTTTTAACCGTTATAATTGACTTTTTAAAACAAAAGCGCCCCGAGCTCAAGGAATCAATGGAAAAATTACAACTGGAATTAGATCGATTGGACCTGAAACAAATAATCGCCAGTCTGATCGTTTCTGACATGGGGGATCATTTTAATGAACTGGCCCCCCGAGTGGAACTGACCCAGGAAATGCTGGTCTTTACCTTTGAGCAGGCCTTAAGGCCATTTTTACGGGTTTATGCCCGGCCCTATGTGCAGGATTTGTTAAAAGATGACCATCACCTGTGGCAGTTTCCTAATATCTGTCCGATTTGCGGCAGTAAATCCAATTTCAGCCGCGTAAGCTCATCGGATAATCGTCGTTTTATGTTTTGCGACCGCTGTTTCTCGGAATGGGAAACCCGTTATTTGCAATGTGTCCACTGCGGGAATGATGAGCCCTCCTCTATCAAGTATTTGAACGTCGAAGAGGATGATGCCTATCATCTTTATGTCTGCGATAAATGTAAGGGCTATTTAAAAACTTACGACGAAAGGCAAAAAACCAAAATCATAGATTTATATATCGCCAACATGGAAACCATTTATCTGGATCTCCTTGCCAGGGAAAAAGGCTATACCAATCATGATGATTGAGCCAGAAACAAAATACCAAATAAAAACAGCCCCCATAGTATGGGGGCTGTTTTTCATCTGTCTAGCTTATTTTTTCTAATTTGGCTGCTGATACCTTATATTCTGGTATCTTGGCCGTCGGATCCAAAGCATCTGCATTGGTTAGCATATTAGCCGCTGCTTCTTTGTAGTGGAAAGTGGTAAACACCACATTTTCACTGACGATATCATTGACATGGGCTCTTAACTCAATACTGCCCCTCCTGGTACTCAATCTGACCATTTCTCCGTCAACTATGCTCATTTGCGCTGCTGTGACCGGATTGATTTCAACTTCATTATAAGGCCGGTGCTCATCCAGGGCCGTAGAGCGTCTGGTCATTGTCCCCGTATGGTAATGGAATAGATTTCTGCCCGTAGTTAAAATCAGAGGATACTCTTCACAGGGCGATTCCACCGGTTCCTTAAAGTCGATGGCATGGAACAGACCCAGGCCTCTGCTGAATTGGGCAGAATGCAGTATCGGTGTTCCCGGATGCTCAACTGTAGGACAGGGCCAGGGAATGCCGGATTTATCAATTCTTTCATAGGTGATACCGGCATATGAAGGCGCAACTGTTCTGATCTCCTCAAATACTTCTTCGATAGTCCCGTACTCCATGGGATAACCATATAGTGTTGAGATCTCACAGATTATCTGCCAGTCAGGACGGGAGTCACCGATGGGTGTGATAGCCTGCCGGACCCTTTGCACCCTGCGTTCGGTATTGCTGAAAGTTCCATCTTTTTCTGCAAAAGATACTCCCGGTAATACCACATCAGCCAGTTCCGCAGTCTCGGTCATAAAGATGTCCTGCACCACCAGGAAATCCAGATTGTTCAGGGCTTCCTCCACATGATTTATGTCCGGATCACTCATCATGGGGTTTTCCCCCAGCACATACAATGCTTTCAGTTCCCCATGGTGGGCATGGCCGATAGCTTCAGTCAAAGTCCAGCCATTTGTTCCTGATAAGGGAACACCCCAGGCTTTTTCAAACTTCTCTTTATTGGCTTCATTGCTCACCTGTTGATAAGCTGGATACACATTGGGCAGTGCCCCCATATCACAGGCGCCCTGTACATTGTTCTGACCTCTTAAGGGGTTCACGCCCGTCCCCGGGCGACCAAGATTTCCGGTCAGCAGTGCCAGGTTACACATGGTTTTAACGTTTTCAGTACCGGTACTATGCTGGGTAACACCCATGGCATAGCAAAGTGCTGCCGCTTCAGATTCTGCATAAAGACGTGCTGCCCTGATAATATCTTCTGCCGACACCCCGGTTATTTCTGCTGCCACTTCAGGAGTATATTTTTTCACTGTCTCAGCAAATTCTTCATAGCCTTCGGTGCGGTTCTTTATGAAATCTTCATCCAGAAGGCCCTCATTGATGATGACATTCATCATTCCATTCACCAGTGCCACATCAGTACCGGGACGGAATTTCAAATAAATATCGGCTATTTCAGCCAGTTCAATTTTCCGCGGGTCGGCTACGATGAGTTTTGCCCCATTTTTTCTTACATTCTGGCGGATCTTATAGCCGATGACCGGATGGTTTTCAGTAGTATTGGTCCCAATTAAGAATATACATTTAGCATCATTTTCCAGTTCATTTACAGAATTGGTCATTGCGCCACTTCCAAATGCTGCCCCCAGACCGGCGACAGTAACGGAGTGTCAGAGACGGGCACAATGGTCTACATTATTAGTGCCGATGCCTGCCCGCATAAATTTCTGGGCCAGATAGTTTTCTTCGTTGGTAACCCGGGCAGAGGAAAACATTGCCAGCGCATCAGGACCATATTTTTCCTTGACCGCTTTTAGTTTATCCGCTGTATAGGCCAGGGCTTCATCCCAGCTGGCCGGGCGAAGTTCCCCATTTTCGCGGATCAAAGGAGTTGTCAGGCGATCTGGTGAATGAATGAAATCCCATCCAAATCTTCCTTTAACACATAGGGCGCCTTTATTAACCGGACTATATTCTCTGTCCCGATTGGAAGTAACTCCAACCACTTTATTGTTATTGACATTGAGTTCCAGGGTACAACCGGTTCCGCAATAGGTGCAGGTAGTGAGCACCTTTTTATTTTGAGCAGGTTTCCCTTTTCCGGCTGACACTTTACTGGTCAATGCTCCAACCGGACAAACCATTACACATTGCCCGCAAAATACGCAGGTGGAATCGGCTAAAATGCCGTTAAAAGCAGTTGATACCCTGGCGCGATGTCCCCGATCCTCCAGGTCGATGGCATCTGCCCCGGTAATCTCCTCACAGACCCTTATACAACGGGTACACATAATGCATTTATCGTAATCCCGCTCGAAGAAGGGGTTGGGGTCTTCCTTGTAAAAGTCAGGCCCTTCTCCCACAAAACCTGATTCTTTAACACCATACCTGTAGCAGTAATCCTGTAGTTTGCACTCCCCATCCTTCTCACATACATGGCAATCAAAAACATGCCGTGCACTTAAAAGTTCCAGGATTACTTTGCGTACTTCCACAACATCTTCGCTTTCAGTTAAGATCTCCATCCCATTCTCTGCCGGCATTACACAAGCAGCCAGTAAATTGGGCCTGCCTTTACATTCCACAACACACATCCGACAGGACCCGGCCAGCCGCAGGTCTTCGTCATAGCACAAAGTTGGTATATCTGCACCTGCCTGTCGGCAGGCCTCCAGCAGCATAGTCCCTTTGGGCACCTGTATTTCAACTCCGTCTATTTTAAGATTTATCATCGGAATCCTCCTTTCTCCAAAGATTATACGAGCTTTCTCGTGTACTCATGTCTGAAATACTTGATTGTAGATTCGACCGGAGCGGGGGCAGCTTGCCCCAAACCGCAAAGCGATGCCCTTCTCATAGTTTTGGCCAATCGCAGAATATTGTCCAGGTCTTTTCCTGTACCCTTACCTTCATTTATTCTGGTCAGCATTTCATACATTCTGAAGGTACCTTCCCGACAGGGGTTGCATTTGCCACAGGATTCATGTTCAAAGAATTTGGCGATGCGGGTCACCGTATCTACTATATCCCTGGTTTCATCCAGGACCAGGACCGCACCTGAACCCAAAGCTGCTCCTATTGCTCCCATTGAATCAAAATCAATAGGTGTATCCAGATTCTCTTCCGGTATAAAAGCACCGGAGGTTCCGCCTACCTGAACTGCTTTAAATTTTTTGCCGTTTTTCATGCCGCCGCCCAATTCATATATTACATCCCGCAGTTTATAATCTGTGGGTACTTCAAAATATGTGGCGTTATTGATATCACCTGTCAAAGTAAGCACTTTGGTGCCGGGATATTTTTCCGCACCTATACCGGCAAACCATTCTGCTCCATTGACCAGGATATAAGGCAGACAGGCAAATGTTTCCACATTGTTGACTACCGTGGGGACTCCCCATAATCCTGCTACACCTGGAAAAGGCGGCTTGAATCTCGGTTCACCCCGATGACCTTCGATGGATTCGATCAAAGCAGTTTCTTCGCCGCATACATACGCTCCGGCTCCCATTCTGACTTCAATGTCAAAATCTCCCAAAGCTCCGGCATCTTTGGCGCTTTTAACAGCATTTCTTAATAATTCCACTACGAAAGGATACTCACCCCGACAATAAATGTAACCAAGGTCCGACCCTATTGCCGCACCGCAAATGGCCATTCCTTCCAACAATGCCTGAGCATTTTTTTCACATATAATACGGTCTTTATAAGTACCCGGTTCCCCCTCATCCAGGTTGCAGACTACATATTTGACTGGTGCGTCCTGGGGTACAAAGCTCCATTTCATTCCAGCATTGAACCCTGCTCCGCCCCTGCCCCGCAATCCGGATTTCTTTACTTCGTCGATCAAAGCTTTCTTTTCCATGGACCGGGCTTTCTCCAGACCTTTATAACCGCCGACCTTGATATAATCCTCTGCACTCTCCGGATTTATCTGATCAGCGTATTCCAACAAAACACGTTTTTCTCCCACGTTTCTCACCCCCCTTTTTTATTTATACTCACTTAATATCCTGGGAACATCCTCCGGTTTGACATTGAATACCGGCAGCGAATTGACGGTTATTACCGGTGTGGCTTGACATTGTCCAATGCACTCACATAATTCCACGGTAAATTTGCCATCAGCGGTAGTTTCACCAACCCCAACCCCCAAATGTTTTTGAATTGCCTCCAGGACAGCATCAGCTCCTGCTACATGACAGGGGGCGCTTTCACACATCCTGACAATATATTTTCCCCTTTTTTCCACCGACAGGTAGGAATAAAAGGTTGCTACCCCATAAGCCCTGGCCTCGGATATGCCAAATGCTCTGGCTGCTTCTTTCAAAGCCTCCTGGGGAATATAATTATATTCTGCTTGAATTGCATGGAAGGCCTCAATAATGCCCCCTTTTTTATTTTGCTGCCCGGCAATCAAATCCTTATAGTTAGCCATCTGTTCACCTCCTTTACAAAAACATAATAAAAATCCCACCGGGGAAATAGGTTGCAATGTATCCTGCTGATTCCGGCTGGAATCGCAGTAATACATATGCTCCTTTCCGCGATGGGAGGTAAATTCGTTTCCAAACTTGCCCAATGATTGGCAGCCATTGCTCAACAGCTTTAGGCAGACAATTCGGAACATGGTTTTATTTATTTTTAATTGTTGAATATGCCTTTTTAGCGGCTCTATTTTTTACCAAAACTGAAATTTCAACCGGTTAAAAAACTTTATGTGAAAAAACGAACTTATTTTTGAAAAAGCACACACCCCTACTATATACTAAATTCAACTTAAGATAGGTCCTTCCTGCAAGCTTTTTATAATATAATAGATAATTATATTATGTATAACCATTTAGAGGGAGGCTGGAAATGTTTGCCCACCTTTGTAAACAGTCCCGGTTTAAGCTTTTTACTTATTGCTCGGCACTCAAGCGGGCAGCAATTTTTTTAGCCTGGGCAAAAACCTCTTCCTCATCCAGGGTCAGGATCCGGCGATTCTCCATGACCACCCGCCCATTGATTATTACGGTTTCAACATCACTGGCTTGTCCGGAATAAACCACATTGGCAGTAATATCATACCTTGGTATATGATGGGCCGCATTTAAATCGATTATGATCATATCTGCTATGTATCCCGGCCGCAACATGCCAATATTATCCCCCAGTCCCAGAGCCCGGGCACCATTCACGGTGGCCATTTCCAGGGCTTTATAGGCCGGTATTACGGTAGGATCCATCTGGTTCACTTTATGCAACAGGGCACAGGTGCGCATTTCCTGCATCATATCCAGATCATTGTTGCTGGAAACCCCGTCCGTTCCCAAAGCAACATTTATCCCCGCCGCCAGCATAGCGGGTACCGGCGCAATGCCGCTGGCCAGTTTCATATTGCTTTCCGGATTATGGGCCGCCGCCGCTTTGTTTTCCGCCAGCAAAGCAATGTCTTCCTGGCTAAGATGAACACAATGGGCGGCCAGAACATGGTTTTTAAACAAGCCCGTATCTTGCAATAAAGCTGCCGGGGTTTTACCGTATTGCTGAACAATATCCTTTACCTCCCCCAGGGTTTCAGCTAAATGAATGTGGACACCAACCCCCAGATCAAAGGCTATGTCAGCAACCCGGGCCAGATAATCCGGCGGGCAGGTATAGGGGGCATGGGGGCCCAGCATGGTGGTGATCCTTCCCTCCCCCTGCTTATGCCATTTTTTGGTCAGTTCCTGGCTGTCAATGATGGCCTGCTCCGCCTGGGGACCAATACCGACCATGCCCCGGGATAAACAGGCTCTCATCCCGGTTTTTTCAACTGCCTGGGCTACTTCATCCATGGCAAAGTACATATCAGCAAAAGTAGTGGTCCCTGATTTGATCATTTCTATTATGGCCAGCATGGTACCCCAGTAGATGTCCTCCGGAGTCAGTTTATCTTCCATCGGCCAGATCCTGGTTTCCAGCCATTCTTTCAAGGGCAGGTCATCGGCATATCCCCGCAACAAAGTCATGGCCGCATGGGTATGAGTGTTGACGAATCCCGGCAGGACCACTTTGTTATTTCCTTCTATTACCTTATCAAAACCCCCAGTGTCAATTTCCCCGCTGCCCATTGCAGTAATGGTATTATCCTCTATTACGATATAACCATTTTCAATGATCTGCGTGCCGCCATCCATTGGGATGATACTGGCATTATGCAATAATGTCCTCATTATTTTCCTCCTCGTTTGCAAGCGAAATGTTTTTCGATATTTTCCCGGAAAGGGGCTTTGATAACCCCGGTTTCGGTAATAATCCCGGTGATCAACTGCCCGGGGGTCACATCAAAAGCCGGATTAAAAACATCGACATCCGGTACGGTCAGATTGATGCCCCGCAATTGTTTGATTTCCAGATGGGAACGTTCCTCGATGGGAATCTGACGGCCGGAATCCATAGTGATATCAATGGTGGAATGGGGGGCAGCGATATAAAAGGGGATATTATGATATGCTGCCAGGACTGCCAGGGTATAGGTGCCGATCTTATTGGCGGTATCCCCATTGGCGGTAATTCGGTCAGCACCGGCAATGACTGCATCCACCCTGCCCAGCTGCATGACATAGCCCGCCATGCTATCAGTTATAAGGGTGACGGGAATCTTATCCTGCATCAATTCCCAGACCGTCAGACGGGCTCCCTGCAGCACTGGTCTGGTCTCACAGGCCCACACCTGACTGACCTTGCCGTTGTGATGGGCGGCACGGATGACGCCCAATGCCGTACCATAACCTCCGGTTGCCAGTGCTCCCGCATTACAGATGGTCAGGACCCGGCTGTTTTGTCCCAGCAATCCTTCCCCAAAACTGCCGATGCTTTGATTGATTTTAATATCTTCGGCCAGGATATTTTCGGCGGTTCCCAGCAATGCAGTTTTTAAATCTTCGATTCCCTGCCCTTTATTGTTGTGATAAACTCTTTCCATTCGGTTCAAGGCCCAGAACAAATTAACGGCCGTGGGCCGGGCAGCAGCCAGGAGGTTTTTGCTTTTTAAAAAATCTTCCTCCAGCTGGCCCCGGGTTCCGGAAAAATTTCTCACTGCCAGTGCCAGGCCAAAGGCGGCGGCAATTCCTATCAGCGGCGCACCTCTAACTTGCAATGTCCTGATGGCGGCGGCAGTTTCTTCCGCTGATTGACAGCTTACGTAAACTATTTCATCCGGGAGCCGATTCTGATCCAGTATTTCAATGGCCTCCCCGTTAAATATCAATGGTGCGATCATTTTGTCATACCGCTTTCGGTCAGTATACTTCCGCAGGTGCAGCTTTTGTCCGGGGATATCCTTTTAATTCCTGCCATTATCAGTTTTCTTACATCAATTATTTTCGTCTGCATCATTTCAACTACTTCACTATGGGTCAGGACCGCCCCGGATATACCGGCAGCAAAATTGGTCACAATGGAAATATTGGCATAGCACATGCCCAATTCCCGGGCCAGGGATACTTCCGGAACACTGGTCATACCGATCAAGTCCCCCCCCAGCATTTTAAACATCTTAATTTCTGCCGTCGTTTCGAAACGGGGTCCTTCGGTACAGACATATACCCCGCCGTTGAACACATCCAATCCCAAGTCCTGCCCGGCATCAGCCAGAGACTTTCTTAAATCCGGACAGTACGGAACTGTCATGTCACAATGGGATACCCCCTGGCTCCCTCCCTCAAAAAAAGTGTGCTGACGGTTTTTGGTGAAATCCAAAAATTGATCTGCCAGTACATATTGCCCTGGTTTTAACTCAAAGTTCAAGGATCCCACTGCTGCTGTGGCTATTATGTTTTTCACCCCCGACTGATGCAATGCCATTATATTAGCCCGATAGTTAATCAGATGGGGTGGCACACCATGATCGGAACCATGACGGGGAATGAAAGCAATTTCTGTCCCCTGATAGGATCCGGCCATCAATTTTACCCGGCCGTAAATAGTATCGACTACTATTTCCCTGATGTTATCCAGCAATTCCGGATCATAAACACCGGTCCCGCCTATTATCGCTGTTTCCACTATATAACCCCCTTATTCACCAAATAGTCCTTCTGCAAATACTCCAGCGGAAAATTCCCGCAAATCGTCCATGGTTTCCCCTACCCCAACATATTTTACCGGTAATTTCAACTCATCAGCAATGGCTAATACTATGCCGCCTTTGGCCGTACCGTCCAATTTCGTAAGAATGATTCCCGATATGCCGGTTGCTTCCTGAAAGAGTCGGGCCTGGCTGATGGCATTTTGACCGGTGGCAGCATCAAGGACCAGCAATACTTCGACCTGGTCTTCTTCCATCTCCCGGGCAATGATTTTTTTAACTTTACTGATCTCTTTCATCAAATTGGTTTTGTTTTGCAGCCGCCCGGCAGTATCGATGATCAAAACATCACTCTTGCGGGCTCTGGCGGCGGCAATGGCATCAAAAACCACCGCCCCCGGGTCAGAGCCTTCCTGGTGTTTGATCAATTCCACACCGGCCCGGTCCGCCCAGGTTTGCAGCTGATCGATAGCGGCAGCACGATAGGTGTCTGCCGCCGCCAGTAAAACTTTTTGCTGATCGTTTTTAAACTTATGTGCCATTTTAGCGATGGAGGTCGTCTTCCCGGCTCCATTGACCCCTACTACCAAAATAACATGGGGCTGACCCCTTTTTATTTCACCTGTTTCATTTTCCGCCAGCATTTTTTCCACTTCGGTTTTTAACAGGTCAAAGACCTCCCGGGCCTCTTTTATGCCTTCTTTTCTTACCCGGCTGCGTATATTGCCGATCAGGGCCAGGGAAGTTTTTACCCCCACATCAGCCTGGATCAGAATATCTTCAAGTTCCTCCCAGAAATCCTCGTCGATTTCCCCCGTTCTTTTTACCAATCCTTCAATTTTATCAGTCAGATTCTTCCTGGTCTTGCTCAGTCCGGTTTTGATTCTATCCAGCCAGCCCGTTTTCCGTTTTTCGCCCTCCCCGGAAGAAGGCACAGCCTCATCACTGGTTACTGCACTGGAAGTCTCCGGCTCTGCCATGATTTCTTCCGGCTCGGTTATAGACTCTTCCGGCTCCAGGGAGATTTCTTCCTTTTCTTCTGTGGCTTCTGCCGGCAGTCCAGTTTTTCTGTTATCTGCCCCATCCTTTTTACGGCCTTTTATCCTGCCCAGCCAATCCATTTTTTAATCCATCCTTTATTTAAAATTTATCCGGCCAGATTCTCCGCTTCCTCCAGACTCAGTGTCAATATGGAGGAAATACCTTTCTCCGGCATGGTTACTCCGTATATATTGTTCCCCGCAGCTATTGTTGCCTGGCGATGGGTAATTACGATGAATTGCATATTGGCAGACATCTTGTTTAAAAAATTGGTAAAGCGGGTTAAATTAGTGTCGTCCAAAGAAGCATCGATCTCATCCAGCAGGCTGAAGGGTGCTGGCCTTAAGGCCAGCAGGGCAAATATGAAGGCAATGCAGGTAAGGGCCCGTTCCCCGCCTGAGAGCAGGTCCAGTGACTGCGTTCTTTTACCCGGCATTTTCACTTCAATCTCAACGCCGGTTTCCAGTTTGTCCGCCCCGGCCGCCAGTCTGAGCAAAGCTTCTCCCCCGCCAAAAATCTCCTTAAAAGTAGCCTTGAAACTCTCATTGGCCAGCAGCAGAAAATGAGAAAAATCTTTGGACATGATTTTTTCCGTTTCTTCCAGAAGTTTATGCAAAGTGTCCTGAGCCTGGACCAGATCCTGATACTGTTTCTGCTGGAAATCACAGCGGGCGATAATTTCCTCATGTTCCTGCACTGCCGTAAGATCCACCGGCCATAGACTCTCCATTTCCGTTTTCAGCTGGCCCATCTCCAGATTAAAATTTCGAATGTCCCCGCTTTTATAAGTAAAATCCGCTGGTTCAACTGTCGGCAGTTCCTGATATTTTTCCTGCCAGTTTCTGCGCATATTCTCCCCTTCTGTTTCCAATCTGGCGATGTTCAGTTCGGCATTGCGCTGATTGTTTTCCGTCTGGGCAAGCTTCTGACGCAAGGGGAGCAAGGCCCTGGCGTATTCTTCACTTTCATTTCTGGCTTGCGCAGTTTTTTCATTGCAATGGATGATTTCACGCAAAACTTCCTGTAAAACATTATCCATTTCCTGAATGGCTGCCCTCTTCAGGGCCATGTTTTCGTTCTCAGCGGTTATTTCTTTTTCCATGCGCTCCTTGATCTGGGCAGCGGTCTCCATTGACTGTTGATATGAAGCTTTGACCTGCTCAAATTGGAGGATGTTTTTGCTGCTATTTTCCAATTCTCTGCTTTTCATTTCCAGCTGTTCCTGATAAGATCTCAATCTTTCCCGGCCTACTTCCAGATCCCGGGTATCAGTTTCCAGCTTTTGTTGGCAGGACTCCAATTCTTCATGCAATTTGCTGCTGCCCGCCTGCAAAAATTTCTTCTCTTCCTGCAGGGCCAGTTGTTTTTCATTCAAAAGTACTATTTCTTCCTCTATCTGGCTTAATTGAGAAAGATATGATTCCCGCTGCTGTTTCAGCAAGTCATTTTCCGACTGCATTTTTTCCTTTTCCTCACCTAACAGCCCCAGTTTCAAAGTATATTCCATCGAATCTTTTTTTCTAGCGCTGATAACCTGTTCCAGTTGGTCAAGATAAACCTTTTTTTCTGCAATAGTTCCTGCGGTTTGCGCCATTTTTTTATTTATTGCCTGTAATATACCGGTTAGTTCTTTCTCTTCCCCTTTGCGCTGAATCACTCCCGGTTGGGCTGATTCCCGGTGTCCACCGGTAATAGCACCACTATTATTAATTATCTCCCCCTCCAGGCTGACGATGCGTCCGGGGAAACCAGGGTTGTGATAAATTTTTATGGCTGTTTCCATGTTTTCCACGATCAATACTCTTCCCAGGAGGTATTCAACTGCTTTTTTACAGCGGGCTTCATATTGCACCAATTCAGAACCCAAACCGGTTACGCCCGGTATTTTTCGCAGCTTTTCCCGCAGGGCAGCTGGCAGCGGCTGGAACTTCAAAGCATCCAGCGGCAGGAAAGTCACTCTCCCCATTTTCCGTTGCTTAAGAAGATCAATAGCCGCCCGGGCATCATCCATTGATTCAACGACGATGTTTTCCAATCCACGATTAAGAGCTGTTTCAACCGCCAGTTCCAGACCGGGTTTAACATCGATCAATTCGCCCACAATTCCTACCATGCCCTTTAATTTACTATCTCCTTTAAAGCTGCTGGCCAGGGCTTTAACCCCGGAAGAATACCCGGCAAGATTTTTTTGCATTTCTTTATTGGCAGCCAGTTTACTGGATAATTTATGTAACTGTTCCCGGCTCTGGTCATGATCATTCTTCAATCCATCGATAATTTGCTGCAATTGTTCTCTTTCATGGTTAAATTCCTTGATCTCCCGGCTGATCCCATTTTCCATCTGCTGCAAACCAGCTGTCTGCTCCTGCAGTTTGGCTGCCATATTTTGATTGGCAATGATCTTCTCCTGAATGTCCTCCAGGTGGATACTTATACGTTGATGCCGTTCCTGGACCCTTTTAAGCTCTTCTTCATTGGCAATTGATTCGTTGCCGGCTTCCGTTTCCAGCCGGGCCCGCTCAAATGCTTCATTTTTTTTGCTTTCAAATTCTTCCTGGAGCTGCCGGATTTTCTCCTCCAAAACTCCCGTTTCAGCTTCAACTTGAAGAAATTCCTGTTTTTTTAACTCCATTTGTTCCTGATCCAGTTTAAAAGCTTCGGCGGTGACTTCTATATCCTGGCTCAAACTATTTAACATGGAAAAATATTTGGTACTATCATTTTCCGCCCCGGCTATCCGTTCACTGGCATTGCGTATTTTTTCCTCTCCCAGCCGGATCTCGCTCTGGCAGTTGTTTATCCTGGTTTCATAATCATGTTTTTTTTCTTTTAAACTATTTAAATCCTGGCCGCCCTTCTGTAAAATGGCTCCCCTTTGCTGCAAGCCCGCTTCTATAGCAGCGATCTCTTGCTGAATACCGGTCAATATATCCTGCCGGGCAACCATATCAGCCCGGCGGTTGTCTATATCCCGGTTTATTTTCAGCCATTCATAGGTTAAAACCAGATGTTCCAATTCTGTATAGCGCTGGTGATATTTTTGATATTGAGCAGCGCGGGCAGCTTTTTCCCCCACTTCATCCCGGCGGCTTTCCAATTCAGCCAGCAGATCCCCCAGTCGCAATATATCATTGCTGGTCATGGCCAGACGTTTTTGCACTTCATCTCTTTTATGGCGATGGCGTATGATTCCTGAAGCTTCCTCCAGAATCAAACGACGCTCCAGAGGCTGGCCATTTAAAACCTGTTCCAATTCACCCTGACTTATTATGGAGTATCCCTTTTTCCCTAAACCGGTACCGGTAAATAAATCGCTGATATCCTTCATCCTCACTCTGGATTTATTGAGAAAGAACTCGCTTTCTCCCGAGCGAAAAGATTTTCTCTCTACCGTGACTTCAGTAAAGTCCACCGGCAATAAATGGTCATTATTATCTACAGTTATGGCCGCATATGCCATCCCCTGGGATTTTTTCTTATCAGTCCCGCTGAAGATTATATCTTCGTTTCTTTGCCCCCGGATATGGCGAATATTGCTTTCCCCCAGGACCCAGCGGATGGCATCCACCAGATTGCTTTTGCCGCAGCCATTGGGTCCAACCACGATATTTATGCCTGGCTTAAGATTTATTTCAGTTGTTTCTGCAAAGGATTTAAATCCTTTGATTTCCAGTCTTTTCAGATACACAAAAACCATCCTCCAGGTTAAATATTCATTGCCTATTGTTTTAACTGCCAGCTCATCTGGATGATTGACAAATACCCCTTATAGATCATCCGTTAATAAATATGTGCGAATAAACTCCGACCGGGTAATGGCCGCCGCTGTTGATACAGATCCTTCATCACAAATCGAAATAGAATCCCGGGCAGCCCCTTCTGCGGGTTCAATGGTGATGCTTTCCAGCCCAAAGGCCTGCTGCCAGTACAATATATTGCTTCTGCGATGACCAGTCAGCTTGGATATATCCCGTCGGTTGACATATACCTTTATCTTTTTAATATTCTGGTCCCGGCGGTGCAAATCCTTCAGCAAAAGGGCTGCTTGTTCCTTGTAGATCTCCTGCTGAACCAGTTCACCAAAGCTGGGGTGGAAGGGCCCTGCCAGTATGTTATTCCCCTGGATGAGTTCCTCATCGGCATGAAGCCCTAATCTGATCACTCTGATGCCGGCCTGTTGAAAGCGCAAATACATCTCCATGCTGGTTTTCACAGCTTCCTGCAATGTCAAAGGTTTGTATCGGCCTGCCTGGTAAAGTCTGGCCAGAGGAGTCTCCGCAATAACCAGGGTCGGATATATCCTGACCATATCAGGTTTGAGTCCGATGGTTTTGACCGTTGTTTCAATATCGGCCGCCGGATGATCCTGGGGAAGGCCAATCATCAATTGTATGCCCACCTGAAAAGGATACTGCCGGAGCAATTCCACGGCCTGGAAGACCCTTTCACTTTTGTAACCCCGTCCTGAAGCTGTCAGTACCTGGTCATCAAGAGATTGGACTCCTAATTCAATAGTCGTGACCCCGGCCTCCAGGAGCAGATCCAATCCTTCCCGGTCAATAAAATCCGGACGGGTTGATATTCTGATCCCCTGGATCACACCTGCGTCCAGATAAGGCTTCACCAGATCCAGATAATGCTTTTGCCTTCCTTTATCGATGGCAGTGAAGCTCCCGCCGAAAAAAGCTGTTTCCACATCCCGGTCATCAGGCAGGGTCCTTAAGGCAATGGCAATCGTATCCTGTATCTCATCATCACCGGCAATATGATCCATGGCCGTTATTTTATGTTGATTACAGAATATGCATTGGAAAGGGCAGCCTGAATGAGGGATGAAAATGGGTATGTTGAAATGTGCCATAGCTTTCCTTTTTGTCCTGACATTTTATAATATACTTTTCAGCATCGACTGGTCTTGCAGGGCCTTTTCCGCGGCATTCTGCCCGGCTTCCTTTTTACTGCGGCCGCTGCCGGTTGCCAGCAGTATATCCTGATAGTAAACCCCGGCGGTAAAAGTTTTGGCATGGGCGGGTCCGCTGTCACTCAGTATGGCATAGGTAACGCCCTGCTGGTTTTTGGCCTGTACAATTTCCTGCAGCCTGGATTTATAATCATTATAATCTTCGGTGAGTGCTTTAAATATAACTTCCCGGAAATGCTGCCGGATAAAATCTCCGGCGGCATCATGACCCTGGTCCAGGTATATCGCGCCGATCACCGCCTCCATAGCATCAGCCAGAATCGATTTGCGGCTGCGGCCGCCGGACATCTGCTCGCCTTTGCCCAGACGCAGATAATCCCCCAGATCCATGGTTTTCGCTACCTGCGCCAGAGCCTTTTCGCATACGATTTTAGCCCTTATTTTGGTGAGAAAACCTTCGTCCTGGTCAGGGAATTTTTCAAACAAGACTTCGGTTATAATCAGGGAAAGAACCGCATCCCCTAAAAATTCCAGCCTTTGGTTATCATCGGGATAATTATTGTCCTGATGATAGGAAGGATGGGTCAAAGCCATGGTCAATAAGGACTCATTTTTAAACTGAAGACCCTTTGTTCTGGAAAACTCCTGTATTTTATCGACCATCCTGCACCTGTTGCCAGAAAGCGTAAAGTGCTTTTATAAGTAAGCCCATTTCCGGGTAATCTTCCAGATCTTCTTCCGGAAACTCCACATCATAAACATCTTCCAGGGCCATGATCATTTCCACTACATCGATGGAATCAGCCTCTATTTCCTCAAAAGTCGTTTCCATGGTTATTGCCCCGGGTTCAATGTCCAATTGCTCGGCTAATATTTTTCTGGCCAGTTCAAAAAACTCTTCCATAATCTCTCCTCCAGTGCCTGTATATACTATGATTATATTCTATTTAAATTGGTTGACAAATTATATCCTGGATAATTTTCTAGCTTATTCCTGACTATCCATCAGATTCAAGGATTGTTTCTGAGCCTCAATAATATTGTCCTGCTTGGATTTTTCTGCAATTTTCATCCCATTGTAAACTGCTTCCCGTCCGGAACTGCCATGGCAGACTATACTGATCCCTTCAACTCCCAGCAAGGGGGCGCCGCCAATCCGGGTATAATCCAGCTGCTGAAAATAAGCAGGTATTTTCCCGGTTTCTTTCCAGCTTGCGGCACTGATAAATGCGGCCATGCCTTCAATGGTTTTTAAGACAATATTACCTACGAAACCATCACAGACAACCACATCGGCTTCGTCGGCGAAAATATCCCGGCCTTCAATATTGCCGATAAAATTGATGTTTTTTTGCCGGGTCAGCAAATCATGGGCTTCCAATGTAACTGCATTGCCCTTGGTTTCTTCGGTCCCATTGCTCAGCAAAGCCACCCGGGGATCATCCGCTTCAAGGAATAAGCGGGCATAGGCATTGCCCAAAAAGGCAAACTGCACCAATTGTGAGGCTTTACAATCCACATTGGCACCCAGGTCCATCAAAAAAGTAAAAGAACCGGAAGAATTGGGGAGGGCAGATATAAGCGGCGGCCTGTCAACACCTTCGATTCGTCCCAGGATGAAGATGGCCGCAGCCATTTGCGCTCCGGTGCTGCCGCAGGAAATCAGACCATCCGCCCGCTTTTCCTTGACTAATTTGGTCGCTACCACGATGGAGGCATCCTTTTTGCGGCGAAAAGCCAGGGCAGGTGATTCTTCCATCCCGATAACTTCACTGGCATTTACAATTTCCACCCGGGCCGGGTCATAGGTAAAACGGCTCAATTCTTCCTTTATCACCATTTCCCTTCCTACCAGTATAATGTTTGATGAAGTCTCCTTCGTCCATTGCAAAGCACCAGCAATGATTTCCCCAGGAGCATTTTCTCCTCCCATTGCATCAACGGCTATTCTCATCGGCAACAACTCCTTATAAGACAAAAAGTAAGATTTGTGCCTGATGACTCCAACTTACTTTTTGATAAAATTATTCTATTTGACTTCTAAAACTGCTTTCCCTTTATAATGACCACAGTTCAAGCATGCGTGATGAGGCATTTTCAATTCATGACATTGGGGGCATTCGACCAGACCCGGTTTGTCAATTTTCCTCCATTCTGCACGCCGCTTATTGGTTCGGGAATGCGAATGTCTTCTTTTAGGGACTGCCATTAGATTTAACCTCCTTCCCTGTTTAACATCTTCAGTTTTTCCCAGCGGGGATCGATTTCCTCATTCCTGCACTGGCAATCTTTTATGTTTTTATCCCCACCGCAAAAGGGGCAAAGACCTTTGCAATTCGGGTCACAAATAGGGCTTAACGGAATTTCAGCAAAGATTACCCCTTGAAGATAGGAAGTGATGTCTACTTCATCATTTTCCAGCAGCAAGACCTCTTCCTCATAATCCTTTTCTCCCTCAGGTTCAGCTATTATAAATGACAATGGCGGAGAAATAGTCCGGGTAAATCCTTTCAGACAGCGGGAACAATTATACTCAATTACCGTCTCCAGAGTTCCCGTTCCATAAAAAACCTGGTCGCGCCTATTTATGGTTAATGCAATTTTTACTGCTGACTGGAGCCCGGCTCCATTGTCAGCCAAAAAACCATCATCCATTTGGCCATTGTATTGGTAATAAACGGCATCTTCCCGGTAGAGTTTTAATTGCTGCAAATTGATTTTCATGATCAAAACCTCGCAAAAACACCAGATTAATTATAGTCTGCCCTGCCCGGGCTTGTCAATAAAGCAATGCCCCCCGCTTAATTAATATCATTCCAATGTTGCAGGCGCCTTAAACCTGGTTTAAAACAAAAGAGGCGGGGCCGTCCCCGCCTCTTTATGGGAGATTATTTATTGGCTAATCCCATAGTATCACGAGCGATAACCAATTCTTCATTGGTGGGTATGATAAATATTCTAACTTTTGAGTCGGCTGCAGCTACGTCTACTTCCTTACCTCTGACATTATTCTTTTCCGCATCGATCTTTACACCCAGATACTCCAGATTAGAACAAATGCTTTCTCTGACATCGGCAGCATTTTCGCCCACTCCAGCGGTAAATACCAGACAATCACAACCATTTAATTTTGCCATATAATTGCCGATATATCCCTTGATCTTATTATAATATACGGCCAGGGCAATCTGGGCTCTGTCATTGCCAGATTTGGCTGCTGCCAGGATATCGCGCAGGTCGTTGGATACACCGGATAAGCCTAACATGCCCGCCTTTTTGTTGAAATAGCTGTTGGCTTCAGATGAATTCATGCCCAGTTTGTCCATCAAGTAAAAAACAATCGCCGGATCGATATCCCCGGAGCGGGTCCCCATTACCAATCCTTCCAGTGGGGTAAAGCCCATGGAAGTATCGACAACCTTGCCGCCTTTAACAGCTGCCATGCTGGCACCATTACCCAGATGCAGGGTTATAATTTTACATTCTTCATATGGTTTGCCCAGCATTTCGGCCGCCCGATGGGAGACATAAAAATGAGATGTCCCATGGAATCCATATCTTCTGACTTTATATTGTTCATAAACTTCATAGGGCAGCGCATACATATAGTTTTCGGGCCCCATGGTCTGATGGAAAGCAGTATCAAAAACCGCTACATGGGGAACATTGGGCATCAGGCTTTCACAGGCCTCAATCCCCATCAAATTGGGTGGATTATGCAGGGGCGCAATATCAAAACAATCTTTGATAACCTTTTTTACACTGTCATCAATAATGACGGAACTGGCAAATTCTTCTCCGCCGTGTACTACCCGGTGTCCCACTGCACCAATTTCATCCATGCTCTTGATACATCCATAGTCAGGATTAACCAGAACATCGAAAACCAATTTCATCCCTTCAGTATGGTCAGGCAGATCCTGCTTTATAACAACTTCATCCTTGCCCAATGGTTCATGTTTTAAAGAACTCCCCGGAATCCCTACTCTATCAACCAGGCCTTTGGCCAGAACTGCTTCATTGGTCATATCAAAAACCTGATATTTAATTGATGAACTACCCGCATTAACAACCAGAACTTTCATTTATACAACCTCCTAAATTCCTTTAATTATTGATTGGATTAATCTTTAATTAAGCCTTTACAGCTATCATGGCTACCACGTTGACAATATCTTCTATGCTGCAGCCTCGGGAAAGGTCATTGACCGGTTTGTCCAGACCCTGAAGAATAGGTCCAATGGCTTCAGCTTTAGCTAATCTTTGCACCAGTTTATAACCAATATTTCCTGCTTGCAGATCAGGGAAGATAAGAACATTGGCCTGTCCGGCCACCAGACTGCCCGGCGCTTTTGATGCGCCCACACTGGGCACCATGGCTGCATCGGCCTGCAATTCGCCGTCAATTTTTAATTCCGGGAATCTTTCCTTGGCGATATTGGTAGCATTGACCATTTTATCAACATATTCGTGGCTGGCACTCCCCATAGTGGAAAAAGACAGCATAGCAACTTTAGGATCCGTCATGCCGCAAAGATCTACCGCCGTTTCAACTGAAGTCTTGGCAAACTCAGCCAGCTGTTCAGCAGTTCCTACTGGTGTTACAGCGCAGTCGGCAAAAACAAAGGTGCCCTTATCCCCATATTCACAATCAGGCACAATAACAATAAAAGATCCTGATACTGCTGATATTCCCGGCGCAGTTTTGATGATCTGCAAAGCTGGTCTTAATACATTGCCGGTAGTGTTTTCTGCTCCGGCTACTTTGCCATCCGCTTTGCCCATTTTCACCATCATGGAACCAAAGAAGAGCGGGTCCAGCATACTTGCTTTGGCTTTGTCCAAATCCACGCCCTTGCTTTTGCGCATTTCGTAAAATGCCTGGACAAAATCATCAAAATAAGCTGCCTTGCCGGGGTCAACTATCTCTGCCCCGGTGATGTCGGCGCCAAACTTGGAAGCTGCTGCTTTTACATCACCTTCATTACCCAGCAGAATAGGGTTGGCTATTTTATTGCTGACAATGTCTTTAATAGCCAACAAGGTTCTTTCCTCCGTCCCCTCCGGAAGAACAATCGATTTCCCTTTTTTCGATGCCTTCTCTTTAATTTCCGCTAATAAACTCATCCTTCAACCTCCCCAAATTTTAAGTAATAATTATTACTTACCCTTCCTTTTCTTATCTTATTAATTCTAGCATAAGTAACCTTATAAGTGGTAAGATTTATAAGACCAGTACCAGCTTAAAGGAGTACCTGCATGAACGTCCTGGGTGTCATTGCCGAATTTAATCCCTTCCATAACGGCCATAAGTATTTCATCGATACTGCTAAAAAAAATGGTCCCTTTGATGCTGTTGTCAGTGTAATGAGCGGTAACTTTTCCCAGCGGGCTCAGCCAACGATATGTGACAAATGGTCCCGGGCTGAAATGGCAATCCACGGCGGTGTTGATGTGGTCATCGAATTGCCCTTATGTTTTTCGGTCCGCAGTGCCTATTATTTTGCCCGCGGGGCGGTGCATCTTCTGGCCCAGACAGGGGTAGTAAGCCATTTAGGCTTCGGCAGTGAACAGGGTCAATTGGATATGCTGATGAAAATTGCCTCCCTTCTGGCGGCAGAACCCGATGATTACCGGGTACTGCTTAAAAATTCGCTGGCCCAGGGATTAAGCTATCCTGTCGCCCGTTCCCAGGCTTTGCAGCAGTATATGGGGTCCCAGTCCAATGATGTGTATGAACTGCTAAAAGGTCCCAACAATATCCTGGCAATTGAATACCTGCATAATATCATAAAAGACAATTTGAATCTGCAGCCCTTTACTATTCCCCGCCAGGGAGATGACTATCATAGTCAGTGTATCTCCGGTTCAGATTATTCCAGTGCTGGTGCCATAAGGACCGCCTTATATAAAAAGCCCGTCATTACCAGTGCCATCGAAAAAGTACTGCCTGACAGCAGCCGGTTCATCCTGCAAAGGGAAATACTTGAGGGACGCGCCCCCATTGGCTCCGAAACTCTGGGACCAATTATCCTGTCCAATCTGCGCCAAATGGAACTGGCTTCCCTAAAGGAAATATATGAAGTCAGTGAAGGTCTGGAGCATCGGATCAAAACAGCTTCACTGCAAAGCGGCAGCCTTGAAGAACTGCGCCAGAGAATAAAATCAAAACGTTACAGCCTGTCACGAATCGACCGTATTCTACTATACTCCCTTTTCCGCCTGGACAAAGAACAATTCGCTGCCTTGGACCAACAAGGACCACAATATTTTCATATACTGGCATTTTCGTCAAAAGGCCGCGAAATCCTGCAAACAATAAAAAACAGCTCACCATTGCCCATCCTGAGCCGGGGCAGTCAGGTGAAAAAATTGAGCGGGGAAACAGACAGCCTGGCCGGCAATTTACTGGCTGTTGATATACTGGCCAGCGATATTTACAGCCTGCTGGCACCCTGGCCTGAAATGCGAAAAGGCGGGAAGGATTTTCTTACTTCCTCTTTGTATGTCAATTAATTTCCCCCAGGGCCGCCAGAATATCATTTACCTGTTCCCGGGCAGCCACACGTCCCATTTCTATTATTTCAGCCGATTTGTTAAAATCGCTGGAAGCAAAAGCGCCCACCCGGGGCTGTAATAAAAAATCAGTGTTTTGAGCACTGGCTTCAAAATGCTGCTTCTGCATTAAATCAAGGGAACTCATAATCACATCCAATACATTCCTTATCTCAACGGCGCGTCCTTCCGTAAAGGTCACATCAACAGCGATGAGCAAATCAACATCATGCTGCAGGGCTATATCTACCGGAAGACGGTCTGTTATGGCACCATCCACCAGGATCATCTCTTCCTTTTTAACCGGATGAAAAATACCCGGAATCGAGATGCTGGCTCTTATAGCTTCGGCGATGGAACCTTCCTCCAATACAATGGTTTGCCCAGAAAGGAGGTCAGTTGCCGCCACCTGCAATATAATATCCAGTTCATTAAATTGTTTCTTTTTAGTCAGCAAATCCAGCAGATAACTAATTTTTCTGCCCGCAACAAACCCCAGGCGAGGCACCCTTACATCAAAGAAAATCCTATTATCCATCCGGGCAATCATTTTATCCAGCATCGCCAGATCTGCACCACAGGCATATACGCCGCCCACCATGGCCCCCATACTGCTGCCCACTATTATATCAGGAAAAATACCGTTCTCATTGAATACCTGCAAAACCCCAATATGGGCCAGGCCCCTTGCACTGCCGGCCCCCAGCACCAATGCAATCTTTGGTTTCTTTTTGCCCACAGTATTCCCCCCTTTAATAAACTTCTAAGTTCCCCGACATCATTCATATATTTTAGTTAAACAAGTGAAGGAGTAAAAATGAAACAGTACTCCAGTCTGTTTTTCTTAATTATAATATTAATTCTTGCCCTTTTCATGATAATACATCCCGAGGCAACCGTTGAAGCAGCTGCCGAAGGTTTGAAGCTCTGGTCCAAGGTAGTGCTTCCTGCTTTGCTGCCGTTTTTTATTGTGGCAGAATTAATGTTCAGCCTGGGGCTGGTTTATATTTTGGGCATGTTTTTGGAACCCATCATGCAGCCACTGTTCCGTCTGCCTGGCTGCAGTTCTTTGGTTGTGGCCATGGGGTTTACCTCTGGTTTTCCGGTAGGTGCACTGCTGAGCCGTAAACTATATGATGAAAAGCTTTTGACGGCAGAAGAAACTGAGCGCCTGACCTCCTTCACCAATAATTCCAGTCCACTTTTTATTCTGGGGGCTGTGGGGATTGGCATGTTCGCTTCCAGGGAAATCGGATATTTATTGGCCTTATCACATTATGCTGCCAACTTTTTAGTAGGAATCCTGTGGAAAACAAAGGCCCCCATCCGAATAAAAAGAAACCGGGAAAAGGCCAGGGAGCAAACCGCAGCCCGGGTGTTGCTGCAGGATAAATGGCTCAACCTTGATATAGGAAGCGTTTTAAGTGAAGCGATAAAAAACAGTGTCAACAATATTCTGGCAATTGGCGGCTTCATCCTGATATTCTCGGTAATCACCCGCATGCTTACCTGGTGGGGAGTAATGGGTCTGCTGGCAAAAATAATACAAAATCTGCTTTTCTTTGTGGATGTCTCCTGGCAGTGTGCCTATGGTACAGCAATGGGCATTTTTGAAATGACCATCGGCATCCAGACTGTCGCTGCTGCCCCTGCAGCAGGTTTATCTGCCCAATTGGCTGCCACCAGTCTAGTACTGGCTTTCAGCGGCCTGTCAGTAATAGCACAAATCATGGGTATCTTTGCCGGAACTCCCATCAGACTGTCTTTTTATTTATTATCCCGTCTGATGCAGATGGTTTTTTCCTGTATTATCACACTGCTCGGTTATAAATTCTGGTTGTCCCGGCAGGGAATATTACCGGCTATAACCATGGATTCCTATAAAATCCTTTATTCATTTGATGCCTTATCAATAGTCAGTTACAGTATCCTGGGCAGTTTTATTTTATTAATCATCCTGGTGATAATGGCAATTATCATCAAGGATTAATAATCGTCGTTTTCCAGTCCCTCCCTGATTTCAAATTTACCCTGGTTGACCGTTTCAACCGCCTTTTTAAGTACGATCTCCATATGTATTAATATACTCTCCGCATATTCATTGGCATCCCTTCTGATTTCTTTGGCCATCTCTTCGGCATTGGCAATGATCTCATCAGCAGTTATCCGGGCGGCGCGGGTGATCTCATTATCTTCTACCAACTTAGCAACTGTATCCTGAGACTTTTCCACATATTTCTGCGCCTCTTCATAGGCCTCGTGCACAATACGGTCTTTTTCATTGATAACCAATTTAGCGTGCATGATATCTTCGGGTAAAATAGCCCTGATCTTATCCAAACGGTCTAAAAATCTATCTGCGTCAACGATCGTACCATAACCAAGCGGCAGTTTTCTACTTCCTTTAAACAGCACTTCCAATTCATCCAGAATTCGCAGTATCTCCATTTTTCTTAATTACCTCCTTTTATGATTGATTGATAATAATGTAAGGTAGATTCACCATAATGATTATGCCGTACCCGCTGCATATTTTTTAAAGCGGCCGGCATTTTCATCTTTCTGGGTGTCCTGATAATCAGAGTCCCCTGATCTTTTAACAATTGTGTTTCGTCCATTTTCCCCAGTATTTCAGGAAAAATGTTTTCCTGAGTAAAGGGCGGGTCAATATAAATATAATCAAACCAACTACTATCTTTTTTCAGGCGGTCAACAGCTTTAAAAACATCATTTTTAAACACTTCATATTTTTCGGTAAAATGGCAATGGTCCAGATTGGCCTGAATAACCTGCACCGCTGGGCCGCTGTTGTCAATAAAAACAACCCGGTCAGCCCCCCGGCTCAAGGCTTCTATGCCCACACTGCCGCTGCCAGCGAAAAGATCCAGGAAATCTGCTCCCTGTATATCTGGCCCCAAAACATTGAACAGGGCTTCTTTGATCATATCGGTTATGGGCCTGGTCTCATTGCCTGGCGGAGCCTTTAAATTTTTGCCCCGGGCAATGCCGCTGATAACCCTCATTGATAAAGTATCTCCTTCTAGCTGATTCGATTTTTAAAGATATTTTCCTCTTTTGCTTTAACATATTTTATCATATAAAATTTTTTTAATTTTTTTGTATAATATCTTATCTACCGGGCAATCATATTATTACCAGAGAAAGTCTGGAAACAAACCCTCCCCAACAACTTTACAAAATTCTCCTCTCCCCAAAATGGCGACTTGAAAAAGTCGCCGTTTTATTTGGTTGGGTATAAAACACTCCCTTATAACAGACAATACCGTTTAAAAGGAGGTTGTAAATGAAAAAGCTCATCGAAGAATTCAACCTGAACCTGGATCTGGCCATAGAAGCCCATGATTTACTGCGGGGTGCAACCCGCCGGGAAGTGGAAGGCGTCAAAGAAGAAATTACTCAGGGTGAATTCATCAAAACCACAACAATTACTATTCTAAACGAAAAAGGAGCCCGATCTCTGGGAAGGCCGAAGGGAAGCTATATCACTATTGAATCCCCCCCCTTAAAATTTAATGACCCCTATGTAAAAGCAGAAATCATCCAGGCTATGGAAAAAGCCATGCAGCTTCTGACTGCGGATTTACTCACATCCCGCGATTCAGTATTATTGGTCGGTCTGGGCAACTGGCGGGCTACAGCAGATTCTTTGGGACCCAAATTCATTGAATACAGTCCTATTACCCGGCATTACCATCAACATGCACCAGATGCCCTGGTCAAGGGCATGCGTCCGACCTCGGGGATAGCTCCCGGAGTTCTTGGCATTACCGGTGTGGAAACCTTTGAAGTTGTCAAAGGAGTAGTGGAGAAAATCAAACCAGCTTTATTGGTGGTAGTAGATGCGCTGGCCGCTGCCAGTGTTGAACGCATCGGCACCACCATCCAGATGTCCAATACCGGCATCCAGCCCGGTGGCGGCATAGGCAATCAACGCCAGGCTTTAACTGTGGAAGGATTAGGAGTACCTGTTATCGCCGTTGGTTGTCCCACCATCGTCAATGCAGCCCTCATAGCGGATCAGGCTGTCCGCAGCTTCTGTTCCCGGATGTCAGCTGAATATGATAATAATGCTTCGATTGAAGCAGTTAAAGAAATTTTGTCCTTTTTTGGCGGGGGATTAACCGTCACACCCAAGGAAATTGACGACATAATTGAGAATACTTCCCGTATAATAGCACTGGGGGTGGGCAAATCATTATTCCCCGGTATAGAAGAAGAACAACTGGTTTTGTATGCTACCTGATATTGGTAAATGTAAATTCCGGGTCATACCATGAAAACAAGCGGATATTGTTTCATCCGCTTGTTTAGTATAGTATATCAGTTTATCGCTTTACTATTAGGACAATCCACCGGCTTGACCCTGTTGATAAGCCTGTATCATCTTTTTAACCATCTGTCCGCCGATGCTGCCAGCTTCTCTGGAAGTCAGGTCGCCATTATAGCCCTGTTTTAAGTTTACTCCGACTTCCTGAGCCGCTTCGAATTTAAACTGGTCCATTGCGGCCCTGGCCTGGGGAACAAGGAGTCTGTTGCTGCTTGGTGCCATTTTTGTCACCTCCTTTGTTTTGATGTAATCTTATTGTTTCCCGGTCAAAAAGTTATATGCTAGAAGTATTTTCAAGACTTTTTAACTTTTTTCTTTTTTGTTTTTCTGCCCGGTCAAACCGATTTCCTCAGCTACTTCGTTTTTAAGTCTTTCGACTCGTTCCCGTTTTGATTTTTTGGCCACCTTATTATTCCTCCTAAAAAAATACTGCTGATCCAGTGGATCAACAGTAATAGCTTGACCGATTATATAAATTTTTATTTGCCCAAATTTTGATGTTTTTAATCACCAGCGCCTTCCAATCCATTTTTAAATTTCAATTGCAAATATTGATGCAAATAGTCCGGCCAAAGGAAATCTTTAGCCAGGCGGCGGGCTTTTTCACTGAGTTCGATATCGACGGCCAGATCGGCCACCTTAAATTGCAGCAAGCCATGCTGCCTGGTCCCCATAAATTCACCTGGTCCGCGTATTTTCAAATCTTCCTGGGCCAGTATAAAGCCATCATTGGTAGCCTCCATTGCTTTTATGCGCTGTACTGCTTCCGGAGTCTGGGGATTGCCCAGCAATATACAGTAAGATTGTTTTTCCCCCCGTCCTACTCTGCCTCGCAATTGATGCAGCTGGGCAATGCCGAATCTTTCCGCATGCTCGATAACCATCAAGGTTGCTGCCGGTACATCGATCCCTACTTCGATAACGGTGGTTGTCACCAATATTTCTATTTCTCCCCTTTTGAAGGATTGAATTATGGTCTCTTTCTCAGCAGGTTTCATCCGCCCATGTAACAATCCTACTTTATTATCCGGGAATACCTCCCGGCTTAATTCCTCATATAAACTTACCGCCGCCTGCAGATCCTGTTTTTGAGATTCTTCCACCAGGGGGCAGACAAAATAAGCCTGAGCTCCTTTTTCCAGCTGTTTGCCTATGAATTCGTAAACTGATTTACGGGCAGCAGCCGGGACGTATTTGGTCAGGATCTCTTTCCTGCCGGGGGGAAGTTCGTCGATGACGGACATCTCCAGATCTCCATACAGTGTAAGAGCCAGAGTTCTGGGGATGGGAGTAGCTGTCATCACCAGCAGGTCAGGGGTATGACCTTTGCTGCTGAGTTTGGCCCTTTGTCTTACACCAAAGCGATGTTGCTCGTCAATAATGACCAGACCTAAATCCAGGAAAATCAGGTCATCTTGAATAAGGCTGTGGGTACCTATGATTATTCTGATTTCCCCGCTGCCCAATGCTGCCAGAATCTGTTCCCGGGCCGTTGGATGGGTGCCGCTGGTCAAACAAGCCATGGCAACATCAGTGCCGGCAAAGAACTTTTGCAATGAGGCCAGATGCTGGCGGGCCAGAATTTCAGTCGGAACCATGATAGCCGCCTGAAATCCGCTGGAAACACATTTAGCTGTTGCCAGAGCCGCTACCACCGTTTTACCGGCTCCCACATCACCCTGCAGGAGCCGGCCCATGCTTTGAAGGGATTCCATATCAGAAAATATTTCCTTTACGGCCCTCTCCTGAGCCCGGGTAAGGGTATAGGGCAGGTTTTTCCTCACTTTTAACAGCAAATCATCTTTTTCCTGCAGGGATAGGCCCGTCACTTTTTTAATCTGAGCATTCCGGTGCTGCCAACCCAGCTGAAATATCAACAACTCCTCAAAAGCCAGGCGTTGTCTGGCTGTTAAATAACTATGCCGATCAGCCGGGCTATGTATGTGGCGGAAGGCAAATCCAATATCACACAGCCCCATTTCCTGCCGGATTTCCTCGGCCAATATTTCCGGATAAGACTCCAGGTGATCCTTCAATACTGCCATAATGATCCTGCGCAGGCTTTTTTGGCTGATACCTTCGGTCAGAGGGTATATCGGAACAATTCTATCGCTATCTTCACCGTCCAGATAATCATATTCAGCCACATTTATTTCCAATTGATTCCCCATGCAGGAAACTTTACCGCTGACATAAATGTTCATGCCTTTTTTTAAACTGTTCTTAAGAAAAGGCTGATTAAACCAGACGGCCGTTATCAGTCCGCTGTCATCCTGGAGTAATGCTTTAAAAAGTGACATTCCGCGGCGGGTACGCACTATATTGGTGCCCATGACTTTAGCTTTGATACTGGTCTGATCACCAGCCCGCAGGTCACTTATGGGTGTCACGGCTTCGCGGTCGACATATCCCCGCGGCATATGCCACAGCAGGTCAAAAACTGTTTCTATTTCCAGCTTTTTAAGCTGCTCATACCGGGCCGGCCCTACTCCTTTGATAAACTGTATGCTGCTTTGTAATTTTTTCATCCGGGCTCCTTTTAAAAGCGGCTCAATTTTTTAAACCATTAAAAAAGGTCAATCACTTCGTTCACCTGCAGTGCCGATACATGTATCCAGGTATCCGTTTCAGGCTGACTTGTTCTTGACCTGTTGCTGACGGGCAATTCAATCATCAGCCCCCTGACTGGTTTTTTCACTGCACCATTATTCAGCTGATAAAAGAAAACTATAATGGGGCTGCCCGCCATAATGTATTTCCACTTCTGCATCTTCATATTTCTCTTGAATCATGGTGGATATTGCTGCTGCCTCTTCAGCGGAGATATCTTCGCCATAAAACAGGGTAATCAATTCGGTACTGTCATCAACCATGCTCCTCAGCAATTGAGCCACCGCCTCGTCGATTTTTGGACAGACCGCTACGATTTCTCCTGCCAGGATTCCTAAAACATCACCATTTGTTATTTTAAAACCATTTACTGATGAATCCCTTACCGCATAGGTTATCTCACCATATTTAACGTTCTCGATCTCCTGGCGCATGGCACTGGCAACCTCATCTATTTCACCCTCCGGTTCATAGGCAATCAAAGCAGTCACGGCCTGCATGACTGATTTTGTCTGCACCACCTCGATCCGGCGTTCACTAAGGTGAACAGCCTGTTCAGCGGCCATGATGACATTACTGTTATTGGGCAGTATAATCACCGCATCAGCATTGATCTCATTACTGGCAACCAGCAGTTCTTCCGTGCTGGGATTCATGGTCTGCCCGCCTTCTACCACTATATCAACACCCAGGCTTTTCAGGATCTCAATAATCCCTTCGCCCACACCAACTGCCACCAAACCAATTTTTTTTATCCCCAGCCTATTTTCCGGTTCGGTTTCTTCCCAGACAAGCATTTGTTCGTGTACTTCTTCCAGCATATTATTTATTTTGATATCAGATAAACTGCCCCATTTTAAACATTTTTCCAGAACCTGTCCCGGATGGTTGGAATGGATATGTACCTTTATGATCTCTTCTTCACCTACCACCAGCATCGAATCTCCCAGAGGGCTTAACTGCTCCCGCAATTTATCCACATCAAGATCAGTCCCTTTGACCAGCACTTCAGTGCAATACTGAAAATCGAGACTGACTGCTTCTTTTTCTGTTTTCATTTCGTCGGCGGAGGTCCTTTCTTCATGCTTCTGAGGCTGGAAATAATATTCCCCGGCCAGAGCTTCCAGCATTCCCTCCATAAAATAAAGCAAACCCTGCCCGCCGCTGTCAACTACCCCCGCTTCTTTCAACACCGGCAGCATCAAAGGTGTTTTTTCCAGAGTAATATAACCGGCATCGATCCCCGCTTTTAAGCAAGCGGTCAAATCATTGCTCTTTTTCGCTTCCGCCTCACAAGCCCGGGATATTTCCCGCACCACAGTAAGGATCGTGCCTTCAACCGGTTTCATAACCGCTTTGTAAGCTGTATCTGAGCCCGACTTAAGAGCCTGGGCAAAAAGCAATGCATCAGCCTCATCTTTACCATCCAATATTTTAGCTATTCCTCTGAATATCTGCGAAAGGATCACCCCGGAATTGCCGCGGGCCCCCATCAAAGAACCGGAAGATATTGCCCGGGCCACCTTGCCCAGAGGCTTATCCACGTTTTTTTCCCCTTCTTTTACGGCCGCCTGCAGGGTCAAATACATATTGGTCCCTGTATCACCGTCCGGCACCGGGAAAACATTTAGCAAGTTTACCTTTTCGCGGTTATATCCAAGTTTTTCGCACCCTGATTTTACACTGCTTACTAAATCTTTTCCATTTATAAACTGCAAACTCAAATCAGTGCTCCTTCCTTATTTCTCAGTTATTACTTTTACCCCTTTGACATTCACATTCACTGTTGCAACTTTTAATCCCGCTTGCTTGTCAAGATCATAGACTACCTTTTGCATAACATTGGCTGCTACTTCCCTGATTTTGATGCCATAACCCACCATAATATAAACATCAACTATCAATCCTTCCTCAGAAGAACTGACCTGCACTCCTTTGCGAATCGACTCCAGACCCAGAATACTGGATAGACCTGAGGCAAAATCCTGGGCTACCATGCCCACTAAACCATAAGAATCAATCGCCGCCAAACCGGCAATTGTCTCCACGACCTCTTTCGCAACTAATATATCTCCTAATTCGGTGGTTTTTATACTGAACATGAAAATCCCTCCAATCTGTTATTTAAATTCTACGCCCTGATATTTTTTCCTTCTTCTTGCCCTTTCCGTCCTCTTTTGTTAAAATGTTTAAGTGCATTGTTTATGAGAGGGGGCAAATAAAGTGGCCAAATGCGAAATATGCGGTAAAGGGGTTACTTTTGGCAAAAAGTACAGCCATTCCCATATAAGGACCAACCGGCAATGGAAGCCAAATATTCAACGGGTAAAAGCAATTGTTAATGGCAGCCCGCAAAAACTCTATGTCTGCACTCGTTGCTTGCGCTCAGGAAAAGTCGAAAGAGCCATATAACCAGCATAAAACTTCAAAATAGCCTCAGGCTTCAATGTCCGGGGCTTTTTTGCGTATATCTTCCCGTGTATAATGATATACCTCATTGCAGAAATTACATACTATCTCGATTTGTCCGTCTTCATTCCACATTTTATCCATTTCCGTCTCCGCTAATGAGCCTAAAATATTTTTAAGCCTTGCAAAACTGCAGCTGCATTTAAAATGAAGATCCTGCTGACCAACTATTTGATGATCGATTCCTTCCATGATTCGTGCCATTACATCTTCCAGAACCGGTGTTTTTTCCAGGGCGATGCTTAATTTACCGATTTTTGCTATGTTTTCTTCCAGCCGCAGCAGTAAATCATCACTGGCCCCTGGCATAGCCTGGACCAGCAAGCCCCCGGCACTGATCACCTGCAGATCTGGTGCTACCATCACACCCAGGGCTGCCAGGGAAGGGGTCTGCTCAGACTTTAAATAATAATGGGCAATATCTTCAGCAATTTCGCCGCTGACTAATTCCACTTTGCCGACAAAAGGTTGTTTTAAACCCAGGTCTTTGATCACCTCGACAAAACCCTCCCGGCCCACCAATTCCCCCACTGCCAGTTTGCCCTTCTGGCTCGAAGGCACATCAGCCTGGGGATTAGATATTAATGCCCGGGCTGTACCATGGGCATCAGCAGAAGCGATCAAGGCCCCCCCCGGTCCTTTACCATCGATTCTTATTGTCAGCATATCTTTTTCACCTTTTAAATCAGACCCCATGATCAAAGCAGCAGTGATCACTCTGCCCAGAGCTGCCGCAGCAGTGGCAGAAGTTTTATGGCGTCGGGCTGCTTCATTGACCAGGTCTGTTGTGCGGGCTAAAATGACCCGCACCTGATTATCTAAATCCATGGCTTTTATTAAAATATCTTTATGCACCTATAAAATCCTTCCCTTAATATCTTCTTACATATTATACCCTTAAAACACGTGAAAGCAACGAGGGGAAATAAGCTGGCGGGCAGGAATTGCCCGCCCCTGTGTGTAAATAATTAAAAATAAAGATTAAGGAGGTGTCATGGTTTGGCACTTTATGAATTTGAAGGAAAAAGGCCGGTAATACCCTCGTCCTGTTTCATCCACCCCCAGGCAGTAATAATTGGCGAAGTTGTACTGGGTGAAAGCTGTTATGTAGGCGCCGGCGCCATTCTCAGAGGCGATTATGGTAAAATCGTCATTGGCAGCGGCAGTAATATCCAGGAAAATAGTTTGATCCATTCAGAACCGGAAACAATTGCTATTCTGGAAGAAAACGTCCTGGTAGGACACGCGGCGGTGATACACGGTCCCTGTTTGGTAAAAGCCAATACTACAGTTGGAATGATGTCCCTGGTTTCTACCGGCTGTGAACTGGGGAAGGAAAGTCTGCTGGCAGCGGGCAGCATACTGCCGCCGGGACGGATCATACCTGATAGGAAAGTAGCCCTGGGAAATCCCGCCCGGGCAATAAAAGATGTGACTGAACATATGGTCATGTATAATCAGATCGGTGTTCAGCTGTATAAGGATTTAAACCAGCGCTGCAAAGATGGACTGAAGCTGATCGAGGATTAAATAATTTCGGCAGTTGGTTCCGGTGCTTGTAAATTCTGCCCGAACCGGCTAAGAATTAGCCCTCGGGCAAAAAACATTACATGGCAAAGCCCCGCAGTTATTTATTAATTCACCATAACTGCGGGGCTTTTGATGTTTTTGAACAAACATTAGGTTTCGCGTAAGGATATATAAACTGTCTAAATCTTTGTCAATTTCTGCTGCAAACCTTTTTCCACTATCGGCGGGACCAGACTGCTGACATCACCGCCCAGCAAAGCTGCTTCCTTGACACCGCTGGAACTGACAAAAATATTGTTACTATTGGAGATGACAAAAATCGTTTCCACATCCGGAGAAAATATTTTATTATACCAGGCCATATGCATTTCATATTCAAAATCATTTACCGTCCGAAGTCCCCTGATCAAGGCACAAGCATTTTTATCGGCCAGAAAGTTGGCCAATAAACCATTAAAACATTCTACTTCTATATTTTCCAGATGTTTGGTGCTCTCTTTTATCATGTGGTTTCTTTCCTCTAAAGTAAACAATGCTGTTTTGGTAACATTATGCACCACCGCCACGATGACCCGGTCAAAAAGTTTGCTGGTCTTGTTTAAGATATCGATATGTCCGTTGGTTACCGGGTCAAAACTGCCCGGATATACAGCTATTCGCATTATATCAGCCCTTTACTACGAAATGGGTAAAACCTATTGACCTTTATTCGCTTTAACTTCTGCTATCTCCTGCTGTGAAAGTGTTTTTAGTCCCTTATTCTTTCATTTTTACTGTCGCCGGCTTATAATATATTTTGTTTTTCCTGAATCGGTTATACAGCGCAAAACCAGGCTTCCATCCTCTGTATAAACAATCACCTCCCCTGGTAGTTACATAAAAAAACAGAGTCCGTTTATTTTAAAACGGGCTCTGTCTTCAATTGGTTTTAAATCGGCTTTAATTACTCATGGACTTCCACAAGACTTCAGCAACGTCGAAAACTTTGGTGTTTTCCTCTGCCTCCGCTGCTTTCACACCATCAGAAATCATGGTAAGACAGAAGGGACAGTTGGTAACTATCATTTCTGGTCCCGGTACCAGCAACTGGTCAGTTCTCGTATCATTGATGCGCTTGTAGCCTTCCATTGCATCTTCTTCCAGCCACATGCGTCCACCGCCGGCACCGCAGCAGAAACCGCTTCTCTTGGCTTTTTCTATTTCGACTACATTGGTCCCGGCTGCTTTAAGGACTTTCCTTGGCTGATCATAAATATTGTTGTGTCTGCCCAGGAAACAGGAATCATGATAAGTTATTTTAGACCCCAGTGCTTTATCAACTTTCAATTTACCTTCGGCAATAAGTTTATCCAGGAACTCGGTATAATGATATACTTCGTATTTGCCCTCCATTTGCGGATATTCATTCTTAAGAGTGTTATATCCATGGGGACAAACAACAATGATTTTTTGGACACCATAATTATTAAATGAATCCAGATTGGATTGTGCCAGAGTCTGATACAAATACTCATTGCCTAACCGGCGGGCAGAATCACCGCAACAGTATTCTTCCGTCCCTAAATAACCGAAACTGACTCCCGCTTTGTCCAGTAATCTTACCAGAGCTTCACCGACCCTCTTGTATCGATCATCAAAGGAAACCGCACAACCAGCATACAATAAATACTCAAAGGGCTTGCCATCTTCCGGAACCAGATTGACCAGCTCACGAACTCCTCTTTCATTAAGCCAGTCAGCGCGGTTGGCAAATCCTACTCCCCACGGGTTATAGTTTCTTTCCATATTGGTAAAGGCCATTTGCGCTTCACTGGGCATATCCCCCTGCCACATAACCAGGTTGCGGCGCATTTGAACAATTTTGGGGATATGTTCGATAAACATCGGGCAATGCTCCATACAGGCTCTGCAGTTGGTACAATCCCAAATAGCTTCTGTTGTAACAATATCATACAAGAGACTTTGCTCCATGGGATTAACCGCTTCAGCTGCTTCCGCCGCTTCACTGGTCATAGCCACTTCCGCTTCCTCATGAGTACCAGCAGCTTTGGCTTCCAGCAAATAAGGCCCTTTGGCTTCCAGATGTGCCTTCATGTTCTGAATGATGCTTATTTTGGGATTAAGGGCCTTGCCGGTATTATAAGCCGGACAATTCTCCTGACATCGGCCGCATCTGATACAGGCATCCAGGTCCAGCAGATCTTTCCAGCCGAATTCTTCAATGTTTTCCACACCAAAGGTCTCTGCTTCCTCAATATTGTATACCATGGGAACAGCAGACGGCCCCAGATCGCGGAAGAAATAGTTGAGCATGCCGCTGAAAATATGCCAGAGTTTTGTAAAGGGAACCAGAGCAATGAAAACAAAAGCAATAGCCATATGGAACCACCACAAGATGCGATGCCATATGAGCATGGAATCAAGGGATATATTCAAAAAGAGCTGGGCAAACAGCCAGCCGAAAGGAGATGCAGATCTTTCATAAAGGATCTGCTGCAAAGTGCTGGACATGGTAATTTGTGCACTGATTCTCAAACCTTCGATGACAAATCCCGTCAGCAATATGGCAAATATCAATAAAATAACCCACCCATCAGATACTTTCGTATCATTGAGCCGGTCAGGTTTTTGTAGGTAACGAACAATTGCCAGGACTACGATTCCAATCATAGCCAGCATCCCCAGCACATCAACGACAAATGAGAACCAGATATAAGAAGCTCCTTCAATGTGGGGCCAGCCAAGCCAATAGTGAGCTGCATCCACTCCGGCAGCAATAGCCAGAACTATAAATCCCCAGAACAGCAAAAAATGCATAAACCCGGCAAAAGGTTTTTGAATAACTCTAATCTGGGCAAAGGTGAAAGTAATCCACGAGAAAATGCGCTTACCAATATTGTCATTACGATGCTGTTCACCTTTAGCCAACAGCCAGAGCCTGATTCTCGTCCATGCACCATAGAGGAAAATCGCAATTGGGATCCACATGATAATATAGATCAGCCATTCGTATGGGACGTTTGCACCAACGATGCGCATCGGGATATCGTATCCGCCTTGCAATTCGGTAAATCCAAAATACATATTCTCTTTTTCCCTCCTCTATCAACACCTAAAGGTTATCACGGGATATATGCGAAAACATATATCCCGTGCCCCCATTCCCCCATCATCTGCTATTTCTTCAATTCTTGAACGGTAAGAGGAACCACTTTGAACAGGTCTCCTACAACACCAAAATCTGAAACATTGAATATCGGTGCTTCCGGGTCAGTGTTTATACAGGCGATGAATTTCGAGGAAGACATTCCAGCCAGATGCTGGATAGCTCCTGAAATACCGCAAGCGATGTACAGATTTGGGTTAACAACTTTTCCAGTTTGCCCAACCTGCAGTTCATGTCCCAGCCATCCCGAGTCGATGGAAGCTCTGGAACCGCCCAGGGCAGCCCCCAGGAGATCAGCCAGTTCTTCCACGATCTTTATGCCTTCAGGTCCTTTACATCCACGTCCGCCGGATATTACTACCGGAGCCTCGGTCAATTCAGGCCGGGCAGATACGGAAGGCTGAAAATCTTTAATGGTCTGATATACGTCAGCAGCTGTCGCTGCCACCGCTGGTTTTACAACTTCGCCAGCTGCTGCACCTTCAGCTACTTCAAAGACACCCGCGCGAATAGTGGCTAAAATCGGATCAGTGGTAACTTCGACCTTGGATAATACTTTACCAGCATAGATAGCTCTGGTAAATAAGCCTTTGCCAGCACTGATTTCAGCTTTTACAACATCAGTGGCCAAACCCGCTTCCAGTTTCTGTGCCAGCCGGGCAGCAAAGTCTCTGCCGTTAAATGTATGGGCAAACATGATTGCATTGGGTTTATACTCAGCAATCATTGCTGCCATCTGGACCACAAATGCACCAGTATTATATTCACCAAATACATCATCATCGGCAACATATACCTTATCTGCACCATATTTGGCAAATTCGGGTGCCAGTGATTCAACGCCCTTGCCAAACACTACTGCACTAACTTCATCACCGAATTTTTTAGCTTCGGACAGCATTTCGAAAGTAACTTTACGGATATTACCGTCTTTTTGTTCTACAAATACCCATGTGCCTGCCATCTATTACCCTCCTTTTTACTATTCCAGTAAATTATTTTTTAATTTCTGCTTTAGCAGTATTGGCGATCCAGTCCGCTAATTTAGCTGCCGCCACATCGGGATCTTCTTCAATCTTAACACCGGCCTGTTTAGCAGCGGGAAGTGCATACTCAACGATGGTAGTTTTATTGTCCGCAGCAACAGCGTCCACAGTTGCAACCGGTTTTTTCTTGGCTTGCATGATACCTTTCATGGAAGGATAACGGGGCTCATTCCAGCTAACCTGACTGGAAATGACTGCCGGCAGACTGACTTCGGTAACCTGGGTTCCGCCATCTGCTTCACTGGCGCAGGTTACTTTCCCCCCAGCAATATCCAATGAAGTTATTACGTTGATATGGGGATAGCCTAAAATTTCGGCGATACGAGTCGGTACCTGTGAGGAACCATCATCAGCGGCAACATGGCCTGCCAGTATCAATTCGGGGTTTTCCTCTTTGATTACCGCAGCTAATGCAACCGCACGTGCAAATTCATCCGCTGCAACATCCTGTTTAATTAGAATGCCTCTATCAGCACCCATTGCCAGTGCAGTACGGATGGTGTCCATGGCTTTGTCAGCACCAGCTGAAACAACGACTACTTCATCAACAACCTTTTTCTCCTTAAGCTGAATAGCACCTTCAACCGCTACTTCATCATAAGGGTTAATGATTAAATTGATACCAGCCTCAGCAATTTTGCCATCCTTCAATTCAATCTTGGCTTCTGTGTCAAATGTTTGCTTAACACACACTAGAACCTTCAAGTCCATTCCTCCTTTTTGAATTATAGTTTTTGAGCATACCTTTCACTCCCAAAGAAAATACGACTTTCCACCACCCCCAAGAAAGCGCTTATATCTTTTGCCTACGGCAAGTTTACCGCCAGTGATAATTATAAAACATTATGTTTCAACTTTAAACTTTCGATATTAAGATTGGATTTCCTGCTTTTTTAGCTTTATAAAAACTTAATTATTACCTGCTCTTCAAAACGCGGCCATTACCCTGCCAAAACAAACCCCATGCTTTTATGCAGTTTATCATAACTGCGCCCATCCCAACACTTGAATAAACTTGAAAAATGCGCCGCCTTACTGATTCAATTTTTCCAGAGTCCGGGCAAAAGCATTGACAGTCCGGTCAATATCTTCCAGTTCATGAGCACAAGAAATAAAACCGACTTCGAACTGGGATGGCGGCAGATATACCCCTTCCTCCAGCAATTGCCGGTAGAAGCGGCCATATTCCTCGTCATTGCTCCTTCTTACTGCCTCATAGTCTTCTATTGTTTCATCCTGTTCATTGAAGAAAATAGTAAACATTGAACCAAAGCGGTTGATGGTATAATAACGATCCGCATCTTCAAATACTTTTTTCAGTCTGGCACCCAGAATATATCCGGCTACTTCCAATCTTTCATACCAATCATTGTTCTGCAGGATCTTCAGCGTTGCAGCCCCGGCAGCCATTGCCAGCGGGTTCCCTGACAGAGTCCCGGCCTGGTACACAGTTCCCAGCGGTGCAACCATATCCATCAATTCTTTTTTGCCTCCATAGGCTCCCACCGGTAATCCCCCGCCAATGATCTTACCCAGTGTGGTCAGATCGGGGCTGATATCCACAAAATTTTGAAATCCACCATAGCAGGTCCTGAATCCGGTTATAACTTCATCAAAAATAAGTACAGCGCCATGATCTGCTGTTAATTTACGCAATCCCGCCAAAAATTCCCGGCGGGGCAGTACCAATCCCATATTCCCTGCCACCGGTTCAACAATAACGGCAGCTATATCGGGGCCTTCTTCGGCAAAAATCCTTTCCACTGACAGCAGATCATTATAATCAGCGACCAGAGTATCTTCAGCTATGCCGGACGGCACTCCCGAACTGGAAGGAATACCAAAGGTCAGCATTCCTGAACCAGCCTGGACCAGGAAGCTGTCACCATGCCCATGGTAACAACCGGCAAACTTTACTATCTTATCCCGGCCGGTATAGGCCCGAGCAAGACGAATAGCGCTCATGGCAGCTTCTGTGCCGGAATTGACCATACGGATCTTTTCCATAGAAGGTATAGCAGCCGTAATCAGCGCAGCCAGTTCAATTTCTTCCGGGCAAAGCGCGCCAAAACTGGTGCCTTTTTCGGCGGTTTTAATGATTGCCTCCACTACCTGCGGGTGGCTGTGTCCTAATATAAGCGGTCCCCAGGAACCAACATAATCAATATATTCATTCTGGTCCACATCATATACTCTGCATCCGGCGGCTTTTTCGATAAACAGGGGCTCCATCCCCACCGATTTAAAAGCCCGGACCGGACTGTTAACGCCGCCCGGCATAAGACCGCAGGCAACAGCAAATAATTCTTGCGATTTATCCATTTTCAGCATCCACTTACCTCCCCTGCCAGAAAATATTAATAATACACCATGGAGGTCTTCTTATATTCATGCCTGGTCCTGATTACGGTATATCTGGACAGACCGGAAGCCCGGGCTAATTTTTCAATGATATTTTGTAAATCTGTTTCACTGCAGGCATGGATCATGGTAAATAGATTATAACAAAATTCCTCCGGCGTTTCCCTAAGATAACAATGACTCACCTGCTGGCATCCAGCCATTATTTCACCAGCCTGATCGGCATTGGCCGTTGTTGCTTCCCAGGCTACCAGCGCATTGGACTGATAACCAACTTTCTGGTGGCGCAGTACCCCCCCGAATCTCCTTATATAATCCCCGGCCTTAAGGTTTTTGATCCGGGTGATGACCTCGGTTTCAGAAATACCCAGTTGATCTGCCAGAGGCTTAAAAGGCCTGGGCTCCAAGGGTAAATCCCCCTGAGTATAGGCGATTATTTGCTTTTCCAGTTCACTGAATTTATTGTTGTATTTAACCAATTATACTATTCTCCTATTTCGAAAACAGCTTTAATTTTATAAGCTTTTTTCGTCGGCATACGGTGAATTTCCAGTCCGCTTTCCCGTTCCAATTCCGTCATTATTTCCTCTAATTCTTGCCTGGATGGTGCTGTTACTGTAAACCAAAGGTTAAAAACAGAATTGTCCCGCAGATAATTATGAGTTACACCCTTATGTTGATTGATCATGACTGCCGCCCGTTCAAGTTTGTCTTCCGGGACCTGCATAGCACAAAGAGTGGAGGCAAAACCCATGGCCGGAGAATCAAAAACTGCCCCGATCCTTCTTATAATACCCGCTTCCTTCAACCGGTGAATGGTTTTAATTACTTCTTCCTCACTTATTCCCATTGCTGCCCCAATATCCTTATAGGGTGCAACTGTCAGGGGGAAATCATTTTGTAATCGATTTAGTATTTCCTTTTCCCGTGTTGTAAGAACCATCACTTATTTTCACCCCGCGGCTGGTAAAGACACCAATCATCCTGAGCCATATAATTTCCCTGTGTGTAATAATAAGCCCGGGCCCTGCACCCCCCGCAGCTGTCTATATAATCACAATATCCACATTTGCCCTCATAGGCCATTGTTCTTAATTCCTTAAACATCTGACTATCCCGCCATATTTCATCAAAAGGCTTCTCTTTTACATTGCCAAGGGCAATATCCAAATAAGCACAGGGCTGAACATTGCCCTTGGGGCTGATAATGCAGTAGCTGATACCCGCCAGACATCCCCGCGAAAAACGCATTGGCATGTTTTTTTGCTGGGCGATCCTCATAAACTGCGGGGCACAGGTCGGTTTGATCTCAATCTCAATTTCCGTTTGCTTTTTCATCAACCTGGTTATTGTTCGCTCATATTCCATCTTGCGCAGGGCTTCATCCTCAATATTCACCGCCCGGCCAGTAGGAACCAGGAAGAACACATGGTGGGCCATGGCCCCTATTTCTATGGCGAAATCAGTTATTTCCTCCAGTTCCCTTACATTCCAATCCATCACTGTGGTATGGATCTGAAAAGGCACCCCGGCATTTTTCAAGTTTATCATCCCTTGAATAGCCAGATCATGCGCTTTGTCAAATTTGCGGAACTGGTCATTTTTCCCCGCATCCAGGCTGTCCAGACTCACACCCGCCGCCTTAAAACCCGCTGTTTTAAGTCCTGCTGCTATATCTGGTGTAATCAGGGTGCCATTGGTGCCCAAAACAGCCCTTAATCCCGTTGCAGTTGCATAACTGCCCAGTTCAAATATATCAGGGCGCATAATCGATTCGCCCCCGGAGAAAATCATAATTTTGAAGCCCGCCGCTTGTATTTCCCGAATCATCTTTTTGGCCTGATCCGTATTCAATTCATCATCCAGTTTAGCACCGGCGTCACGATAACAATGGTCGCAAAACATATTACACTGATTGGTGGAATTCCAGGATACGAGCATTTATATTCCGTAAGCCGGGAAAAATCTTCCCCCTTACTGTCCCCCCCTTCACATCTTCTGGCGGTTTAACACCCGGGCTGCATCTTTAGCAAAATAAGTAATTATCATATCAGCACCCGCTCTTTTAATGGCAGTCAGCATTTCCAGCATGACTCTTTCTTCATCGATCCAGCCCTTCATGCCCGCTGCTTTGATCATGGAGTATTCACCACTGACATTATAAGCAGCAAGGGGATGATTGAATTCATCTTTAACAGCTTTAATAACATCCAGATAAGCCAGCGCAGGCTTTACCATAACAATGTCTGCCCCTTCCTCAATATCCAGTTTTACCTCCCGCAGGGCTTCCCTGATATTGGGCGGATCCATCTGATAAGTGCGCCGATCGCCGAATTGCGGTGCTGAATCAGCTGCCTCCCGAAAAGGTCCGTAAAAAGCAGAAGCATATTTGGCTGCATAGGACATTATAATGGTGTCCTGATAATTATTGGCGTCCAGTTCTTCCCTGATAAAACCGATGCGCCCGTCCATCATGTCGGAAGGAGCAATAATATCACATCCCGCGCCAACATATGACAGCGCCTGCCTGGCCAGAAGTTCCAGGGTTTTATCATTGTTTACATCATTATTTTCTATGTATCCGCAATGACCATGGTCAGTATATTCGCACAAACACACATCACCAATTACCAGGAGATCAGGGGAATGGGATTTTATTTCCCTGATCGCCCTTTGCACCACCCCATTATCCTGCCAGGAAGCACTGCCGACAGCATCTTTATACTCGGGCAATCCGAAAAGCAAAACAGCTTTTATGCCCAGTGCCATAATTTCTTCAATTTCCGCGGCCAGTTGATCCACGGAAAGCTGCCATATACCCGGCATGGATTGGATTGGCTGTTTCACCCCCTCCTGGCCGACAATAAACAAAGGATAAATAAAATCCTCCACGGATAAAGCAGTTTCCCGCACCAGACGGCGAATATTCTCACTGTTTCTGAGTCTTCTCATGCGATTTCGCGGGAAAGACATAATAAGCCCTCCTGTCTATTCAGCAATACCTAATTCTTCGGCAGTCAAATAACAAGCCGGATCTTCTGCCCATATATCACCGTAAACTGCTCTGGCTCTTATCCGGCAGCCGGCGCAGAGTGATTTATAATTACAGCTGCCGCATTTACCGGTTACATGCTTCTCTTTTTCCCGCAGTTTTACCATCATTTCATCATCCGATGTCCAAATTTCACTGAAAGGCTTCTCCCGGATATTGCCTACGGAATAATCCTGCCAGAATTGACAGGGGTGTACATTTCCCTGGGGATCAACATTAGCGAATTTAGTCCCCGCTGAACAACCCCCATGCATTTCCAGAAGCTTAATGATTTCTTCGCTGCGTTCCGGCTGCCGCCGGCGGATCTGATTTAATAAATATATGCCGTCGGCATGATTGTCGGTGGTTAATATCTCCACTTCTACCCCCTGGTTATGAAGTTCGACTGTCTTCTGGCTCACCAGCTCCAATATCTTTCTCTTTTCGTCCAGGGTGGTATCCATTTCTATCATTTGTTCTCCCCGGCCCGCATAAACCAGGTGATACATACAGAAGCGCGGGATGCCCTCATTTTTAAGAATATCAAATATTTCCGGCAGATCCTGCTGATTGTGCTTGTTGACAGTGAAGCGCACACCAGTTTTGATACCAATTTTCTGACAGGCTTTAACCCCGCGCAAAGCTTCGTCGAAGGCTCCTTTTTTATTGCGGAAATCATCATGGGTCTCTGGAGCGCCGTCAATACTGATGCCTACATACTGAAAGCCCGCCATTTTTATTTTTTGGGCCATTTCATCATCGATCAATGTGCCATTGGATGAAATAACTGCCCTTAAGCCCATATCCACTGCATATCTGCCCAGCTCAAACAAATCTTTTCTTAACAGCGGTTCACCGCCGGAGAATAGTAACACCGGCGCCCTCATTGCGGCCAGATCGCGAATAAACTCCCGGGCCTCATCATGGGTAAGCTCATTACTGTAATCAATATCCTCGGCATTGATATAACAATGCTTGCAGCGCAAATTGCAGCGGTTGGTGGTATTCCATACCACCAATGGCCGGTTCTTATCGGAAAACTGCAAAAACTGCGGCGGTATATTATCAGTTCGATTGAATTTTATTGCCTCCGAAACAGTGGCAGTTCCACATAACAATTTGGTACAGCCTATCACCCTTTACCCCCCCATTTTTACTATATCCGGATCGTTTTCAATATAGCTTCCACCAACCCATCGATGGTATATCTTTCCGCCTGGATATCGGTTTTCAAACCATGTTCCCCGGCTGTCCTGGCAGTAATTGGGCCAATACAGGCTATTTTGCTCCGTCGATTTATCAAACCGACATTCTCCCATCCGATAATATTCACAAAATTGCTGACAGTAGAAGAACTGGTAAAAGTTATGTAATCGATCTGTCCGCTTTCGATCGACGCCAGAACCTCCTGGCCCACATCGCGATTGGCTATGGCCTCATAGATGATCACTTCATTGACACTGGCCCCGATGTTTTTCAGTGCCTCGGGCAAAATACTTCTCGCCCCCCGGGCACGAGGTAAAAGGACCCAATCCCCCCGGTTAATTTTGCCCGTTAAGGCCTGCACCAGGCTTTCCGCTACAAATTCATCCGGTACCACATCCACTTTCAATCCCCTGGCCATGATCCTGGCACTGGTAACCGTACCTATTGCCCCAATTTTAATTCCTTTCAGGTCCCTGATATCTATTCCCTGATTTTTTAAGGCCTCAAAAAAAATATCCACAGCGTTGACACTGGTAAACAAAATCCAGTTATAATGTTCGATGCCCTTCAGGGCTTTATACAAGGGGCTGAGATTTTCCCAGGGCTTAATCGTAATAGAAGGAAACTCAATGGCTTCCCCGCCCAAATCAGTGATCTTATCCACCAATACACTGGCCTGGGCCCGGGCCCGGGTGACAACGATTTTTTTTCCCCATAAGGGTTTGTTTTCAAACCATTGCAATGCCTGCCTTTGTTTGACCACTTCGCCAACCACAATAACTGCCGGGGGCTTAAATTGAGCCTTTTGCTTTTTTGCTTCGATATTACTCAGTTCCCCGATTAAAACCTCCTGAGCAGGCAAAGTGCCCCATCTGATAAGAGCAATGGGCGTATCTGGCTTCCGGCCGTATTTCATTAATTGTCCGCATATGAAAGGAAGGTTTTCCACCCCCATTAAAAATACTATGGTATCATGGCCTGCTCCTATTCCCTCCCAGTCGATGGAACTGGTTTCCTTGCCTTCTTTTTCGTGACCGGTAACCAATGTCACACTGGATGTATCATCCCGATGAGTTACAGGTATACCGGCATAGGCTGGAACGGCTATAGCGGAAGTAATACCCGGTACTATTTCAAAATCGCAGTCATTTTCCCTTATGTATTGAGCTTCTTCACCGCCGCGTCCAAAGACAAAAGGATCTCCCCCTTTTAATCTCATAACCCGTTTGCCCTCCCGGGCTTTGTCAACCAGAAGCTGATTGATCTCTTCCTGTGGCAAGGCATGGTTAGATGATTCCTTCCCGGCATATATCAATTCAGCATCAGCCGGAACATATGCCAGTATTTTTTTGTTCACCAAACGGTCATAGATCACTACTTCTGCTGTTTCCAGCAGCCTTCTTCCTTTCAATGTGAAAAGTTCCGGATCCCCGGGACCTGCACCTATCAGGAATACCTTACCTTGCTTTACCATCATCTATCTTTCTCCCATATTTCTGATATGGTCCAAAATCTCTGCTCCCCCGGACTGCAACAGGCTGTTGGCCAGGAAGCGCCCGATTTCTTCCGCTTCCGCTGCCGTGCCTTTTCTGCAATCTCTCAGTATGATATCCCCGTCAAGGGAGGCAATCAGACCGCTCAGCTCCAGGCAGCCATCGCTATATCGTGCATAGGCCGCCACTGGCACCTGACACCCTCCCTGGATTGCCGCCAGAAAACTTCTTTCCGCCAATGCCGCAAGATGTGTAGCATGATCATTTATTGCCGATACGATTTTTCTGACCTCATCATATGTATCCCTGGTCTCAACGGCAATAATTCCCTGACCGACAGCAGGCATCATGGTCTCGTAAGACAAAATATCGCTGATGTATTCTTCCAGTCCCAGACGTTTTATACCCGCATAAGCCAAAATTATTCCGTCCAGACCCTGTTCCTGCATTTTTCTCAAACGGGTTTCCACATTGCCCCTGATATCGACGATTTGCAGATCGGGCCGCCAGGCAGCCAGTTGTGCCCGCCTGCGTAAACTTGAAGTGCCAATAACTGCCTGAGCCGGCAAATCACTCAGTTGGGCATTATTCATGGTCAGTAATACATCAGCCGGGTTTTCCCGGGCCAGAACTGCACTAATGGTAAGACCGGCCTCCAACTCCGCCGGCATGTCCTTCAAGCTGTGCACTGCCAGATCAATAGTTCCTCGTTTTAATTCCACTTCCAGTTCTTTGGTAAATAATCCTTTATCACCTATTTTGGCCATAGCAACATCCAGAACTTTGTCACCGGTAGTTTTGATTATTTTAATTTGAACATTTAAGTCCGGATTTTGTTTTTTCAATTGTGCCGCTGTATATTCAGCCTGCCAGACAGCCAGTTTACTGCCCCTGGTCCCCAGTCTTATAGTTCCCAAACTCGGTTGTCTCCTCGATATTGACATCCAGACCAAAAAGGTTTTTGACCATTTTAGCATAGGAATGACCTTCATCGCTGGCTGCCATTTGTTTTAAATTTACAATCGGTCCCTTTAGAAGCTGATTTGTAATTGCCTGCGCCATGGAGTTTATGATTCGTTCTTCCTGCTCAGTCACAGTACCTAATTTATTAAAAGCTTTTTTTACTTCAATGTTCGTTATCATTTTACCATGTTCTTGCAAAGCGGTTATGACCGGCACAACACATAAACTACCCAGCCATTGATCAAATTCCTCCAGTTCCTGCCGGATAATATCTTCCGCTGCAATGGAAGCCTTGAGGCGCTGCTCATAGTTGGCATCCACCACCCCCTGCAGATCATCAATGTCCAGAATCTGCACTCCGGCAATCTCCTGTAAAGCCGGATCTATATCCCGGGGAACCGCTATGTCAATCATCAGAATTGGTTTGCCCTGCCGAGATTCCAAGATGTCGGCGACACGGTCAGGACGAATTACATAATGACTGGCCCCGGTACAGCTGATGACAATATCTGCCGCCGTAAGTTCTTCTGTAATTTGGTCCAGGCGAATCGCCCGGCCATTAAGGTTCCGAGCCATGTCTGCCGCCTTATCATAAGAACGGTTGGAAACAAGAACAGTTTTGACCCCGTTGGCCATCAAGTTACGAGCCGTTATCTCACCCATTCTGCCGGCACCTATGACCAAAACCGTTTTGTCGGCCAGATTACCCAGTGCTTCCCCTGCCAGTTGCACAGCAACATGACCTACGGATAGTGAATGTTGGTCAATTTCCGTTTCAGTTCTTACTTTTTTCCCTATATATATTGCCTTTTGAAATAAAGCATTTAACACATTATCCGATGCTTCAGCTTCAATGGCATGCTGATATGCTTCTTTGACCTGTCCCAGGATCTCAGTTTCACCCAGAATCATTGAATCCAGACCTGAAACTACCCTGAATAAATGAAGAATGGCATCATTGCAGTTAGGCAGATAAAAATACTTGTCCAGTGCCGCCTCATCAAATCCGGCATAATCCCGGAAATATTGCCGCAACACCTTCTGCCCTTCATCTATGTTGCGAGTGGCAGCATAGATTTCTGTTCTATTGCAGGTGGTTAGAATAATTGTTCCTTCAATAGCTTCATTTGCCCCAAAATACTTATAGGCTTTACCCAGTTCCGAATCTGCAATAGCTAATTTTTCCCTGATTTCCACCGGTGCCGTGCGATGGTTTAATCCAGCCAAAAGGATATACATTCCTTTATTCTTTCCCTTGCCCTCTCTTCTTCCCCCGCGGCAAGCAGTTCTAAAACATCCAAATCAACCAGTTCCCGGAATATTTTTTGCCTGGTTTCAATATCTTCGATCCGGGTTTTGATAATCTCCCGTTGTTCCCCCAATATGTCAACCAAAACCCCATATTCCATCGTTATTATTTTCTCCAGTTCCTGACGCAGCTTTTTGGCCATAAGCGGGCTCTTGCCTTCGGTGGAAATTGACACGGTCAAAGAACCGCGCCTGACTACGGCTGGTACATAAAAATCACAGTTAGGCGGATCATCTACTGCATTGACCAGAATACCTTTTCGCTGGCACAGCTGACTGATATATTGGTTGATATTGTTGTCATCTGTGGCGATAAAAACCAGAAATTTGTCCCGCAAATCTTCTTCGACAAAATTCCTTTGTATCCAAATAATCGTCCCTTGCAAAGCCAGTGATGCGATTTCCTTTTCCGCCCCGGGACTGACAACTGTTATTATTGCTCCATATAAAAGAAGATTGCTGATTTTTCTCCCGGCTACCTGCCCCCCGCCGATTACCAGACATTGTTTATTATGCAAATTGATATTTATAGGAAACAAATGCATTATTCCACCCCAGAAATTCGCAGCCCATAACTAGTCTTCATCGTCGTCGGTATCTTTACTGGCGTTCAGCAATTCTTTTTGCTCTTCATCATCACGAGCCTTTTTAAAATTTTTCATAGCCTTGCCAATGGATTCCCCCACCTGGGGCAGTTTGCCCGGTCCCACAATGATCAGGACAATAACCAATATAAACCCCAATTCCCAAGGGCCAAAATTTCCGATCAAGCCGAACATGTGCTATCCCTCCTGTACCTTTGCTCAATAATTTGAATCTGACCGCATCATTGACAATTGTTTTAGCATTATAGACTATTATGTCAAAAAAACAGTTTAATGTAAACGACGCTGGATTGTCCCTGTTTTTGCCTTCTGCCCCTTTAATCTTCCACTACATCTTTCGTTTTGCGGCGATCTGCCATTTTTGACACCAGTATGCTTATTTCAAATAGTAAATAAACTGGCCCCGCCATCATGATCTGTGAAATGGGATCTGGTCCCGGGGTCAGGGCAGCGGCAAGTATAACAATGATCAACAGGGCGTATTTACGATTTTTCGACAACATTTCATGCTTTATGATTCCAATCCTGGTGAGAAAGTAAACAATCACCGGCAGTTCAAAGACAAGGCCGAAAGGAAGGGTAAAGGCAATCACGAAAGAAACATACTGATCGACCTTGAACATGGTTTCCAGGTTGGCACCGGCAATATATATAAAGAACTTTAAGACCATGCGTAAAATCCCGAAATAAGCAAACAGTATCCCGGAGACGAACAGGCCGATGCTTACCGGGAAAAGAATATAGATATACTTTCTTTCATTTTCATACAGCGCCGGTTTGAAAAAACGCCATATGGCCCAGAAAATAACCGGAAAAGCAATAATAAATCCTGCCAGAAATGCCAGTTTAAGCTTAACAAAAAAAGCTTCCGTGACTCCGGTAACGATTAATGATTCATTAAGGACGGATAAAGGCTGGATTATAAAAGCCAGGATCTGCTCATTGAATGCGAAAGCAAAGACAGAAGCAACGACTATTGCAATCACACTGATTATCAATGATTTTCTCAACTCATCCAGATGCTGGATTATGGTTTGTTTATCTTCTACACTCAGATCCTTGAATGCCACAATGATCCCCCTTTAATATTCCCTTACTGATAAAAAATCAGCCAGATCGATAAAGGTTTGGCGCAAAGGTGAAGGAGGCAGTGCCCTGGCCTTTTTCTGTGCCCGGGCGGCAAAATGATCGGCGGCATACGAGGCATAATCAACACCATCAGAATCAATGATGATATCAATAATACGTTCCGCATCATTTATGCATGATTCAGGAGAGCCCAGCAGTCTTTTAAGTTCCTCCCGGCGAGGATCATGATGCAGGGCATAGATGGCCGGCAAAGTAATGACTCCCTGTCTGATATCACTGCCGGTAGGCTTACCCAGAGTTTTTTCGTCAGCTACCAGGTCCAGGATGTCATCAGTGATTTGAAAAGCCATCCCCAGATAATAACCATATTCCTTGAGGACCCGGACATATTCTTCTTCAGCATTGCTGACCATGGCTCCCAGCTGGCAGCTGACAGAAATAAGCAGGGCGGTTTTACGTTCAATACGGCGCAGATAATTTTTCAGGCCCAAATCAGTATTATAGCAGCTCAGCATCTGATTGATTTCACCATCACAGATCTTCATGCTGGTATCTGCCAGTATGCTGATCATATCGGTGCGGTCATATCCTTCCAAAAGAGTCAGGGCATGAGCAAAAATATAATTGCCGGTAT